>NZ_JBFAOM010000003.1:0-444158 GCF_040675235.1 Nonomuraea sp. NPDC049637
CCGATCACGGGCAGGCCCTTGTAGGTGCGGTCGTAGGCGACGTAGAACATGTCACCGGCGCCGGGAGTGACACTGCGGCGGCTGTAGGCCTCGTCGGGGCCTCTGCTGAGGTTGTCGAGCTGGCTGGAGACGGCCTTGTCGGCGACCGCCGCGGCGAGCGAGGCGGGGTCTGCCGCCGCTCGGGTGCTGCTGGAGCCTTGCTGGGCGGGGGTGGCTCCGGGAGGGGCGGCGCTCGCGGGTGACGCCTGAAGCGTCATGGTCGCGGCCGTGGCCAGGCCGGCGACCGCCGCGAGTAAGGCTTTGCGTTTCACGCTGTGGTGCTCCTTTCGGCGGGCTCCCTCCGGCCGTTGCCGCCTTTGGGCGCGCGCGGGCCGCCGAGCGGTCAGGGGTGTCCTGGGTCGCGGGGCGTGAGGGGATGTGGGGGGTGATAAAGGGTGACGGATACAGCAAGCGGACCGTTTCGCCTTGTTGCCGCCAGACGCTAAGCGCTTGTTGATGGCGCGAAAATACGTATGTTCATCGGTAGGCATACCGACATTTCTGTTACCGCTGGTCACACCCATCCACGTGCGGATAACAGCCGCGATGCTGGACAATCGGGCACGTGCAGTTCGGCATCCTGGGCCCGTTGGAGGTGCGATCGGCCGGCGGCGACCCGATCGCCGTGGGCGGCCCCCGGCCGCGTGCCCTGCTCGTCCTGCTGCTGCTGGAGGCCGGTCGTACGGTCGGCGTGGACCGGCTCATCGACGCCCAGTACGGCGAGAGCCCGCCGGCCGGCGCGGCCAACGCCGTACAGGCGCAGATCTCCCGGCTGCGCCGCAACCTGCCCGCCGACCTGATCGAGTTCCACGGCGCCGGCTACCGGCTGGCGGTCCCGCCCGAGGACGTCGACGCCCACCGCTTCGAGCGGCTGGCCCGCGAGGGCCGGCGGCTGCTCGCGGGGGGCCGGCACGCGGCCGCGGCGGCCGTCCTCAGGGAGTGCCTGGACCTGTGGCGCGGCCCGGCGCTCGCGGACGTGCGCGAGGCCGCGTACGCGCCAGGGCAGGCCGACCGGCTGGAGGAGCTGCGCCTGGCGGCCCTGGAGGACCTGTACGAGGCCGACCTGCACCTGCCCGAGGCCGAGCCCGCGGCGGGGCTGCGCGAGCTGGTCTCCGCCCACCCGCTGCGGGAACGCCCGCGCGCCCTGCTGATGCGCGCCCTGCACGCGGCCGGACGGCAGGCCGAGGCCCTGGCCGTCTACGACGAGGCGCGGCGGCTGCTCGCCGACGAGCTGGGCGCCGACCCCTCGCCCGAGCTGGCGGCGCTGCACCTGGCGATCCTGCGCGGCGAGCAGCGGCGCGCACACGCCACGCGGTCGGCGCCGCCGCCGCAGCTCACCACGTTCGTCGGCCGCGAGGAGGAGCTGGCCCGCCTGGCCGCGCTGCGCGGGGCGCGGCTGGTCACGATCACCGGCCCCGGCGGCACCGGCAAGACCCGCCTGGCCGTCGAGGCCGCCACCCGCGACCGGGAGCGGCAGGCGTGCTTCGCCGACCTGTCGCCCGCGGCCGGGGAGGGGCAGGTGCCGCTGCTGGTGCTGAACGCGCTCGGGTTGCGCGAGTCGGCGCTCAGCCCGGGCGTCGCCGGCCCGGCCGATCCCGCCGAACGCCTGGTCGCCGCCCTCGCCGAGCAGGACCTGCTGCTCATCCTGGACAACTGCGAGCACGTCGTCGCCGAGGCCGCCACGCTGGCCCGCCGCCTGCTGGCCGGCTGTCCCGGCGTGCGCGTCCTGGCCACCAGCAGGGAGCCGCTGGGCATCACCGGCGAGCACCTGGTGCCGCTCCCGCCGCTGGCCACCCCGCCCCCGGGCACGCCCGCCGGGGACGCGCTCGCCTACCCGGCGGTCAGGCTGTTCGCCGACCGGGCCGCCGCCGTACGGCCCGGGCTGGAGCTGGACCTCGACGCGACGCTGAGCATCTGCGCGGCGCTGGACGGCCTGCCGCTGGCCATCGAGCTGGCCGCGGCCCGGGTGCGCACGTTCCCCGTGGCGGAGATCGCCGCGCGGCTGGCCGAGCACGGCCGGTTCCGGCTGCTCTCGCGCGGCGACCGCACGGCCGCCGCCCGGCACCGGACGCTGCACGCGGTGGTGGAGTGGAGCTGGGACCTGCTGGACGCCGACGAGCAGGTGCTGGCCAGGCGGTTCTCGGTGTTCTCCGGCGGGGCCCGGCTGGCGGCGGTCGAGCGGGTGTGCGGCGAGGACAGCGCCGTGCTGCTGGCCGATCTGGTGGACAAGTCGCTGGTGGAGACCGCCGGCGACCGCTACCGCATGCTCGACACCGTCCGGCTGTTCTGCGCCGAGCGGCTGGCCGAGGCGGGTGAGGAGCAGCGGATGCGCGCCGCGCACGCCGCCTGGCACCTGGAGCACGCCCAGCGCGCCGAACCCCACCTCTACCGTGCCGAGCAGCTCGAATGGCTGGCCCTCCTGGGGGCCGACGACGCCGATCTCCAGGCCGCGCTGCGCTGGAGCGTCGAGCACGACCCGCCGGCCGCGCTGCGGCTGATCGCCGCCCTGGCCATGTACTGGTACCTGAGCGGGCGGCGCGGCCAGGCCGTCCAGCCCGCCCGGCGGCTGCTCGACGTGCTCGGCGCCGAACCGCCGGCGGGCCTGACCGACGAGTACGTGCTCGCCGTCCTGCACGCCGCCCCCGGCACCGGGTCGCCGCACTGGAGGCGGGCCGCCGAGCTCACGTCGGACCCGGACCGGCCGGTACGGCACCCGTTCGCCGCCGCGTTGTGGGGCATGACCGCGGGGCCGCCCGAGCGCGACGTGGAACGGCCGCGGCAGCGCGAGCTCGACGGCGACCCGTGGAGCCGGGCACTCGGCCGGCTCGGCGAAGCGCTGCTCATGCTGCTGAACGGCGGCATCGTGGCGGCCGAGCGGGAGCTGGAGATCGTGCTGGCGGAGTTCGGCGCGCTGGGCGAGCGCTGGGGGAAGGCGCAGGGGCTCGACTGGCTGGCGGTCATCGCGGGCTGGCGCGGCGAGTGGGCGCGGGCGACGGAGCTGTGGGCGCAGGCGCTCGACCTGCTCGACGAGCTCGGCGCGCTGGACGAGCTGGTGGACGTGCTGTGCCGGCGAGCCGACGCCCGGCTGCGCGCGGGCGACCTGGCCGCGGCGAGGGCCGACTGCCTGCGCGCCCGCGAGCTGGCCCGCGAGCTGGGGCGGCCCGAGCTGACGGCGGCCGTGCACGTGAGGCTGGGCGACCTGGCCAGGATCGAGGGGGATCTCGGCGAGGCCGCCGAACGGCTGCGGGACGCGCTGGCCGCCACCGCTCCGGGCTCCCCGCTGGCCGGCAGCACGGATCCGCAGGTGCTCACGGCGCTGGCCCGGCTGGCCCAGGCCAGGGGCGAGGCGGCCGAGGCCGTGGCCCGGCACCGGGAGGCGGTGGCCGTCGCGCTGCGCTCGCCGATCGACAGTGACCTGGCCGACGCCGTCGAGGGCCTGGCCGGGGCCGCCCTGCTCGACGACCCGCCGGAACGGGCGGCGCTGCTGCTCGGCGTGGGCGTCGCGTTGCGCGGGACGGCGGTCACCGGCGATCACGACGTCGCCGCGACGGCCGCCGCCGCCACGGCCGCGCTCGGCCCGGAGCGCTTCGCCGCCCTGTACGCCCGCGGCGCCGCGATGACCAGGGACGAGGCCCGCTCCACGATCCTCACCTGACAGCCCGGCCCCGGCCCCTGACAGTCGGGGACGCCCGCGCCGGGGACTGTCAGCCGGTCGTCGCCGGGTTGTCAGCGCTCCCGGCGAGGCTTGCCGGCATGAGAGACAACCTGCAGAACACCCGCGTACTCATCTCCGGCGCCAGCATCGGCGGCCCCGCGCTGGCCCACTGCCTGGCCCGCCGCGGCTGCAACGTCACCGTCGTGGAGAAGGCGCCGGCCCTGCGCGAGGGCGGCCAGGCGGTGGACTTCAAGGGCGAGACCCACCACACCGTCCTGACCCGCATGGGCATCCTGGACGACGTGCGCCGCCTCCAGACCGGCGGCACCGACCAGCACTTCGTGGACGCCGACGGCCGCACGCTCGGGGTCATGCCCGGCGAGTTCACCGGCGGCGACCTCGAGATCCGCCGCGGCGACCTGGCCCGCCTGCTGTACGAGCGCACCGCCGCCACCTGCGAGTACGTCTTCGGCGACTCCATCACCTCGCTCACCGAGGCCCCGGGCGGCGTGCACGTCACCTTCGAACGCTCGGCCCCCCGCACGTTCGACCTGGTCGTGGGCGCGGACGGCATCCACTCCAACGTCCGCAGGCTGGCCTTCGGCCCCGAGTCCGAGTGCGTGGACTTCCTCGGCCACTACTACGCGCTGGTGGAGCTGGACACCGACTTCGGCCCGCACGGCCAGATGTACAACGAGCCCGGCAGGATGGTCGCGGTCGGCGGGCCGAAGGCGCCGGCGTTCTTCGTCTTCGCCTCCGAGCGGCTCGACTACGACCGCTACGACGTCGAGCAGCAGAAGGCGATCCTGGAGCGGGCCTACGCCGGCATGGGCTGGCGCACCCCGCAGGTCCTCGACGCGGTGCGCGGCTCCAAGGACGTCTACCTCGACTCGATCAGCAGGGTGAACATCGACCGGTACGTCGCCGGCCGGGTGGCGCTGCTGGGCGACGCGGCGTACGGCAGCACGCTGGGCGGGTTCGGCAGCGGGCTGGCGCTGGTGGGGGCGTACGTGCTGGCCGAGGAACTGGCCGCGGCGGGCGGCGACCACCGCGTGGCCTTCGCCGAGTACGAGCGCCAGATGCGCCGCTACTCCAAGGTCACCAGGAGCGGCAACAACGCGGGCACGTTCCTGGCGCCCGGCTCCCCCGCCGGGATCCGGATGCGGAACTGGACCTTCAAGTTCGGCTTCCTGCTCGGCCTGATGATGAAGGTGACCGACAAGTTCGCCACCAACATCGCGCTGAAGGACTACTGAACGGGCACCCGGCCCACGCCCGCGTCGAGCCGGAGCCGGGGCGTGCCGTCCAGCAGCGGGAGGTGGTCGTCGTCGGTGAGCCGCCAGTCCTGGACGGGCACCAGGCCGGGCCCGATCAGCTCGAACCCGTCGAACAGCCGCAGCACCTCGGCGTGGCTGCGGAACGCGCCCTGGGCGGGCGAGCCGGCGGTGGCCAGGCGGAGCTGGGCGACGGCCTCGGGAGAGCTCTCGGCCATCGCGTGGGAGAGCACCAGATGGCTGCCGGGCGCCATGGGCTTCCTGAAGGCGGCCACGATGCCGGGCGGGTCCTCGTCGTCCATGACGAAGTGCAGCACGCCGGCCATGAGCACGCAGACCGGCTGGTCGAAGTCGATGAGGCCGGTGACGTGCGGGTCGGCGAGTATGTCGGCGGGCCTGCGCAGGTCGCCCTGGATGCCGGCGACGCCGGGCTGGTCGGCGAGCATCACCTGGGCGTGCAGGCGGACCATCGGGTCGTGGTCCACGTAGACCACCCGGCAGGCCGGGCTCACCTCGCGGACGGTCTCGTGGATGCTGGGCGAGGTGGGGATGCCGGTGCCGAGGTCGATGAACTGGCGCACGCCCTGGCGGGCGACGTGCCGCACGGCCTCGATCTGGAAGCGGCGGTTGGCCCTGGCGACGGCTCGGGCGTCGGGCGCGACGGCCAGCAGCCTCTCGGCGACCGCGCGATCGACGGCGACGTTGTCCTTGCCGCCGAGCAGGTAGTCGTACACCCGGGCGGAGCTCGGCACGTTCGGATCGACTCCGGGCGGAACACGTTCTAGCTCAGACATGGTGACCCATTTCCTCGCCTGCCACTGTTCGGTGGCCATACTAATCGGTAACTTACCGGAACGTGTTCTATTTGGCCGCATAGCCGCAGGGGCGGGGGGCGTCGAACTCGGGGTCGAGCTCGATCCTGCTCAGCACCGTCGCGTCGATCGGACGGCGGATCGTGCCGGCCGTGGCGCAGTCGTAGAACACGTACGCGCCGGAGTCCTGGCCGAGCACCAGCCAGCGCTGCCCCTTCGACAGGAGCTTGCCGGAGTCGTCGCGCACCTCGGCCCACTGGTTGGAGAAGCCGGTGAGCTGGAGCACGAGGTTGGCCTCGCCGCGGTCGTGCACCGCCTCGGCCCCCTGGGTCATCCAGCCGACGAGCACGAACCCCAGGCCCACCCCCACCAGCGCGCCCGTCAGCACCCGCATCGCGGCCCGCCCGGTCGGCCGCGCCCGCAACAACCGGTACGGCACCAGCAGGCAGAACAGCCCCACCACCACGACCGTGATCAGCACCGGCGTGCCGGCGACGTCGAGGATGCCGAGCAGCCCCCAGTACGCGACGCCCGACAGCGCCGCGCCCACCGCGGCGGCCAGCCACGGCTGTTCCCGCCCCCGGTCGAGGACGCGTCCGGCGGCGCCGCGGGTGATCCGGTCGAGCAGCCACCAGGCGCCCACGACCAGGCCGAGCAGCGGCAGCAGGGTCAGGAAGAGCAGCACCAGCGTCGCCACCAGGTGGCCGAAGATGCTCGCCTGGGTGAGCCCGGCCTGCTCGGGGGTGATGCCGAAGGTGTCGTAGACGCTCTCGAAGCCCAGGTAGAGCAGGGCGTAGACGGCGACGGCGATCGGCACGACGACCGTGCCGATCTTCTCCATCACCTCCAGCACGCTGCCCCTGGCGGACGCGGTCCCCGGTGCCGTGGCGACGGAGGGCGCCGGGGGCGCTGGGGGGAGCGTCTGATTTGTCATGACACAAGAGGATGCATCAGGCCAGGGTGGGCGTCATCCACCGGGCGGGGCGAAGCGGCGCAGCAGCGCGTCCGCCTCGGCGAAGCCGGCCACCACGTCGGCGGCCGTGCGCCGTTCGCGCACCATCCCGACGGCCTGGCCCGCGTAGACGCAGGCGGTGTCGAAGTCGCCGTCGCGGCGGGCGGCGGCGATCCGCGCCGCGGCCTCCTCGTCGGCCGCCAGCTCCTCCTCGTGCCCGGCCCAGCGGTCGAAGAACGGGTTGCGCAGGGCCCGGCCGCCGTACTCGGCCGGCCAGTCGAGGCGCTGGGCCACATCGAAGACGCGGCCGTAGGCGGTGTCGGTCTCGGCGGCGGCCAGCACGCGGGCCGCCGCCGTCTCCGGCAGGGCCGTCTCCGCGCAGCCCATGAACGCCGTGCCGGCCCACGCGCCCGCGGCCCCGGCCGCCAGCACGGCGGCCAGCCCGCGCGCGGTGGCGATGCCGCCCGCAGCCAGCACCGGGACGCGGACGGCGTCGAGCACGCTCTGGAGCAGCGGCAGCGTGCCGACGTCGGCCCGGCCGTGACCGCCCGCCTCGGCCCCGCGCGCCACGACCGCGTCGACGCCGGCCTGCTCGGCGGCGCGGGCCTCGTCGGTGGTGCCCGCCTGCGTGACGACCGTGATGCCGGCCTGCCGCAGCTCCTCCACGTACCGCTCGTACGGCCCGAAGCTCACCGAGACCAGCCGCGGCCGGGCCGCGAGCACGGCCTCGAACTGGGCCGGGTTGCCGGGCAGCGCCCAGGCCATGAGCCCGATCCCGTACGGCCGCCCGCTCCCGGCGGCGACGGCGGCCTCGGCCTCGATCCAGGAGGCGGGGGCGGCGGAGGACACCCCGATCACGCCGAGCGCGCCGGCCGCGGAGACGGCGGCGGCCAGCCGGCCCGCGCCCACTCCGGCCATGGGCGCGCCCACCAGGGGCACCGTCAGCCCGAACCGCTCGGTCAACCACGTCCGCACGCCGGCCTCCTTCGCACGTCGCCTGCCGCTGCCAGTCTCGCACCACGCCTCCCGCGAGCATGGCGGGAGGGCGACAACGCAGGATCCGTACGAAAGTAGAGCCGGATGACCGATGCGCCGGAGGCGGAGGCTGTGCATCCTGGTGGGGACGGGTCCGGCGCGTGGCCTGTTGTGAACCCGAGAGGAGTCGCCAGGACATGGACAGCGCTGCGAGCCGCCCGACCGTGGTCTTGGACAACGGTGTCGTCGGCCGGATCATGCTGGCCCACCGGTCGAGGAGCGATCTCGTGCTCGTGCTCGGCATGGACGGCACCCTGCTGAGCTGCGACCTCGACGGCATCGCCTGCGTGGTCGGCGGCCGGCCCCTGTGCCGCGACGGCTGAGCCGCCGCGGAGGCGGTGAGCCCCCCGCGCCCTCAGGACCGGGCGACCAGGGCGGCCAGTTCGCCGACGGCGGCGAAGTCGTTGGTGAGGCGGTTCTTGGTGAGGGCGACGGCGGTGCCGGTCGCGGTGTCGGCCCACGCGTAGCTGCCGCCCGCCCCGCCGATGCCGAACGCCGTCGCGCTCTCCTGCGGCGAGCCGCCGGGAAGCCCGATGGTGAAGCCGAGCCCCCACGTCGAGGGCATGCCGAAGACCTCGTCCGGGCCGCTGTAGGCCACCGTGGTCGCCTCGCGCAGCCGCTCCGGCGAGATCAGCCGCACGCCGTCCACCTCGCCGAGCAGGGCGGCGTACATGCGCGCGATGGCCCTGGCCGAGGTCTTGCCGCCGGCCGGGATGTCGGCGGTCAGGTAGTCGGGCCTGCTGCCGAGGGCGGCATTGGGCATCAGCTCCATCGGCCCGGCCTTGAACATCGGCAGGTCGGCCGGCAGGTCCCCGAACGCCGACGGGTCCATCGGCTCGTCCTCCAGCCGGGCCAGGCGGTGCTGCTCGGCCGGCGGCATGCCGAAGTAGAGCTCGCGGGCCACGCCCAGCGGGCCGGAGACCTCCTCCAGCAGCACCTGCGAGATGCGCTTGCCGGTGACCCTGCGGACGATCTCGCCGACGAGGAAGCCGAAGGTGTAGGCGTGGTAGCCCATCTTCGTGCCCGGCTCCCACCACAGCTCGGCGTTCTCCAGGGCGGCGACCATCTTGTCCCAGTCGCAGACGTCCTCAGGCGTGGTGTCGAGCGGCACGCCGGGCACGCCGGCCGTGTGGGTCAGCACGTGGCGGACGGTCACGCCGCCCTTGCCGTTCCTGGCGAACTCCGGCCACAGGTCGGCGACCGGGGTGTCGTAGTCGTACAGGCCGCGCTCGGCCAGCATGTGGGCGACCGTCGAGGTCGCGCCCTTGCCGATGGAGAAGTTGTAGAACGGGGTGTCGGAGGTGACCGGACGGCCGGTCTCCGGGTCGGCCACGCCCGCCACCACGTCCACGATCTGCACGCCGTCGCGGTAGACGGCCACCTGCAACCCGCGCTCGGCGCCTGACTCGACCAGCTTGTCGGCGGTCTGCTGCACCTGCTGCTGAAGGTCGCTCATGAGGTCGTCACTCCTGTTCGTTTCGGGAACTGGACGGTACAGTACTCACATCGGTACGGAACTGTCCAGTACTATGCGAACTCATGATCGAAAAGGTGGCGTGACGTTGACCGACGAGGAGGGCCGGACGGCCCGCAAGCGCAGGCAGATCCTGGACGCCGCGCGCGCGGTGTTCCTGCGCAACGGCTACGTGGGCGCGAGCATGGACGAGGTGGCCTCGATCGCCGCGGTCTCGAAACAGACCGTCTACAAGCACTTCAGCGACAAGGAACAGCTCTTCACCACGATCATCCTCGACACCACGGCGCAGATCGAGGGCCTGGCCAAGCTGATCACCGAGTCGCTGGCGGGCGACGACGACCTGGACAAGGGGCTGCGCAAGCTGGCCCACGAGTTCCTGGCCTCGATCATGCAACCCGACGTGCTGCGGCTGCGGCGGCTGATCATCGCCGAGGCCGACCGCTTCCCCGACCTCGGCCGCACCTGGTACGAGCAGGGCTTCGAACGTTCGCTGGAGAGCATGTCCACGGCCTTCGGCCGGCTGGCCGGGCACGGCCTGCGTCCCATGGACGACCCGCGGCTGGCCGCCGAGCACTTCGTCGGCCTGCTGCTGTGGATCCCGGTGAACAAGGTCATGTTCGCGGGCGGCGGCGAGCACCACACCGAGGCCGAGCTCGACCGGCTCGCCGACGCCGCGGTCGAGGTCTTCCTCCGCGCCTACGGGGCCTAGCCGGTCAGGAACTGCTTGAGCCCGGCGGCCAGGGAGCCGGCCATCTCCCCGCGGAACTCGCCGTCGGACATCTTGGCGGCGTCGCCCGGATTGGCCATGTTGCCGCACTCGATGAACACCGCCGGGCGGGTGGACAGGTTGAGCCCGCCCAGGTCGGTGCGGGTCTGCAGGCCCTGCTCGCCGACGTAGGTGGCGTACGGCATGCCGGTGCCGTCGCGGAAGGCGTTCCGGACGGCCACGCCGAGCCTTCTGGACGGCTGGATGATCGCGTCGTTGTGCCCGGGCACCAGGCCCGGCAGGATCACGTGGAAGCCGTGGCCCGCCGGCGGCGCGCCGTCGGCGTGGATGGACAGGACGGCGTCCGCCCGCGCCTTGTTGCCGATGGCCGCCCGCTCGTTGATGCAGGGGCCGACGCCGGTGTCGTCCGGCCTGGTCAGCACCACCTTGGCGCCCATGTCCTCGAGCAGCGGCTTCAGGCGGTTCGCGACGTCCCAGGTGAAGGCGTGCTCGCTGTAGCCCGCGGCGGTCTGGGTGCCGGTGGTGTTGCAGGGTTTGCGCCCGGTGATGATGTCGACCGGGCGGCTGATCTCCTTGGGATGGGAGGCGTTGCCGCCGTTGTGCCCGGGGTCGAGCACGACGACCTTCCCGGCCAGCGCGTTCCGCGTGCTCTGCGACGGCGAGGCGGACGTCACGACCACCCCCTGGGTGGTGCGCACGGGGCCGCCGCCGCAGGCCGCCGACAGCGTGGCCAGGACGGTCAGCACCACGGGGACGGCTGGGTGAACGCGCATGCTAGTCGCGGTCCCAGTTCAGGCCGGGCACCGGCGGCTCCTCGCGCTTGCGGATCAGGTACGGCGGCATGACCAGGGCGTGCAGGCTCGTCGAGAGCAGGGTGTCGATCGACTGCTCCGGCGTCTCGGTCAGCGGCTCGCCGGGGCCGTTGAGCGAGGCGTTGACCAGCACCGGGGAGCCCGTGGCCGCGTGCCACCCGGTCAGCAGGGCGTGCAGGAACGGGGTGGCCCGCTCCTCCACGGTCTGGATCCGCGCCGTGCCGTCCACGTGGGTCACGCCCGCCAGGCTCGCGCGGTGCTCGGGGCGCACGTCCACGACGCACTGCAGGAACGGGGCCGGGCGGTCGACGCCGAACAGGCGCTCGGCGTGCTCGGCCAGCACCAGCGCGGCCAGCGGGCGGAACCACTCGCGGCCCTTGACCTCGAAGTTGACGTAGTCCTGCATATCCGGCCTGGCCGGGTCGGCGAGCACGCTGCGGTTGCCGAGCGCGTTCGGGCCCGACTCGCTGCGGCCCTGGTGCAGGCCCACGACCCGGCCGCTCTCCAGCAGCGACACCGTCGCGCCGACGAGGTCCGCCGGCTGTTCGGCCACCAGGCCGTCCGGCAGGCTCCGCACCGCGGCGGCGATCTCGGTCTCGTCCGGGTCGGGGCCGAGGAAGTCGTCGGTCCAGCGGAAGCGGCTCTCGACGCCGAGGCATTCGATGAGCCCGTACAGGGCGCAGCCCACGGCGGTGCCGCCGTCGTGCGGGCTCGGCGGGATGAACACCTCGCGGAACGGCGACTCGCGGACGATCCGGCCGTTGGCCGTGGCGTTGAGCGCGGCGCCGCCGGCGTAGACCAGCCGGTCCAGGCCGGTCTGCCCGTGCAGCCAGGCGACCACCTGGGCGAGGGCGTTCTCGAAGACCCGCTGGCCGGCCGCGGCCAGGTCCGCCGCCCGGGAGAAGCGCTCGCCGCCGGGCTCGTAGACGTAGGCGTCCCGCTGGGCGAAGGTCTCGATCCACTCCTCGGGGATGAACACCTCGTGGCCGCGCACGTCGAGGTCGGGCAGGCCGTACACGTAGGCGTCGCCGAAGGGGGCCAGGCCCATGACCTTGGCCTCGTTGCCCTCGCCCTCGGGCCACAGCAGCCTGGTCAGCAAGGTGTAGAAGCAGCCGAGGCCGGCCGGCCGGGCCCAGTCGCCGTCCCAGAGCTGTTTGGCCAGGCACTCGACCGGGCCGCCGCGCTCGCAGCGGTAGAACGAGGCGACCTCCAGCATGTCGTCGCGGGTGCCCTTCGGCAGCGGGGCCGGCTCGGTGAGGTCCCTGACCCGGCTGCCCTGCGCGCCGATCACCAGGCCCGCCGCCCGGTCGAACGGCGAGGGCGGGAACGCGCTGTAGAGGTGGCTGAGATGGTGGGAGACCAGGACGAGCCGGGCGTTCTCCTTGAGGCTCAGCGTCTCGCGCAGCTCCTCCTCGTAGGCGTCCTTGTGCTCGATCTCGGTGTCGGCGGCGTATCCCTCGACCACGAGGTCCACGGGCTCCTTGAGCAGCGGCATCTCGGGCAGGTACACGTCCGGCAGGTCGCCCAGCCGGCCCCAGTGGTGCCTGCGCCGGGTGATGCGCTCCTTCTGCAGGCTGTACATGCCCGACTCGCCCACAGCGACAGCAACAGAACCATCCTGAGTACGATTTATGCCGACAACGATAGGAACATCCGTCATCTCTGGTGCCTCCTGGGCTGTGATCACCGGCACCAGTACCCGGGCCCGGGACAAGACCATCCCTCAACCGCGTAACGGACACGTCAGCCCGGAGCCGCCCGCGAACCGGGCGAACTTGTGCGCCGGGCGCGCAGTCAAACCCTGCATGACGACGAAGCACATCATCGCGGCGGCGACCCTCACGGCGGCCCTCGCGGCGGGCGTCGCGCTGGCCGGGACCGCCTCCCCCGCGCTGGCCGCCCCCGCCTTCGGCCCCCAGGGGTACGGCGGGGTCACGCTGGGCATGAGCGCCAAGGCCGCCCAGGCCACCGGGAAGATCGTCCACAAGTCCGGCCTCGACTCCCCCTCCTGCTCCGGCTGGGACCTCAAGGCCCACAGGACGGGCCGCGACACGGTCGGCCTCTTCATCTCCAAGAAGCAGGGCGTGGCGATCATCTTCGCCCCGAAGGGCGTCAAGACGCCGCAGGGCATCGGCATCGGCTCGACCAACGTCCAGCTCAAGCGCGCCTACGCGACCAAGCTGCGGACGGCCGCGAGCGGCTTCCCGTACGTCGCCGCGCCGGGCAACGCCAAGGCGCACTACTACTTCCTGCTCCGCAACGGCAAGATCTACGAGATGGGCCTGGCCCTCGACAAGCAGGACTGCGCGAACTGACGATCCGGAACCCCGGCGACCATCGGTTGACGGGCCCGGATCGGGCGGCACCGGCTTCTCCATGAAGCCGGTGTTTTTTTATTTCCCGATAAATAGGGTCTAGCCCGGAGATGCGGGTTTTTGGTAGAAATTGCCGCTGGCGGCTACACGCTGCTTCCCGAACCGGTCATCCACCAATTCCTATAGTGAGCGGGCCGATTTTTGCTTGCCGATGATTTCTTCTTCGTCTGCTGGGACGCGACGGGCTCGGGCAAGCCTCGGCTGCACGTCCCGGGCGTGGCGCTCGGCCTGGCCGGGGCGCTGCTCGCGGAGCTGGTGCTGGAGCAGCGGATCACCGTCGAGGGGGTCCGGCTGCGGGTGGTCGACCGCCGCCGGGTCCCGGACGAGCTGACCGGAAAGGTGCTGACCGAAATAGGCAATTCCCCGCAGCACACCGACGTGCGCACCTGGCTGGCCTACCTCGCACAACGCTCGGTCACCGAAGTCACCGCCCGGTTGATGGGTAATGGACTGCTCGAACGCGAAACCCCGAGGCTGCTCAAGCGTAAACAATTCCGCTATTTCTCCACCGACTTCAACCGGGCCATGTGGCCCTCCGCCCGGCTGCGGCTCGCGCTGGTGAAGTGGCAGCCGCTGCCCCCGCACGACATGGCGCTGGCGGCGCTGGCCGAGGCCTGCGACCTGACCGACGTCGTCGTCGAGGACCCGGCCGACCGGCGCGGCGCCCACCAGTACCTGACCACGGTGCTGGCCGCGATGCCCCAGCCGCTCAGCGACCTCGGCCGCCAGGTGAGCGCGGCCGTCGGCGACGCCGTCCTGACCTACCGGACGTGAGCCCCGGACCACCGGCCCGGCCACACCGCACCTGAACCCCCCAGAAAGGAACGCGATGCCCTCCGCGAGATCCGGCGCCGCGCCCGACCCGATCGCCGGCGCCCTGGCCGCCGACCGGCTCGGCGCGCCCTCGGTCGTCTACTTCGTCCTGTCGGCCGCCGCGCCGCTCACCGTCGTCGCCGGTGTGATCACCACCGGCTACGCCGTCACCGGCATCACCGGGCTGCCGATCGCGTTCCTGGTCGTGGGCGCGGTGCTGGCGGTGTTCGCGGTCGGGTACGTCGCCATGGCCCGCCACATGGCCAACGCCGGCGCGTTCTACACCTACATCAGCCGGGGGCTCGGCCGTCCGGCGGGCATCGCGGCGGCCTGGGTGGCGCTGATCGCCTACAACGCCCTCCAGGTCGGCCTGTACGGCGCCTTCGGCGCGGCCGCCACCCCGCTGCTGGAACGCTGGTTCGGCGGCGCGCCGCCCTGGTGGGCCATCTCGCTGGTCGCCTGGGCGCTGGTGGGCGTGCTCGGGCTGATGCGGGTGGACGTCAACGGGCGGCTGCTGGCCGTCCTGCTCACCGCCGAGGTGGCGGTCATCCTGCTGTTCGACCTGGCGGACCTGGTCAACCCGGCGCGGTCGGGGTTCTCGGCCGAGACGTTGTCGCCTGCGGCGCTGTTCGTGCCGGGGGTGGGGGCGCTGCTGGTCATCGCGACGCTCGGGTTCGTCGGGTTCGAGTCCTCGGTGGTGTTCTCGGAGGAGAGCCGGGATCCGCGGCGGACCGTGCCGCTGGCCACGTACGCGTCGGTGGCGATCATCGCGGGGCTGTACGCGCTGTCGTCGTGGGCGATGACGGTCGCCACGGGACCGGCCGACATCGTGGCCGCCGCCCGCCGCGACCAGGCCGAGACGATCTTCGTCATCGCGAACCAGCACCTCGGCGGCGCGGTCGTGGACATCGCCCGGGTGCTCTTCGTCACCAGCGTGTTCGCCGCCATGATCTCCTTCCACAACACCACCGCCCGGTACTTCTTCGCGCTCGGCCGCGAGCGGGTGCTGCCCGCCTTCTTCGGCCGCACCCGGCCGCGCAGCGGCGCGCCCCGGTCGGGCTCGATCGCGCAGACCGTGCTCGGGCTGGTCGTCATCGTGGTCTACGCCGTCCTGGGGCTCGACCCGCTGGTGCAGCTCTTCTTCTACGGCGGCTCGTTCGGCGGGTTCGGGGTGCTGCTGCTGGTATTCGTGACCTCGATCGCGATCGTCGCCTTCTTCGCCCGGCAGCCGAGCGGCGAGAGCCTGGCGCGGCGGTTCCTGGCCCCGGTGCCCGCCGCGCTGGCGCTGGCGGTGATGGTGTGGCTGGCGCTGGACAACTTCGCGACGCTGCTCGGGGTGCCCGAGGGCGATCCGCTGGCCTGGATCCTGCCGGTCGTGTACGCGGCGGCCGCCCTGTTCGGCGTTGGCTGGGCGCTGGTCCTGCGCGCGGGACAGCCGAGCGTGTACTCGCTGGTGGGCATGGGCGCCAAGGCCGCCGCCACGCCGGAGGCCGTCCGTTGAGGCGCGCCCAGGACGTGGCGGCGCACGACGTCCGCCGGGCGACGCCCGAGGACGCCGGCGCGGTCGCCGAGCTGATCGCGACCGCGTTCGCGCGGCTGCCCGCCGTGTCGTACCTGGTGCCCGAGCCGGCCGGGCGGCACGAGATCATGGTGGCCGACTTCCTGATCCTCGTCTCGCACGCCATCGAGCACGGCGAGGTGGACCTGCTCGACGAGGACCGCGCGGTCGCGGTCTGGCTGCGGCACACCGCCGACGCACCGCTGCCCGAGCCGCCCGACTACGACCGCCGCCTGGCCGCCGCCACCGGCAGGTGGGCCGACCGCTTCCGGGTGCTGGACGAGCTGTTCGAACGGCACCACCCGGAGCCGCCGTACCACCACCTGGCGTTCCTGGCCGTGCACCCGGACCACCAGGGCCAGGGCCTCGGATCGGCGCTGCTGCGCCGCCACCACGCCCTGCTGGACGGCGCGCCCGCCTACCTGGAGGCCAGCAGCGCCCGCAGCCGCGACCTGTACGCCAGGCACGGCTACCACGCCGAGGAGCCGTTCGCGCTGCCCGACGGCGCCCTGTTCTGGCCCATGTGGCGGCCCGGCCTCACTGGGTGACGCAGGGCCCATCGCAGACGTCGGCGACCACGCCGGTCTTGAGGAACACCGACTTCTGCAACTGGGCGGCCGGGGTCCTGCGCGGCTTCTCGTGCGGGTCCTCGCCCTGCGTGGGCGGGGTGTTGGTGAGCGGCGGCGCGGGGGCGCCGCTGTCCCACATCACCAGGGCCGAGCCGGGATGGGCCCGGCCGCGGATGCCGGGGATGCCCCAGAACGGCACGACGTCCGGGCTGCGTCCCGGGGCGAGGGCCGGGGTCAGCAGCCGGGCGCCGACGGTCCGGGCCTCGACCTCGGCGGTGACCGTGGCCACCTGGTGGTCGCCGAAGGCCACGTGCATGAGCACCCGGTGCCGGGGCGTCCCCGGGTAGGGGCGGTCGGTCAGGTGGGCGGCGTAGCCGTCGGCCTCGCCGCGGTCCCACGACATCTGCATGAGCGCCAGGACGATCTGCTGGTCCAGCTTGTCGGGGTAGGCCCGGTCGAAGGCGGCCTGGAAGGGGGCGGCGTCGGCGCTGCGGTTGAACAGGGTGCTGTAGTTCATGCCGGTCACGCCGAGCACGCCGCGCTCGATGTCCTTCGACAGCGCGACCAGCGCGCCGCCCAGGATGCCGCCCTGGCTGTTGCCGTCGTACACCAGGCCGTGGCGCAGGTCGATCAGCGGGCGGCCGCGGGCGGTGCGGAAGGCGGGGTGCGCGGCGAAGCCGTCGGGGGCGGTCATGGCGCGGCCCAGGAACATGAAGTCGAGGAACCCCTGCAACGTGCGGTCCGGGATCGTGCCGAACCGGGAGATGTCGGTGAAGACGGAGACGACGTTCGGGATGTCCTCGTCGGCCATGCCGATCCACTTGGTGGCGCAGAAGAGGAAGCCGTGCTCCTGCGCCATGGTCTTCACGTTCGACGCGCCCACCTCGGAGTGCCTGCCGAGCAGGCCGTGGCCGTACAGGGATGGCCGGGCGGGGCGGTCGAAGGCGACACGGGGGATCTCGCAGCGGAAGGGCGCCACCTGCTCGTTGCCGGGCAGGCGGGCCGGCAGGCCGTCGGGGCCGCGGTTGAGCGCCGACCCGGGCGGGCCGCCGGGCCGGTCGAGGTAGCTCGGCACCCGGAAGGTGCCCTCGACCCGGCGGGCGATCTGGGCGTCCTGCTCGGGGGTGAGGTCGGTGACCGAGGTGACCTCGAAGGCGGGCGCGCGGCCGCGCAGCGTGCGCAGGGCGTCGTCGCGCATGGCCAGCGCGGGACCGGCCAGGCCGCGCGCGCTGGCGACGGTGAAGTCCCAGGCCAGGTAGAGGCCGCGGGTGCCGACGCCGGCGCGGCGCAGCGCGGACAGCGCGGGCTGGAGGCGGCGCTGGCGGTCGTGCAGCTCGTGGTCCGGCGGCAGGGGCGGCCCGGCGACCGCGGCGAAGGCGGGGCTCGGCGGGATCGGGGCGCCGGCGGCGTCGCGAAGGTCGCGCAGGGCGACGGCGTACCGGTGGCCCTCGCTCAGGTTGCGGGCCGGGCGGACGATCAGGGCCTGGCGGCCGGCTGGCGCGTTCGCGTCGAGCTCGGCCCAGTACGGCCACCGCTCCCCGGTCACGGTGTCCAGCAGCACGACGGGCGCGTCCCGGTCCAGCGACCTGCCGATGTCGGTGATCGGCGCGGCGCCCGTCCTGGCCAGGTCGAGGCCCGGCACTCTGGCCAGCAGCATCGAGCCCGGCGAGAAGCCGTCGTTCCTGTTCCACTCGGCGGGCGCGATCGGCACGCCGGCGACCGAGACCGGCATGGATTCGGCCGCGAAGGCCACCCGGCGGCCCGTGTCGGTGCCCCGGTCGGCGACGGTGTACCAGTCGTTCGGGAACGGCAGCAGGCAGGCCGCCGGGTCGATCGGGTCGCAGCCGGACGGTTGCGGGACCGCCGAGGCCGGTGACGCCGGCGGGGCCGCGAGCGTCGCGCAGGCCAGGGCGAGGGCGGTGAGGAGACGGGGAAGCACGCGCACGGGCACCTCGGGGGCTGATCGAGGCCGGGGGTTCGGGCCATGGTGGATCGCGCCGGGGCCGCCGTCAATCGGCTTCACGGAATGCCGCCCAGATTTGTGAGGCGTCACAGATTTGACCGTCCGGATTTACCGCCCTGTCCAGTTCACAGAAGGACGAGCAGGGCTCATCGTCATGTCTGCGAATTCAAACGACCTCGAACGACGCGAGCCACGTGGAGTGATGATGCGCCGTCGTACGTTCATCAGGACCGTCTCCGCGGCGGTCGCGTTCTCCGGGGCGATGTGGCACGACGCCGTCGCCTCCGCGGCGGGCGCGGGCGTGAGCCCGTACGGGCCGCTCGGCGCCCCGGACGCCAACGGCATGGCGCTGCCCGCCGGTTTCACCAGCCGGGTGGTGGCCAGGTCGGGCCGGGTCGTCGGCGGCACGCTGTGGCACCCCGCTCCTGACGGCGGCGCGTGCTTCGCCGACGGCTCCGGCTGGATCTACGTGTCCAACTCCGAGGTGCCGCTCGTGGGCGGGGCCTCGGCGATCAGGTTCAGGGCCGACGGCTCGATCGACCGGGCGTACCGGATCCTGAGCGGCACGAACCTCAACTGCGCGGGCGGCGCGACCCCGTGGGGCACCTGGCTGTCGTGCGAGGAGATCTTCCGCGGCAAGGTCTACGAGACCGACCCGTACGGCAACCGCTCCGCCCAGCAGCGTCCCGCGATGGGCAAGTTCAAGCACGAGGCCGCGGCCTGCGACCCCGACCACAAGGTCGTCTACCTGACCGAGGACGAGGGCGACGGCTGCTTCTACCGGTTCACCCCCACCACCTGGGGCGACCTGTCCAGCGGCCGGCTCGACGTGCTCTGCGGACTCGGCGGCGACGACGTCGAGTGGCGGCCCGTGCCCGACGCGACGCCCGGCGTCTTCGACACCCAGACCAGGCACCAGGTCTCGGCGGCCCGCCACTTCAGCGGCGGCGAGGGCTGCCACTACGCCGCCGGGATCTGCTACTTCACCGCCAAGGGCGACCGCAAGGTCTGGGCCTACGACACCGCCAGGCAGACGGTCACCGCGATCTACGAGGGCGGCGGCACCCTCGACGGCGTCGACAACATCACCGGCCGCCCGTCCGGCGACCTGTACGTGGCCGAGGACGGCGGCAACATGGAGATCAACATCATCACCCCCGACGGCGTGGTCGCCCCCGTCATGCGCCTGGACGGCCAGGCCAAGTCGGAGATCACCGGCCCCGCGTTCTCCCCCGACGGCACCCGGCTCTACTTCTCCTCCCAGCGCGGCACCAGCGGCGAGACCGCCGGGACCGGGGGGATCACGTACGAGGTGACCGGGCCCTTCCGCCGCTGACCAGCACGGCTTCACCCCACCCGAGCCGCTGACCGGCCCGCCCTCCCTCACCGGGACCGCTGACCGGCACGGCCATCGCACCCCCCACCTCCGCCGAAGGAGTCCTCCATGGTCCGACGGTTGCTCGTCCTGCTCTCCGCGACCGCCCTGGCGCTCGGCGTCGCGCCGCCCGCACACGCCGCCCAGGGCGAGGTGTACGTGGCGCTCGGCGACTCCGCCGCGTCGGGTCCCCTGGTGCCCAACCAGGTCGTGCCCGACCTCGGGTGCTGGCGTTCCGACCACAACTACGCCCACCTGACCGCCCAGGCCATCGGCGCCGCCACCTTCAGGGACGTCACCTGCTCCGGCGCCAAGACCCGCGACATGTACAACTCCCAGAGCACCGACCTCGGCAGCGTAGCGCCCCAGCTCGACGCGCTCAGCTCGGACACCACCCTGGTCACGGTGCAGATCGGCGCCAACGACGTCGGCCTGACCGGCTTCATCGAGGACTGCCTCAACCTGCTGCCCCCGCCCGTCGGCGACGCCTGCAACGACGACTACGTCGTCGACGGCCAGGACTCCTGGCGGGTCAAGACCGACGCGCTGCGGCCCAAGCTGGCCACGCTGGTGACCGACATCCGCGCCCGCGCCCCGCGCGCCCGGATCTTCATGGTCGGCTACGCCACCTACGCGCCGCCGAACGGCTGCTATCCGACCGTCCCGATCATCAAGGCCGACGCCAACTACATCCGCGCCACGCTCCAGTACTTCAACCGGATGCTGGCCGAGCAGGCCGCCGCCGCGGGCGTGTCGTTCGTCGACCTGCAGACGCCGAGCGTGGGCCACGACCCGTGCAAGGCCCCCGGCGTGCGCTGGATCGAGCCGTACGTGCCGGCCTCGCCCGCCGCCCCGTTCCACCCCAACGGCCTCGGGATGCGGAACTTCGCCACCGTGGTGACCGCCGCGGTGTCCGCGGTCTGACCGCTTGAGATCACGGGAACCGTCCCTGCCGGGGGCGGCTCCCGTTCACTTGCGGTGCCGGCGTCTGGCGGCGAGCGCGGCGCCGATGCGTTGCAGGTGGGCCGGGTCCACGGGGTCGAGGCCGGTCAGGCTGACGGCCCTGCGCAGGCGGTAGTCGACCGTGTTGGGGTGCACGTGCAGCAGCTCGGCCGTACGGCGGCGGTCGAGGCCGGTGTCCAGGTAGACCGTGAGCGTCCTGAGCAGGTCGGGGTTGTCGAGCAGCGGGTCGAGCAGCCCGGCGAGCACGGCGGTGGCCTGGGTCGGCCGGGTGAGCTGGTACTCCAGCAGCACGTCGGCCAGCCGGTAGGCGCCCGGCGGCTGCTCGAAGACCCGCACCACCTCCAGGACCTCCTCGGCCAGCTTGACCGCCTCCGGCACGCCGGGCGGCGCGGCGATCTCGGCCGCCGCCCACACCGGCACGCCGGCCGCCTTGGCCATCGCGACGGCCGTCTCGCCGACCTCGTACCAGTCGGGGTCCTCGCCGGTGATCGGCACGAACACCAGGCCGCCCGTGGTGTCCAGCACCGACAGCACCGGCTCGGCCGCGCCCCGCTGGAGCGCCGTCCTGATCCGGTGGAGCTTGCGGCGGCCCGCGATCGACCCGCCCGGCTCGTCGCTCTCCTCGTCGGGATGCCGGCCGACGGCCAGCGCCAGCACCAGGTAGCGCGGGGCCAGCCGCACCCCGGCCAGGGCCGCCCGGTCGCCGCCGAGCAGCGCGGACACGGCGGCGTGCAGCGCGTGCTGCTCGTGGCTGAGCATCCCCTCGCGCTCCTCCAGGTACGCGGTGCACACGGCGGCCGTCACCGACTCCGTGTAGAGGAGGATGAGGCGGTTGGCCGTCAGCACGTCCTCGAAGTCGGCGGGCGTGGCCGCGGCGAACAGGTGCTCCCACACCTTGCGCGCGCCCAGGTGGTAGGCGGCCAGCAGGGCCTCCAGCGGCACGCCCTCCTGGGCCCGGCGGGCCGCCGACGAGCGCAGCGGGGCCAGCTCGGCCCTGGTGGGCGGGCGGCGGTCGCGGAACATGCGGGCGATCAGCCGCAGGTTGTGCTCGGTGATGACGGTGATCTCGCCGTCGAGCTCCTCCTTCGGCAGCCGCCGGTAGAGGGGGATCTCCTCGGCGAAGCCGCGGACGAGCTGCCTGGCCAGCTTGGCGGTCTGGCGTTCGAGCAACTCGTGCGCGGCGCACCCGGCCAGGGTGAGGGCAGGGACCACGTTCGAAACCCTCCCAGAACATGAGCCGTCAGTGAAGGGCGGCCGACAGGCTCGGTCCGGGCCGGGGCGTGAAAGTTTCAGCGTCTTCCAGCACCGATGGCGGGCATCCGTTGACGGGGCGGCGGTGGGCAAGGAGGATCGGGAGCGCTCCACTGGGAGCGCTCCCAACCCCTGAAGGACCTCCATGACCCGATGCCGGGCCGCGCTGCTGGCCCTCCTCACCATGGTCGCCCTGTCCCCCGCCGCGTCCGCCCGCGCCGCCGACGAGGGACCCGAGCAGATCGTGAACGGCACCTTCGACGCCGGCACCGCCCCCTGGTGGAGCACCGGCAACACCACCCTGACGATCGACGGCGGCAGGCTGTGCGCCGACGTCCCCGGCGGCACCGCCAACCCCTG
This sequence comes from Nonomuraea sp. NPDC049637, assembly GCF_040675235.1. Taxonomy (NCBI): domain Bacteria; kingdom Bacillati; phylum Actinomycetota; class Actinomycetes; order Streptosporangiales; family Streptosporangiaceae; genus Nonomuraea; species Nonomuraea sp. NPDC049637. The sequence continues at coordinate 22,011 of NZ_JBFAOM010000003.1, forward strand.
GGACGTCATCATCGGCCAGGACGGCGTCCCGCTGGTCGCCGGCGACACCTACGCCTACAGGTTCTCGGCCTCCGCCACCCCCGCCAAGGTCGGCAAGGCCCTGATCCAGCTCCCCGTGGACCCGTGGACGCAGTACCTGTCGGCCGCCCCGGAGCTGAGCGTCTCGGGGAACGACTACTCCTACACCTTCACCGCCCCGGTCTCGCTGCCGAACGCCCAGGTGGCGTTCCAGCTGGGCGGCAGCGCCGAGCCCTGGAGGTTCTGCATGGACGACGTGTCGCTGAAGGGCGGCGCCGAACCCGAGGTCTACGAGCCGGACACGGGCCCGCGCGTCCGGGTGAACATGGTCGGCTACCTGCCCTCGGGCCCGAAGAAGGCCACCCTGGTCACCGACGCCACCACGCCCCTGGACTGGGAGCTGCGCAACGCGGCACACGAAACGGTCGCGAACGGACGTACCGCCCCCAAGGGCCTGGACGCCAGCTCGGGCCAGAACGTGCACACCATCGACTTCGGCGCCTACGCCAAGCCCGGCGAGGGCTACACGCTGACCGCCGACGGCGAGACCAGCAGGCCGTTCGACATCGACGCCGACGTGTACGACTCCCTCCCCACGGACGCGCTGAAGTTCTACTACACCCAGCGCAGCGGCATCGAGATCCTCGACAGCCTGCGCCCCGGCTACGGACGCCCGGCCGGCCACGCGGGCACGTCCCCCAACCAGGGCGACACGGCCGTGCCCTGCCAGGCGGGCGGCTGTGACTACACCCTGAACGTCAAGGGCGGCTGGTACGACGCCGGCGACCACGGGAAGTACGTGGTCAACGGCGGCATCGCGGTCCACCAGCTCATGGCGGCCTACGAACGCGACCGGGCCGCCTTCACCGACGGCCAGCTCGAGATTCCCGAGAGCGGCAACGGCGTCCCGGACGTGCTGGACGAGGCCCGCTGGGAGCAGGAGTTCATCCTGAGCATGCAGGTGCCGGACGGCAAGCCGTACGCGGGGATGGCCCACCACAAGGTGCACGACCAGAACTGGACCGGCCTGCCGCTGCTGCCGCACCTCGACCCGCAGAAGCGCGAGCTGCACCCGCCGTCCACGGCCGCGACGCTCAATCTGGCCGCGACGGCGGCGCAGGCGGCCCGGCTGTTCGCGCCCTACGACCCGGCGTTCTCGGCCAGGAACCTCAAGGCGGCGCGCAAGGCGTGGGCGGCGGCGAAGGCGAACCCGGCCCGGTACGCCGACCCCGCCGACGGCGTGGGCGGCGGCGCCTACGACGACGCGGACGTGACCGACGAGTTCTACTGGGCGGCGGCCGAGCTCTACCTGACGACGGGCGAGAAGGAGTTCGCGGACTTCGTGCTGGCCTCGCCGCACCACACCGGCGACATCTGGCGCGAGCGCGGCTTCGACTGGGGCAACACCGCCCAGCTCGGCCGGCTGGGCCTGGCGACCGTGCCCAACGCGCTGCCGGGCCGGGACAAGGTGCGGCAGTCGGTCGTCGAGGGGGCGGACAAGTACCTGGCGGTGCAGCGGGCGCACCCGTACGGGCTGCCGTACGCGCCGGCGGACTTCGACTGGGGCTCCAACAACCTGGTACTCAACAACCTGGTCGTGCTGGCCACCGCCTACGACCTGACCGGCCAGGAGAAGTACCGGGCCGCCGTCCGGGAGGGCATGGACTACCTGCTCGGCCGCAACGCGCTCAACATCTCCTACGTCACCGGCTACGGCGAGGTCTCCGCCCAGAACCAGCACAGCCGCTGGTACGCCCACCAGCTCGACCACGCGCTGCCCCGCCCGCCGCGCGGCTCGCTGGCCGGCGGCCCCAACTCGGCCATCCAGGACCCGGTCGCCCAGCGGCTGCTGCGCGGCTGCAAGCCCCAGTTCTGCTACGTCGACGACATCGAGTCCTGGTCCACCAACGAGCTGACCATCAACTGGAACTCGCCGCTGGCGTGGGTCTCGGCGTTCCTGGCGGACAAGGGCGAGCAGGCCGCCTGCCGGGTGCGCTACTCGGCGCACGGCTCGTGGCCCGGCGGCTTCACCAGCCAGATCGTGATCGAGAACACCGGCAAGGAGAGCGTGAACGGCTGGACCCTGAGCTGGTCGTTCCCCGGCGGCCAGCGGATCAAGGAAGGCTGGGGGGCCGAGCTCGTCCAGTCCGGAGCGGTGGTGACGGCGCGGAACCTCGGCTACAACGGCCGGATCAGGCCCGGCGGGTCCGTGACGTTCGGTTTCGTCGGCACGCACGCCTCGGGGCCCAACCCCGCCCCGGAGGTCTTCCGCCTCGACGGCGACCGCTGCCGGTGACGCGCGACGCGGGCGGCCCTTGCGGGGGTCCGCCCGCGTTGCCCACACTCCGTTGAACGGAATACTGTCTCCCCCATGCCCAGGGGAACCTCAGAAGTCAGCGAGCCGATGTACTTCGTGCTCGCCGCGCTGCGCGCCGGCCCGCTGCACGGCCACGCGATCAGCAAGTCGGTCAAGGAGCTGTCCGGCGGCCGGGTGCAGCCCTCCGTCGGCACGCTCTACGGCATCCTGGAACGCCTCAACGAGCGGGGCGTCATCACCGTCGACCGTGAGGAGACGGTCAACGGGCGCAACCGGCGCTACTTCCGGATCACCGACGAGGGCCAGGCGCTGGTGGAGGCGGAGGCGAGACGCATGCAGGCGGCCGCCTCGCTAGTCCTGCGGCCGTCGGCCGGATGACGGCCGTCGGGTCCGCGCGAGCCGCGTCCGCGCTCGAACGGCGTTACCGCAGGCTCCTGCTCGCCTATCCCAGGACGTACCGCGCGGCCCATGGTGACGAGCTGCTCGACGTGCTGCTCGAATCGGCCGAGCCGGGGCGGCGCGTCCCGGTGCCGCGCGAGGCGTGGGGGCTGCTCAGGGGCGGGGTGCGCAGCCGGATCGTCCACCTGGCGACCGGCAGCCCGTGGGCGGACGGCGTGCACCTCGCCGTCACCGCCGTCGCGGCGGCGAACCTGGCCGCGCTGCTGCCCTACGCCGGCACGCTGCCGCTCTGGACGCTGCTGTCGGCGCTCACGCTGCTGGCGACCGCTCGCGGGTGGCTGCGCACGGCGGCGGCGCTGACCCTGCTCACCGGGGCCAAGGCGGTGGCGCTGGCCGGCGGGTGGTGGCAGCCGTTCGACACGACGCTGTTACCGGTCTATCCGACGTTCCTCCAGGTCCGGCCGTTGTTCATGGACAGCGACCCCTACCTGGTGGCGGGCACCTACGCGGTGGCGTTGACCGGCCTGCTCGTGCTGCGGCGGGCGCCGCGCACGAGGTCGTGGTGGTGGTGGGCGGCGGCCGTGGCGGCGGCGTGGGCCGGCCCCGAGTGGATGGAGGACTCCACGTCGTTCCCGCTCAGCCTGAGCAGGCTGGTCGTGGAGGCGGTGGCGTTCGGGCTGGCGGCGGGGAGCGCCTACCTGGCCCGCGACCACCGGTGGACGCTGGCGGCGGCGATCTACCTAGCGACGACGTCGGGCGAGCTGGTGCTGCACTCCGAGGCCCTGACCCGGCAGCACCTGGCCTACTGGGGGGTGCTCGCGCTGCTGATCATGGGGGCCGCCTTCGCGCCCTTCCGTCAGCGGCGGCACTGCCTGGATTGACCATACTTCGTGGAACGGAGTATGGTCTCCGCCATGCTCAAGAGATCCCGCCTGGCCATCGCCATGTCGCTCTCGGCGGCCGTGCTCTGCGGCTGCGGGGGCGCCGCCGAGCCGACCGGCGGCACCGAGACCGCCCAGCCGTCGCGGGCCGCCGCCGCCAAGGACAAGAAGCACCAGTTCGAGGCGGCCAAGGCCGACTGCATGAAGCAGAAGGGCTTCAAATACGTGCCGTACGTGAAGCCCGAGGACAAGAGCGAGGACACGCGTAAGCGCAACTCCGGCGACTACCAGGCGATGCGGAAATATCGCGCTAAATACGGATTCGGCAGGTTCGCCATCCACGTCTACCCCACGGAGGGACCGGACGCCCAGGCCGAGATGGACCCCAACGTAAAGATCCAGGAGGACCTCTCCCCCGCCCAGAACGACGCCTACAACAAGGCCATCAACGTCTGCATGGTCACGGCCGGCAAGCAGGCCCTCGGCCTCACCCTGAAGTCGCGCATGGACTATTACAACCAGCTGGGCCTCGCCCGCAAACGGGCGAAGGCCGCCGAGCTCGACGGCGACCCCCGACTGGTGGAGCTGACCGGTCCCATGGCCACCTGCCTCAAGGGCAAGGGCTACTCGGTCACCGACACCAAGCCGACGGCCATGAACCTGCGCGGCGACGAGGAGTTCGGACGGCAGCAGGACAAGCTGGGCCGCGCACAGCAGAAGAACCTTCCCGACGACGAGAAGAGAACGTCGGGGTCGTTCATCATGCCGGAGCTCACCCCCGAGGCGGCCAAGCCGTACCTCGCCAAGGAGATCAAGGCCGCGCTCGACGACCTGGAGTGCGGCAAGGACTTCTACGCGACGTACGTGCCGAAGGAGGCGGCGCTCGAACAGAAGATCAACGACCAGTTCGCCTTCTGACAAGCCCATGAGATCCCCACGCAGGCTCCTCGCCGTCGTGATCGCCGGCGTCCTGATCGTCGCCGGCGCCGGATGGGTGGTGGGCACCCGGCTGCGCTCCCCCGCCGATGAGGCGGCCAGGCGCGCCGCGCCCAAGCCCTCCCTCGTGACCGCCGCCGTCGAGCGCCGCAGGCTCGTCAGCACCGTCGTGGTCAACGGCACCCTCGAATACGGCTCGCCGCTGCCGGTCGGCCTGGCCGGGGCCGTCGGCGGCGCGTCCGAGCTGCAGCGGGCCACCAGGGCGCCGCGTCCCGGCCGGATCGCCGAGGGCGGGGTGCTGATGGAGGTCAACGGCCGGCCGGTGTTCGTCCTGCGCGGCTCGGTGCCGATGCACCGCACGATCACCCCGGGCAGCGAGGGCGACGACGTCGCCCAGGTGCAGCGGGCGCTGCGCAGGCTGGGGCACCGCGCGCCGGCCACCGGCGTCTTCGACCCGGCCACGGTCGCCGCGCTCACCCGGCTCTACGCGGCCAAGGGATACCAGGCCCAGCGGCCCGCCCTCGCCGACCGGCAGACCTACGAGACCCTGCGCAAGGCCGTACGGACCGCCAAGGAGACCCTGGCGGCCGAGAAACAGGCGCTCGACCGGGGACGTGACGTGCTCCCGCTCAAGCTCAGGCTGAAGAACGCCAGGACCGGGCTCACGGCGGCCCGCCGCGCCCTGGCCGAGGCCCGGTCCGAGGAGCTGCCGCCGGCCGACGAGGCCCGGCTGTCGGCCGCCGACTCGGCGGTGCGGGCGGCCGAGGAGCGGCTGCTGGAGGCCGAGCAGGCCCTGGAAGCCGCCCGCACCCGGCCCACGACCGCGCCCACGAGCGCACCAACGGCGGCCGCCACCGGCACCCCCGCGCCCACCGGCACGGCCGCTCCCCGACCGACGACCTCACCCGCCGACACGCGGCTGCTGGAGCTGCGGGTGGCCAACGCCCGCGCCGACCTGTCGGCCGCCCAGGAGGCCCGCGACCTGATCGTCAAGGAGGCCGGGCAGACCCGCGCGGCCCGGATCGAGCAGCTGCGCGCGGCCGTGCGCACCGCCCAGGAGACGCTGGCGACCGCCGAGCAGGCGCTGCGCCAGGCCAGGCAGCTCTCCCCCGCCCGGCTCAAGGTGACCGGCGCGCGGGCGGACGTGGCGGCGGCCGAGGAGATGCTGGCCGAGTACTCCCGCACGTACGGGGTCTCGATCCCGCCCGGCGAGGTGGTGTTCCTGCCGAAGCTGCCGGCCCGCGTTCGCAAGGTGTCGGTCAAGGCGGGGCAGCGCGTCGAGGGCGAGGTCGCCACCGTGACGAGCTCGTCGTTCGCGGTCACGGCGTCGGTCGAGGCGGCGGAGTCGGAGCTGCTGCGCGCGGGCATGCCGGCGACGGTCGAGCTGGACACCGGCCGGTCGTACCCGGCCCGGCTGACCGCCGTGGGCGACAAGGCGAAGGTGCCGGGCTCCGCGGCGGTCGAAGGCGGGGGACAGCCCGTCCTGATCACGCCGGGCCCGGCCAAGGGGCTCAAGGCCGGGACCGCGGTGACGGCGCGGATCACCGTGGGGGCGACGAAGGACCCGGTCCTCGTGGTGCCCGTGGCGGCCGTGATCACCTCGGCCGACGGCCGGGCCCGCGTACGCGTCGAGTACGCCGCCGACCGCACCAGGGACGTCGAGGTCCGCACGGGCCTGTCCGCCGACGGGAACGTCGAGGTCACCGGCGCGCTCAAGGAGGGCGACCGGGTGGTGGTCGGCGATGCCTGAGCGGGGGGCCGAGCCGGTCATCGAGCTGACGGGGGTGTGCCGGCGGTACGCCGCGCAGCCGCCGGTCCGCGCGCTGGACGCCGTCTCGCTGCGGGTGGGCCGCGGCGACCACGTGGCCGTCATGGGGCCGTCCGGCTCCGGCAAGTCCACGCTGCTCAACGTGCTGGGCCTGCTCGACCGGCCCGACTCCGGCAGCTACCGCCTCGACGGCGCCGAGACCACCACGCTCCCCGACGGCGTCAGGACCAGGTTGCGCGGCGAGCGGATCGGCTTCGTCTTCCAGTCCTTCCACCTGCTCGCCCACCGCACCGTGGTGGAGAACGTGATGCTCGCCGAGCTCTACACCCGGCGGCCGCGCAAGGGCAGGCGGGAGCGGGCCCTGGCGGCGCTCGACCGCGTCGGCCTCGGACACCGTACGGCGTTCGCGCCCGGCCGGCTGTCCGGGGGCGAACGTCAGCGCACGGCCATCGCCAGGGCCCTCATGGGCTCCCCGTCGCTGCTGCTGTGCGACGAGCCGACCGGCAACCTCGACAGCCGCAACACCGAGGCGGTGCTCGACCTGTTCGACGAGCTGCGGCGGCAGGGCCTGACCATCGTCGTCATCACGCACGAGCAGGAGGTCGGCGCGCGCGCCGAGCGGCGGGTGCGGATCACCGACGGCGTCCTGGTGGAGGAGTGATGGACCTGCGCGACCTGGCCGGCGAGGCCGTCGCCGGCCTGCTGGCCCGGCCGCTGCGCACGGCGCTCACCACGCTCGGCACCGTGCTCGGCATCACCACCCTCGTCGTGACGCTCGGCGTGGCCGCCACCGCGGGCAACCAGGTCGTGGGCCACTTCGACGCGCTGGTGGCCACGGCCATCACCGTCGAGGTGCCCGCCTCGCCGAAGGCGCCCCTGGTGACCTGGGACGCCGTCGACCGGCTGACCAGGCTGCGCGGCGTGGAGTCGGCCGCCGCGCTGTCGGAGAGCGAGGACACCGCCAACCTGTCCGTGCGCTCCAACGACATCGTCGATCCGGCGCGCATCACCACGCAGTCGCTGCCGGTGGTCGCCGCGACCACCGGCCTTCCCGGGGCCCTGCGCGGCACGATGCTGCACGGCAGGTTCTACGACGCCGGGCACGTCCGGCGCGGCGACCGGGTGGCCGTGCTCGGCGACCAGGCCGCCCGGCTGCTCGGGATCACCCGGCTCGACGGGGCGCCCGCGGTCTTCATCGGCAGACACGCGTACACGGTGATCGGCGTGCTCGGCGGGCTGCGCCGGGAGCGCGACCTGGGCGCGGCCGTGTTCGTGCCGCCGACCGCCGGGGCCCGGTTCGGGCTGCGGACGGTCACCAGAGTGCTGGTCAACACCGGCCTGGGCGCCACCGCGCTGGTCGCGGGCCAGACGCCGGTCGCGCTCAGCCCCGGCAACGAGGACCTGCTCCAGGTTGTCGCGCCGGCCGGCCCCACCCGGGCCCGCGACGCCGCCCAGGACGACGTCAACGCGCTGTTCCTGATCCTCGGCCTGGTCTCGCTCGTCGTGGGCGCGGTCGGCATCGCCAACGTCACGCTCGTCACGGTGATGGAACGGGTGCCCGAGATCGGGCTGCGGCGGGCGCTCGGCGCGGCGCGGCGGCACGTGGCCGCCCAGTTCCTGCTGGAGTCGACGCTGGTCGGGCTGGCCGGCGGCGTGATCGGCACGAGCCTCGGCGTGGTCGCCGTCGTCGCCGTCTCGGCCGCCAGGGAGTGGACGCCGCTCCTCGACGCGCGGCTGGCGCTGGCCGCGCCGGTGGCCGGGGCGGTGGTGGGGTTGCTGGCCGGGCTCTATCCGGCGCTGCGGGCGGCGAAGATGCAGCCGGTGGACTCTCTGCGATAGCGGTCCCGCCACTTATGATGTGCCCGACATATGGCGAAAAAAGCCCAGCGGATGCTGCTCAGAGCGGTCAGACCGCTGCTCGTCAAGGCAGCGGTCCTGTCCGGGCTGCGCGGACGCGAGCGGACCCTCCTCCTGCTCAACCGCGCCCTGGTCTACCTCGCGCTGACCGCCGTGGTCGGCGCCGTCTACTTCGGGGTCGGCGCGCTCGACGGCCTGTTCGGCTCGTGGTCCGACCTGATCGCGGCGCTGGCCGCGGGCGCGCTGTTCCAGCCCGTACGGCTGCGCCTGCAGAACGCGGCGGACCGGCTGTTCCGGTGGGAGCGCGACCCGTACCGGCTGGCCGACCGGGTGAGCCGGAGCGTGCAGGAGGCCAGGGGGCCGGCCGAGGCCCTGGCGTCGGCGGCCCACGCCGTCCGGCTGGCCCTGGGGGCGACCGGCGTCGCGGTGGAGGTCGTCCTGCCCGGCGGACGGGTGCGCAGCGTCATCGCCGGGGAGATGGGCCCGGCCCCCTCGGTCGAACGCCTGGTCTGGCACGGCAAGTCGATGGGCTGGTTGTCGGTCAGCGGCGAGCCGCGCGACCGGGCGCTGCTGGACATGCTGGCCAGGCAGCTCGCCGAGGTCGCCCACGCCGTACGGCTCAGCGCCGACCTGCAGCGCTCGCGCGAGCGCATGCTGGTCACCCGCGAGGAGGAACGCCGCGAACTCCGCCGCAACCTGCACGACGGCCTCGGACCGGCGCTGACGAACCTGGCGATGAGCGTCGACCAGGCCCGGCTCAGCCTGGCCAGCGACCCCGGCTCGGTCGAGCCCCTGCTCAGCACGGCACGCAGGCAGATGACCGAGGCCATCGTGGATGTCCGCGACCTGGTGTACGGCCTGCGTCCGCCCGCGCTCGACGGCGCCGGACTGGACGAGCTCGGCCTGGAGGGCGCCTTACGGCTGCTCGCCGACGCGCCCGGCCCGAGGGTGGACGTGGTGGTCTCGGGCTCGCTGGCCGACCTGCCGGCCGCGGTGGAGGTGGCGGCGTACAAGGTCGCACATGAGGCGATGGCGAACGTGCGCCGGCACGCCCGCGCCACCACCGCCCTGATCAGGGTGGAGCGGCGCGCCGGGCTCCGGCTGACGGTGTCCGACGACGGGATCGGGCTGCCCGAGCAGCGCCGCCAGGGGGCCGCCCTGATGCGCGGGCGGGCCGAGGAGGTGGGCGGCGTGTGCCGGCTGGACGTGCGCCCCGGCGGCGGCACCGAGGTCGTCGCGGAACTGCCGGTCAAGGAGCCACGATGACCCCTGCCGACCACGACGACCCCGGTCCCGGCGCGGACGGCCCCGGCGCGAACGGGCCCGGCGCGAACGGCCCCGGCGCGAACGGCCCCGGCGCGAACGGGCCCGGCGCGAACGGTCGCGGCGCGGACGGGCCCGGCCGCGCGCGGGTGTGGCGGCGGCGGCTCGTGCTGGCGGTCGTGTGGACGGCGGCCGTGGCCTCGCTCGCGGCCGTGGTGACGGCGGCGGTGCTGGCGGCGCAGCTCGGCGGGCTGGCCGATACGCAGGGGCTCGACCCGATCGGGCTGATGTTCCCGCTCGCCGGCGCGTTCCTGATCAGCAGGCGGCCCCGGCTGCTGATCCCGTGGCTCATGTGGGCGACGGGCGTGGTCTGGTCGGCGTACTCGCTGCTGTTCGCGCTGACCGGCTGGATGTACTTCCACGCGCCCGGCCCGCTCCTGCCCTACGTCGCCTGGCCGGCCATCTGGCTGTGGCTGCTGCCGGTGCCCGCGTTCACGGGCATCATGCCGCTGCTCTTCCCGGACGGGCGGCTGCCGTCGCGGCGCTGGCGGCCGGTGCTCTACGGCAATCTGGTGCTCATGGCCGGGCACTCGCTGCTGCTCGGCCTGTCCCCCGACCCGTCGTTCGAGCTCGGGGTGCCGGTGGGCAACCCGTTCGGGGTGGCGGCGCTGGGCAGGGTCCCCGAGGTCGTGGAGTCGTGGATCGGGCCCCCGATGATCCTGCTGTGCCTGCTCGGCGTGGTCTCGCTGGGCTTCAGGTACCGGGCGGCGACGCCCGAGGTGCGCCGCCAGATCATCTGGTACTTCTACGCCATGGTGATCTTCGTCGGCTACTGGATCGCCAGCGCGGGCAACCAGGACACCTTCATCATCGCCGTACGGGTCTTCCTGGCCGCGGGCATCCCCATCGCGATCATCGCCGCCGTGCTGCGCCACCAGCTCTACGGCATCCGGCTCATCCTCAACCGCACGCTGGTGTACGGCACGCTCGCGGTCGGGGCCGGCCTCACGTACTCGGCGCTCATCTGGACGTCCAACAGCCTGGCCGACGGCTACGGCGCGGCGGCCGGGCTCGCCTCCGCGATGGTCACCGGCGCGGCCTTCCATCCCGTGCGCCTGCGCCTCCAGCGCTCGGTGGACCGGCTGTTCAACGTGGAACGCGACCCGTACCGGGCGGCCGATCTGCTCAGCCGTACCGTGCAGGGGGCCGGTGACCCGGCGGGGGCGCTGGCCGAGGCGATCTCCGTCGTGCGCACGTCCCTGGTCGCCCGCGGGGTGGGCGTGGAGGTGCCGGGCGAGCCCGCGCTGTCGTTCGTGGACGGCGAGCTGGGCGCCCGGCCTCGGTCCGTCGAGCTGACCTGGCACGGCGAGCCGGTCGGGCGGCTGCGGATCGCCGGGGCGCGGCCGGGCCGCGAGCCGCTGGACGTCATGGCCAAGCACCTGGCCGAGCTGGCGCACGCCGTACGGCTGAGCACCGACCTGCGCGACTCCCACGAGCGGATCAGCGCCACCCGCGACGAGGAGCGGCGCCGGCTGGGCAGGGAGCTGCACGACGGGCTCGGCCCCACTCTGACCAGCGTGACGATGACCCTGGACGAGGCGCGGCGGCGGCTGGAGCGCGACCCCGAGTCGGTGGAGGAGCTGCTGGTCCGGGTGCGCGAGGAGATGACCAGCACGCTGATGTCGGTGCGCGAGCTGGTGGACGGCCTGCGCCCGCCGGTGCTGGACGAGCTGGGCCTGGCCGGCGCCCTGCGCGCCTTCGGCCAGGCCCCGGGCCCCCGGGTCGAGGTCACCGTGCCGCCGGCCGCCGACGGGTCCGAAGGGCTGCCCGCCGGGTCCGACGGGGTCCTCGACGGGGCCGACAGGGTCCTCGACGGGTCCGACAGGGCCCTCGACGGGTTGCCGGCGGCGGTGGAGACGGCCGCGTACCGAATCGTGCAGGAGGCGCTGACGAACGTGCGCCGCCACGCCCAGGCCACGTCGGCGCTGGTCACGTTGCGGCGGGAGGCCGGGGAACTGCGGGTGTCGGTCGCCGACGACGGCACCGGCCTGCCCGGCGAGCCGTCGCCGGGCGTGGGGCTGACGTCGATGCGCGAGCGGGCGGCCGAGATCGGCGGCACCTGCGCGATCGGCCCCCGGGCGGGCGGCGGCACCGAGGTGACCGCCGTCCTGCCGCTCACGCCGCAGGCCTAGGAGGTCAGCCGCGGACGCAGCGCGAGCAGCGCGCCGAGGGTGGCGTACCCCACGACCAGGTGGATGCCGCCGATCCAGTTCGAGATCGACTCGCCGAACACGATGTACGCCGGCACCGTCACCACGGCCCAGCTCTCGGCGACGAGCGGCCACCACCGCAGCGCCCCGCGCCAGCGCCCGGCGAAGGCGATCTTGATGCCGATGGCCATCATGCCCAGCATGGACACCGGCCAGAACACGTCGAGCACCTGCATCACCGGCCCGTCCTGGAGGTCGTCGGGCAGGACGCCGTGCAGCAGGGACCAGACACTGGCCACCCCGAGCAGCACCAGCTCGACCTTGAGCATCATCCTGGCGAAGCCGGACGTGCCCGTCGCGCGGGTCGGGATCTGCACGGCGAGCAGGGCGAAGAGGCCGAGCTGGAAGAGCAGGCCGGTCAGGTCGCCGACGCGCTCGCCGAACCCCTGGGCCTGCGTGCCGTAGACGAAGATGCTGGCGGTCCAGGCGAGCGTGCCGGCGCTCAGCGCGAGACCGAGCCTGCGGACGGCGGCCGGGGCCAGGGCGGCGTCTGCGGTCGGGGGCGGGCCGGCGGGCACGTCGGTGCGGGCCCTGGCCGGGGTGGTGGTGATCTTGCCGTCCACGGGAGGTCCTCTCTCCTTGCGGGGATGTCGTGCCTCCAGGTTTCCGGCGGGCCGCCCCGGGCCGGCAGAGCCACCGGTCCCGCCTCTGACGGGACCCCTGTCCCGGGACACCAGGACACGGCGTCGGGTGTAATACGTCCCGTGACACAAACCGGACCTTCCGCCCCTCTGGCGGCAGTGACGTCCCCCGCCGCCGCGGCGCGCGGGTGGTGGGCCGTCGGGGTCGCCGTGGCCGGGGCCGGGATCGCGGTCGCCACGGTGGCGCTGGACGTGGCCGCCTCGGACGTGCGGTTGCCGCCCACGTCCGAGCTGGAGCCCGGGTGGCCGGCCGCGCTGACCGGGCTGGCGCAGCTCATCCCCGGCGCGCTGCTGCTGCGCCGGCTGCCGCGGCATCCGGTGGCCTGGGTCCTGGCGGTGTTCGGGCTGCTGTGGCTGCTGGACGGGCTGACGGGGAGCTGGGCGACGTACGCCGCCTACGTCTCGCCCGGCCTGCCGGGGGCCGCGGCGGCGTACTGGTCCTACTCGCGGTTCGGGGCGTCGCTGCTGCTCGGGCTGCCGCTGCTGATCCTGCTGTTCCCGGACGGCCGGCTGCCGCCGGGGCGGGTGTGGCGCGCGTTGTCGGTGACGAGCCTCGTGCTGACCGGGCTGCTCACGGCCCTGCTGGTGACCGCGCCGACGGCGGTGATGGAGCGCTACCACGACCGGGCGATGCCGCCGGAGATCGCGCGGCTCGGCCTCGACTTCCTGTCCGTGGACCTGCCGTACGGGTTCTGGGAGCCGGCGCTGGCGCTGGCGTACGCGTCCGTCCTGGTGAGCCTGGTGGTGCCGTTCGCGTCGATGGTGCGCAGGTACGTGGTCGCCGACGCCGAGCGGCGGGCCCAGATCCGCTGGTTGATGTGGGCCGCGCTGGTCGACATGATCGTGCTCCTGCTGCCGCTGTCGTTGTCCCCGCAGATCCCGGCGGCGCTGCTGACGCTGGCCATCGCGTTCACCGCCGCGGCCGTGGTGGTGGCGGTCACCAAGTACCGCCTGTACGACATCGACCGGCTGCTGTCGGCCACCGTGGCCTACGGCCTGCTCGCCGCGCTCGTGGTGGTCATGGACGTGGTGGTGTTCACGCTCGTGGGCAGCGTCCTCGGGGAACGGGACTCGGCCCTGGCCGCCATCGCGATCGTCGCCGTCCTGTACGCCCCGCTGCGCACCTGGCTCTGGCGGGCGGTGCGCCGGCTGGTGCGCGGCTCCAGGGATGACCCGTACGCCGCGGTCTCGACGCTGGCCGAGCGGCTGGAGCTGGCCACGGACCCGGACGAGCAGCTGCTGGCGGTGGCCACGACGCTGGCGGAGGCGTTCCGGCTGGCCTACGTGCGGGTGGAGATCGAGCGGCCGGGCGGCGAACGTTCCGTGGTGGAGCACGGGTCGCCGCGCGGGCCGTCGGTGTCGTTGCCCGTGGCCTACCGGGGCGAGACCGTGGGGCGGCTGGTGTTGTGCCGTACCGATCTGGCCGAGCGGGACCAGCGGCTGCTCGGCGACCTCGTCCGCCAGGCCGCCGCCGCGGCGCGGGCCGTCGAGCTGAGCACCGACCTGCAGCGCATCCGCGCCCGGCTGGTGCTGGCCCGCGAGGAGGAGCGCCGCAGGCTCCGGCGCGACCTGCACGACGGGCTCGGCCCGAGCCTGGGCGCGGTGGCACTGCGCATCGAGGCGGCCCGCAACCTGGCCGCCGGCGCGCCCGAGCAGGCCGACCGCATCCTGGAGCAGACGGCCGCCGAGGTCGGCGGGGTGCTGGCGGACGTGCGCAGGCTGGTCCACGACCTGCGCCCGCCCGCGCTCGACGAGCTGGGCCTGCTGCGCGCGATCGAGCAGCAGGCCGGCCGGTTCCGCACGGCCGCCCTGGACGTCCGCGTCACCGGCGACGGCCCGCCGGAAGCGCCGGGAGCGCCGGGGACGCTGGGGGCGCTGGGGGCGCTGCCCGCGGCGGTGGAGGTGGCGGCCTACCGTATCGTGTCCGAAGCGCTGGCCAACGTGGCCAGGCACGCGGGCGCGGCACGCTGCGACATCACGCTCACCGCGCGGGAGGGGGCGCTTGAGGTGTCGGTACGCGACGACGGCTCGGGCATCGGCCCCGACGTGGCGGCGGGCGTGGGCATGCTCTCGCTGCGCGAGCGCGCGGCCGAGCTGGGCGGCGACTGCCGGGTGAGCTGCCCGCCCGGCGGCGGCACCCTGGTCCTGGCCCGCCTGCCGCTGCGGGTGGAGGCCGCCGATGTCTAGCCGGGAGCCGATGTCCAGCCGGGAGCCGACGCGGGTGGAGGCGGCCGATGTCTGACCAGGAGCCGATCAGGGTCCTGCTGGCCGACGACCACCCGGTCTACCGCGACGGGCTCGCGCTGCTGCTGGGCTCGATCCCGGGCATCGAGGTGGCCGGAACCGCCGCCGACGGCCCCGAGGCGGTCGAGCGCGCCGCCGACCTCCAGCCGGACGTCGTGGTGATGGACGTCCGCATGCCGGGGCTCGACGGCATCGAGGCCACCAGGCGGATCGTGGCCGACAGCCCGCACGTCGCGGTCGTCGTGCTGACCATGTCGGAGGAGGACGCCACGCTGTTCGCCGCGATGCGCGCGGGGGCCCGCGGCTACCTGCTCAAGGGCGCGGGCCAGGGCGAGATCGTCCGGGCGATCACCGCGGTCGCGCACGGCGAGGCGATCTTCGGCCCGGCGGTGGCGCTGCGCGTCGCCGAGTTCTTCCAGGGGGCCGCCGCGGCCTCGGGCGACCCGGTCTTCCCGCAGCTGACGCCGCGCGAGCGGGAGATCCTGTCGCTGGTGGCGGCCGGCCGCTCGAACGCGCAGATCGCCTCGGCCCTGTTCCTGTCGCCGAAGACCGTGCGCAACAACGTCTCCAACATCTTCGCCAAGCTCCACGTCGCCGACCGGGCCGAGGCCATCGTCCGCGCCCGCAACGCGGGGCTCGGGAAGTGAGCCGTTCGGGGCTCCCGTACGTCATAGAGGTATGAAGATCTGGCGAATCGTGCTTCTGCCGGCGCTCGCGCTGGCCGTCACGGCCTCCGCGCTGCCCGCCGAGGCGGTGACCACGCAGCGGAAGGTGCTGGTCGACCTGCGCGAGGAGGGCGGCTTCGCGGGGCTGCTGAACCGCGTGACGGTCTACACCGACGGCTGCTTCCGGCTCAGCCGCCGTACCGGGCCGGTGGTGACCAGGTGCCTCACGGCCAGGGAACACCGCCAGCTGCGCAGCTACCTGAAGGAGCTGAGGATCGGCCGGTCCGAACGCCCGCCGCAGGGCGCGGACTTCCTCAAGTACACGCTGACCCACAAGGGCCACCACGCCACGCGGTACACGCTGCCCCGCACGTGGAAGCCGGTGGTGGCGCACCTGGACAAGGTCCTCGTCAAGTACTGGGCTCCGGACTGACCGTAAACCGTCTCCATCAAGCGATTGACCAAGGGGACGGGACGGAACTACGGTCGGTCGTATGAGACCTGCCGACAGCGGACAGCCGGCCGTGATCCTCAAGGCGGCCACCCAGCTCTTCGCCGCGCTCGGCTACGACGGCACCTCCACGCGCCAGATCGCCGACGCGGCGGGGATGAACATCGCCACCGTCAACTACCACGTGGGCGGCAAGCGGGAGCTGTACCTGGCGGTCATGGAACGTGCGCACCGGGCGGAGAAGGCGGCGCTGGACAAGGCGCTCGCCCGTCTGCCCGGTGACGACCCGGTCGCCGCCATCCACCGCCTGGTGGACGACTACCTCGACTTCTGCGCGGACAACCCCGAGATCCCCGCGCTGTGGATGCACCGCTGGCTCTCCGACGCGAGCGACATCACCGAGCTGGAACGCCAGTACGTCCAGCCCCTGGTCTCCGCCGTCACCGGCGCGCTGCGCCCGGCGGTCGAGGCCGGCGTGATCGACGGCACGGTCGACCTGGAGTACACCATGTGGACGGTCATCTGGTCGATCCACGGCTTCGCCAAGGGCGGCGTGCTCGACGCCGAGGGCCACCGCAGGGGCGCGGGCGACCGGGCCGCGCTGCGCCGCTTCCGCGCCCACCTCCACCTCACCCTCCACCGCACCCTCGCCCTCCCCGGCGACCCGCGAACCCTTCCAGACGCCCCGCGAACCGCCCTACCCGACACCCCCGAAAGCCCTCTGCCTGGCGCCTCCGGAAACCCCCTGCCCGGAAACCCCCTGCCCAGAAACCCCCTGCCCGGCGACCCGCGATGACCGCGGCGGACATCGGCCGGCTCGGTCGCGGACGGCTGCTCGGCTACGGCGTCGGCTCGGTCGGCACCGGCGTGTTCTCCGCCGTGCCCGGCCTGCTGCTGCTCTACTACCTGACCGACATGCTGGGCGTGCCCGCCGCCGTCGCGGGGGCCGTCCTGGTCGCGCCGAAGATCTGGGACGTGCTGCTCAACCCGCTCGTCGGGGCCGCCAGCGACCGCGAGGCCGTGCGCACCGGCCGCCGGACGCGGCTGCTGGCGGTGGGCGCGGCCACGCTGCCGGTGACGTTCGCGCTGATGTTCGCCGTGCCCAGCGGCGTCACGGGCGGCATCACGGGCGGCATCACGGGGGCCGCCTGGTCCGGGGTGGCGTTCCTGCTGGCCGCGACCGCCTTCGCGAGTTTCCAGGTGCCGTACGTGGCGCTGCCGGCCGAGATGTCGGCGAGCCCGGCCGAGCGGACCAGGATCATGTCGTGGCGGGTGGTCTGCCTGACCGTCGGCATCCTGGTCGCGGGCGGCCTGGCCCCCGCCGTGGTGGACCTGGCGGGCGGCGGCCGGCCGGGGTACGCGGTCATGGGCGTCGCGATCGGCCTGGTCATGGCCGCCGCCCTGGTGGCCGCCACGCTGGGCACGCGGTGGGTGTCGTCGCGTCCGGGGCCCCGGCAGCTCGGCCCGGCGGCGGCCTTCCGGCTGGCCCGGGGCAACCGGCCGTTCTTCGCGCTGCTGGCGGCGTTCGTCACGCAGGCGCTCGGGGTGGCGGTGATGCTGGCGGGCGCCCCGTACGTGGCCTCGTACCGGCTGGGCGACTACGGGCTGACCTCGGTGATGTTCGTCTGCCTGGTGGGCCCGAGCATGCTCGCCGTGCCGGCCTGGGCCCGCCTGGCCCGCGCGTACGGGACCGTGCGCTGCTACCTGGCCGCCTCGGCCGGGTTCGCCGCCGTGGCGCTCGCCCTGGTCCCCGCCATCGCGGCGGGCAGCCTGGCCGCCACGCTGGCGCTGACCGCGCTGGCCGGGGTCTGCTACGCCGCGCTGCAACTGCTGCCGCTGTCGCTGCTGCCCGACACCGTGCACGCCGACGCCGCCCGTACCGGCCACGCACAGGCCGGCGCGTTCACCGGCCTGTGGACGGCCGGCGAGACCGCCGGGCTCGCGCTCGGCCCCGGCCTGTTCGCGCTGGTCCTGGCGCTGTCGGGGTTCGTCTCCGCGCCCGTGGAGTCACCCGTCGCCCAGCCGGCCGGCGCGCTGACCGGGCTGCTGCTCGGCTTCACCGCGCTGCCCGCCGCGCTCATGCTGATCAGCCTGCCGTTCGTGGTCCGCTACGGCAGGCTCGCCCTCGACCCCGCCCCCGCCCCCGCCAAGGAGACCGTGTGACCCTCCCCCTGTCCGGAAGAACCGCCGAGGACCTGCTGTCCGAGGTGGCCAGGATGAAACAGCACGACCTGCCGGTGCGGGGCGGGCAGGTGACCGCGTACGTCTACGACACCGGACGGCCCGAGGTGCACGAGGCGGCGGCCCGCGCGTACGCCGAGATGCTGGAGGTCAACTGCCTGGACCCGACGGCGTTCCCGAGCATCGTCGAGATGGAGAAGCAGGTCGTGGGCGCGGTCGCCGACCTGCTCGGCGGCGGCCACGGCGTCTTCACCAGCGGCGGCACCGAGTCGATCATGCTGGCGGTCAAGGCGGCGCGGGACGCGGCCGGGCGGCCCGGCGCCAACCTCGTGCTGCCGGTGACCGCCCATCCGGCCTTCCACAAGGCGGCCCACTACCTGGGCCTTCGGGTCAAGGCCGTGCCGGTGGACCTGGAGACGTACAAGGTTCGGGTGGAGGACGTCGCGGCGGCGATCGACGAGGACACGGTCCTGGTGGTGGTCTCGGCGCCGTCGTACCCGCAGGGCGTGATCGACCCGGTCGCGCAGGTCGCCGCCGTGGCGGCGGAGGCGGGCGTGCCCTGCCACGTGGACGCGTGCGTGGGCGGCTGGCTGCTGCCCTGGCTGCGGGAGGCGGGGGCCGACGTGCCGCCGTTCGACCTGTCGGTGCCGGGGGTCACGTCGCTCTCCTGCGACCTGCACAAGTTCGGCTACGCGCCGAAGGGCGCCTCGGTGGTGCTGTTCGCCGACCCGGCGACGCGGCGCAGGGCGTACTTCGCCTCGGCCGCCTGGCCCGGCTACACGATCATCAACGCCACCGTGCAGAGCTCCAGGTCGGCCGGGCCGCTCGGCGGCGCGTGGGCCACGCTCCAGGCGCTCGGCCGGGAGGGCTACGTGGAGCTCGGCCACGCCACCCTCAAGGCGGCGGCCCGGCTCAGGGAGGGCATCGCCGCGATCCCCGGCCTGCGGGTCCTGGGCGCGCCCGAGTCCTCGCTGGTGGCCTTCGCCGGCGACGACCTCGACGTGTTCGTGCTGGCCGACGCGGCCCGCGAGCGCGGCTGGTTCCTGCAGCCGCAGCTCTCCTACGCAGGGATCCCCGCGAACCTGCACGTCACGGTCACCGGCGTGACGCTGAACGGCGTGGAGGCGATGCTGCGGGTGATCGCGGAGGCGGCTGCGGAGGCCCGCCGTCGCGGCCCCGCGGCGGTGCCGGACGGCCTGGTCGAACTGATCGCCGGCCTCGACCTGGACGCCCTGGACGACGCGACCTTCGCCGAACTGGCCGCCTCGGTGGGCGTGGACCTGCGTCCGGGCGCGGGCCAGCCGGGGATGGCGACGGTCAACGCGGTCCTCGACGCCCTCCCCGCCGAGACCAGGGAAGCCCTCCTGCTCCGCTTCCTGTCGGTGATGTACGCCTCCTGACGGGCTCAGGACAGGTCGAACTCCCCCTTGACGGCCCCGTCGAGGAAGGCGAGCCATTCCTCCCGGGTGAAGGCCAGAACCGGGCCTTCACCTCGGTCCTTGGTGTCCCTGACGAGAACGCCGTCATCCGCCCGCCGCATCACCTCGACACAGCTCCCGCCGTTTCCCCCCGACGCCGTCGCCTTGACCCATACGCCCGTACGGAGACCGCTCGCGTCACTCATTGCTCTCCATCACCTCACGGATGATCTCGCGGCTCCTGTCCACGGGATACGCCATGCCGGACAGGGCCTCCCATCGCACGATAAGCGCTTGAACCGTCCTGGCGCGATTGGTCACCCGCCCCTCCTCGGCGCTTTCCAGGTAGGCGTGATCGGGGCCTCCCTCCAGGAGGGTGGCCACTTCGAAGGCTCCAAGACACCCCACGGTGAGCCCCGCCTTCAACGGGATGATCCTGAGCGTGACGTAGGGCGGGTTGAGCACGTCGAGCAGCTTGGCAAGCTGCTCTCTCATCACTTCCGGGCCGCCGACCGGCCGATGCAGGACGCTCTCGTCCACGAGGGCCGAGTACATGGGCGGGGACGCGCGGCTGAAGACGGATTGCCGGTGCAGCCGGAACTGTACGGCCTCCTCGGCCTCCTGCTCCACGACCCCTGGCTCGCCCAGGAACACATGTCTGGCGTAGCTCTCCGTCTGGAGCAGGCCGGGGATCAGCATGGGCTCCGACGTCCTGATGGTGTGGGCCGCCGCCTCGACCTTGGGCCACTCGCGGAACCAGCGCGGGCCCAGCGCGCCGTGGATCTGCGGCAGCAGCTCCGTCAACTGGCCCTTGAGGCCGAGGGCCTTCTCCACTTCGCGGGTGAAGTCCTCGCTCGGCTTGCGCAGGAGACGTTCCACGTGCCCGACCGCGCTCTCGCTGTAGGCCAGCCGGTCCGCCAGACGCTCCTGGCTCAAGCCATGGTCCGTACGGAAGGCACGCAGGCGTCTGGCGTACTCTGCCCACGCTTCCGCTTCTTCTTCCTTCGGCATGTCACGCCCTTCCCGCATCCGTTCACGCTGAGCCATGGCGTACTCACTGTAAGGAACTGTACGGCCGATCCCGGAGGCTGGTCAGCCGAATCAACCGCATCCTGAGAACCCGCGTACACGCGACCTCTGCCTGTACGCCCATCCCGGAGGTGATCATGTCCAGTTCCCTGCATGCGGGCGTCAAGGTGTGGACGGTCGGCGAGCTCGACGACCCGGCGATGTTGCCCCGGCTGGCGCGTACCGAACTGGCGGCGTGGCTGGGGGCGGATCACCACGCCCTGGACGACCTGCGGCTGATCGCCTCGGAGCTGGTCACGAACGCGTTGCAGCACGCGGCGGCACAGCGGGTCCGGCTGTCCCTCGCCCCCGAGGCGGGGTTCTGGCGGCTGGCCGTGACCGATCCGGGCCGGAACGGTCTCGTTCCACGTCCCCGCGTGCCGGCGTACGCGGACGAGTCGGGACGCGGACTCCGGCTGGTGCACGAGCTGACCGCCGGACTGTGGGGGACCTACCAGGACAGGGCCGGGGAGCGGGTCGTGTGGGCGTTGCTGCCGCGATAGCGGAGTTTCGATACTCGGGTTGCGAAATGCTGCTGTCCGGGATTACGCTACTCAGGTAGCGAAAAGGAGGCAGGGCATGGTGGGACGGCCGCGCAGGAGTGACGTCGACGAGGGTGTGCTCAGGGCCGCCACCGAGCTGCTGCTCGCGCGCGGCTACGCCGGCCTGTCCCCCGACGAGGTCGCCGAGCGGGCCGGCATCGCCAAGACCACGCTCTACCGCCGCTGGCCGACCAAGGACCACCTGGCCCTGGCCGTCGTCAACCGGCTCCAGGACCACGACGAGATCACCGACACCGGCGACATCCGCCGCGACCTGCCCGCGTACCTGGAGAAGATCGCGGCCGGGCTCAACCGGATGCGCGCGGCCGGCCGCGCGCCCGGCGACGACGACGGGTCGGCGGGCACGGTGGCCGAGCTCGTGGCCGCCGCTGCCCGCCACGCCGACGTCGGCGAGCTGGAGCGGCAGATGTACGCCCGCCGCAACACCCTGGCCCGCGCCCTGCTCGAACGGGCCAGGGACCGCGGCCAGCTACGCGCCGACCTCGACGTGGAGGCCCTGTTCGACCAGCTCGCCGGGGCCCTGTACTACCGCGTCCTGATCACCGGCTCCCCCGTCGACCGCGCCTACGCCGAACGCCTCGTGGAGACAGCACTCCGCGGCGCCCTCTCCGAGAACGGATAACACCATGTCGCTCATCGACCCCCGCAGCACCGCCGTCATCCGCTCCGTCGACGCCGAGGTCATCGGCGGCCCGCCCAGCACGGGCCGCATGCTCCTCGACTCCAGCGCCACCGGCGGCGCCCTGAGCACCGTGCGCATCACGCTCGGCGAGGGCGCCGACGGCGCCGTGCCGCACACCCACACCACCGCCTCCGAGATGTTCTACGTCCTCGACGGCCGGGCGCAGGTGCTGGCCGGCGACGAGGTGATCACGCTGGAGCAGGGCGACGTCGCCGTCGTGCCGCCCCACGTGGCGCACGCCTTCGCCGCGGCCCCCGGCGCCGAGGCCGACCTGCTGATCGTCATCACGCCGGGCGTCGAGCGGTTCGAGTACTTCCGCCTGCTGGCCCGGCTCAAGGCCGGCGAGGCCACGCTCGAAGAGCTGCTGGCCTCGCAGGACCGCTTCGACAACCACTTCATCGACAGCCCCGCCTGGGCGAAGGCCCGTTCCTGAAGGGTCAGACCTTGGTGATGCGCACGGCGTCGGCGATCACGTAGCCGGTCGCCGAGGTCCACCGGCTCACCCCGACCACGTTGTACGTCCCGGCCGCCAGCGTGTACGTCCCCAGCACCCGCCACGTCCCGCCGCCGGTGCGCTGATCCACGTTGACCGTCTGGTTGCCGCCCGAGGCCGCCACGATGTGCGGCGCGGAGCCGTTGTAGCCTGCGTTGGCCGGGTACCAGACCTCCACCCGGTAGCTGCCCGCGCTCGGGATCGCCGCCCGGAACCAGGCCGGATCGCTGGCCGCGACCGGGTCGGCGAAGCGGTAGTCGGCGCCGTTGGCCTGGGTGGAGTAGCTGGAGGTGCCCCAGGAGGAGGAGGCGGTGAAACCGGCGTCGGCGTTGTCGATCACGACGCTGAAGCCGCCCGTGCCGCCCGCCGACCGGCCCTCGCTCGGTGCGCTCTCCTGGTGGGTCCTGCTCAGCGCGGTCACGTAGTAGGTGGACGCCCCGCCGCCGGGGTCGGTGTAGGACTTCTGCCTGGTCGTGCCGATCAGGTTGCGGGCGTCGGCGAAGAAGCACGGATCGGCCGAGGGCGGAGTGCCGGCCACGCGGTAGACCGCGTACGCCGTGCCGGAGCCGGTCCAGGTGAGCTGGACGCCGTTCGAGCCCGCGGTGGCCGCGGTGATCACCGGCGCGGCGGGCGCGGCCGCGGAGCCCCGGGCGGGCAGCAGGGCGGGCTTGGCGTAGTGGTCGGCGACCAGCTTGGTGATCGCCCCGATCCGGTCGGCCTTGACGTCCTTGGCGCTGAAGTACACATCACCGGCGATCTCGGGATGTTTCCTGTTGTCGTACAGGTGGTCGCTCAGCTCGGCCGGGTCCTGCCAGGCGGCCTCCTGGCCCGAGGCGCCGGCCCGGTAGGCGGCCTGTCCCACGACGAGCTGCACGCGGGTGCCGCGCACGACGTCCGACCACCACGCGGTCAGCACCTCGTAGGCGGCCGTGGAGAACCCGATGTGCCAGTAGATCTGCGGCGCGAGGTAGTCGATCCAGCCCTGCTTGACCCACTGCCGGCTGTCGGCGTAGATCGCGTCGTAGGACTGGAGGCCGGAGGTGCGCGAGCCGAGCGGGTCGGTCGAGGAGTTGCGCCAGATCCCGAAGGGGCTGATCCCGAACGACACCCACGACTTGGCGGTGTGGATGCGCTGGCCGAGCTCGCGGACGAGCAGGTTGACGTTGTCGCGCCGCCAGTCGGCGACGTTCGGGAACGCGCCGCCGTACTGGGCGTAGGCGGCCGAGTCCGGGATGGCCTGGCCGCTGACGGGATAGGGGTAGAAGTAGTCGTCGAGGTGCACGCCGTCCACGTCGTAGCGGGTGACGGCGTCCATGATCGCGTCCTCGATGAAGTCGCGTACCGCCGGGATGCCCGGGTTGTAGTAGAGCTTCCCGCCGTAGGCGAAGCGCCAGTCGGGGTGCTGCCGCGCGGGGTGCGTGGAGATCAGCTTGGTGGGGTCGTCGTTGTTGGCGACCCGGTACGGGTTGAACCAGGCGTGGAACTCCAGGTTCCGCGCGTGGGCCTCGCCGACCATGAACGCCAGCGGGTCGTAGCCGGGGTTCGTCCCCTGGGTGCCGGTCAGCCATTGCGACCACGGCTCGTACGGGGACGGCCAGAACGCGTCCGCCGTCGGCCTGACCTGCACGATCACGGCGTTCATGCGCTTGGCGACGGCCAGGTCGAGCCAGGCCCGGAACTCCGCCTGCTGGGCGGAGACGCTGAGCCCGGTGCGGCTCGGCCAGTCGATGTTGGCCACCGAGGAGATCCACATGGCCCGGAGCTGCCGCTTGGGCGTCGCGGGGTCGGTCGCGCAGGCGGCCGCTGCGGAAGAGGAGGTGGGGGCGGCGGAGGCGGGGACGGGAGCCACGGCGGTGACGACAGCGGTGACGGCGGCGGCGGTGAGCGCCGCCAGGACGGTACGCAGGAGCGCGGTCACGAAAGGAAGTTTCAGTCCCCTGATCGCGGAGCGCAATAGTTTTCAGGGACCCAACTTTCCGGCCACCCTCCGGTCGGCGGGCGGAAAGTTTCACCTAACACGTCTGTAATGTCAATTATCGACATTGTGTCAGGGGTGACATACCTTGGGCCGCATTCGGCGGCCAAACGCGGGGCCGCGGACCCGCGCCCGCGTTCCACCCGTCACCCCCCAACGAGGAGCACCCCCATGATTCTCGCCCGCACGCGATTAGCTGCCCTCGCCACCTCCGCCCTGACCGTCGCCCTGATCACCGCGGGCCAGCCCGCCGCCCAGGCCGCCCGGGAGCCCGCGCTGCCTGCCGCGTTCGCCAAGGCCGCCTCGGCCAGCGACGTACCCCGCGATCTGCTGGTCGCGCTCGCCTACGCCGAGACCCACCTCGACGACCACCAGGGCAAGCCCAGCGCCAGCGGCGGCTACGGCCTGATGCACCTGGTCAGCAACCCCACCACCCACGCGCTGGAGAAGGCCGCCCAGCTCACCAGCCTGCCGGTCGAGAAGCTGCGCTCCGACAACGCCGCCAACATCCTCGGCGGCGCCGCCCTGCTCCGCTCCTACGCCGACGAGCTCGGCCTCGACGACGCCGGCCGCAAGGACGCCGGCCGCTGGTACCAGGCCGTCGCCAAGTACGGCAACGCCTCCTCGCCGGAGATCGCCCGGCTGTACGCCGACTCGGTCTACGAGCAGCTCGGCCTCGGCATCACGGCCCGCGGCGTGACGGTCAAGCCCCAGGAGGTCACCGCCGACCGCGGCGACTACGCTAAGGCCCGCGACCTGAGCGCCCAGGGCGACGTCGGCGTGCTCAGCACCGACTACGGCCCGGCCGCCTGGGTCCCGGCCAGCTCCAGCAACTACACCGCCTCCAGCCGGCCGTCGAGCTACGCGATCGACCGCGTGGTCATCCACGTGACGCAGGGCTCGTACGCCGGGACGATCTCCTGGTTCCAGAACTCGGCCGCGCAGGTGTCGGCGCACTACGTCGTGAAGTCCTCCAACGGCGCCATCACCCAGATGGTGCGCGAGAAGGACATCGCCTGGCACGCCGGCAACTGGACGTACAACACCAGGTCGATCGGCATCGAGCACGAGGGCTACGTCAGCGAGTCCTCGTGGTTCACCGACGCCATGTACCGCGCGTCGGCGGCCCTGACCAAGGCCATCTGCGACAAGTACGGCATCCCGAAGGACCGCGCCCACATCATCGGGCACAACGAGGTTCCCGGAGCCGACCACACCGATCCGGGGCCGTACTGGAACTGGACCACGTACATGAACTACGTGACCGGCGGCGGCACGCCCTCGTGGTCCACCACGGTGGACAACGCCACCTCCGGCCAGTTCACCGCCAGCGGCAACTGGGGCACCTCCGCCTACTCCAGCCAGCGTTACGGCGCCGACTACCGATTCTCCGACCCGGTCGCCGCCAGCGACCCCGCCTGGTACCAGGCCGCGATCCCCAGCGCGGGCACGTACAAGGTCGAGGTCTGGTACCCGTCGGATCCGGGCTACAACAGCTCGGCGCCGTACATCGTGGCGGCCTCGGGCGGCAACCAGACCGTCTTCGTGGACCAGCGCTCCGGCGGCGGAGGCTGGCGCAGCATCGGCACCTTCTCGCTGAACGCCGGCACCTACAACGTCGTCGGCGTCAGCCGGTGGACGGCCGGCACGGGCCTCGTCATCGCCGACGCGGTCCGCATCAGCAAGGTCTGACGGGCCCGGGCCCGGCGGTCCGGGCGCGGTCCGGGCAGGTCCGGAAGGCCCGAGCCACCGAAACCGGCTCACACCCTCTCCCCCGGGGGTGTGAGCCATTTCACTTTGCCAATCATGTAATCGATTTCATAAGCTGCCGTGTAATCGATTACACGGAGGAACGATGGCAAGGATCAAGGACGTCGCCGCACAGGCCGGTGTCTCCGTCGCCACGGTCTCCCGCGTGCTCAACGACAACCCCTCGGTCAACGAGGAGACCCGGCGCCGGGTTTACGACGCGATGAGCGCGCTCAACTACGTGCCGAACGCCGTCGCCCGCTCCCTGCGCACCACCGCGACCAGGACGATCGGCCTGATCATCGGCGACGTCCTGAACCCGTTCTTCACCGAGCTGGCCAGGAGCGTCGAGGACGAGGCCAGGCGCGAGGGCTTCACGGTCGTCATGGGCAACGCCGACGAGCGCGCCGACCAGCAGGACCACTACGTGCGCACGCTGCTGGAGCAGCGCGTCGACGGGCTGCTGATCTGCCCGACCGCCGAGGTTACCCCGCTGGTGCAGCAGCTGGCCGAGGCCGGCCGGCCGGTGGTGTTCCTCGACCGCACGATCTCCGGGCTCGACGTGCCCTCCGTGCGTTCCGACGGCGCCGCCGCCATCGCCGAGCTGGTCCGCCACCTGCGCGAGCAGGGCCACCGCCGGATCGCTCTGGCCTCCGGCCCGGCCACCCTGTCCACCGGCCGCGAGCGCACGGCCGCCTTCGCCGCCGCGATGGCCGCCGAGGGCCTGGAGGTGCGCCCCGAGTACGTGCGCCCCGGCGACTTCCGCGAGGGCAGCGGCCGGCGCATCACCGCCGAGCTGCTCGACCTGCCCGAGCCGCCCGAGGCGATCTTCTTCGGCGACAACCTGATGACGCTCGGCGGCCTGGAGGAGATCCAGGCCCGGAACCTGCGCATCCCCGCCGACGTGGCCGTCGCCTCCTTCGACGACGTGACCTGGTTCAAGCACACCGCCCCGCCGATCACCGCCATCGCCCAGCCGACGGCCGAGATGGGGCGCCTGGCCGTGCGGCTCGTGATCGGCCGGATCCAGAGCGGGCAGGCGGCCGACTCGCACGTCCTGCCGGCGCGCCTGGTGATTCGCCGATCATGCGAGCGGAAAGGGATCATGGAGTGAGCGCGGAGATACTCAAGGCCGAGGGCCTGCGCAAGGTCTTCCCCGGCGTCGTGGCACTCGACGGCGTCGATCTGAGCCTGCGCGCCGGCGAGGTGCACGTCCTGCTCGGCGAGAACGGCGCGGGCAAGAGCACGCTGATCAAGATCCTGTCGGGCGCGTACCGGCCGGACGGCGGGCACGTCACCGTTGACGGGCAGCCGGTGGACATCCGGTCGGCGGGCGACGCCCAGCGGCTCGGCATCGCCACCATCTACCAGGAGTTCAACCTGGTCCCCCAGCTCACCGTCGCGGAGAACCTGGCGCTCGGCCGCCCGCCGCGCCGCTTCGGGCTGGTGGACAAGAAGCGCATGGAACGGCAGGCCAAGGCGCTGCTCGACCGCGTCGGCGTGGACGTCGACCCGACGACGCCGATCTCCCGGCTCGGCATCGCCCGCATGCAGATGGTGGAGATCGCCAAGGCGCTCGCGCTCGACGCCCGCGTGCTCATCATGGACGAGCCCACCGCCGTGCTCACCTCCGGCGAGGTCGCCAAGCTGTTCACGATCGTCCGCCAGCTCCGCGACGAGGGCGTCTCGATCGTGTTCATCACCCACCACCTGGAGGAGATCGCCGAGATCGGCGACCGGGTGACCGTGCTGCGCGACGGCCGGTCCGTCACCGAGATCCCCGCGGACACCGCCCAGGACGAGCTGGTCAGGCTCATGGTGGGCCGCCCGATCGGCCAGCAGTTCCCGCGGCAGGCCGCCGAACGCGGCGAGGCCCTGCTCAAGGTCTCCGGCCTCGGCCGCAGGGGCGTCTTCGACGACGTCTCGTTCGAGGTGCGCGCGGGCGAGGTGGTCGGGGTCGCCGGGCTGGTCGGCGCCGGCCGCACCGAGGTCGCGCGGGCCGTCTTCGGCGCCGACCGCTACGACACCGGCGAGGTGGTCGTCCGCGGCACCCGCCTCGCGCCCGGCGACGTGCACGCCGCCATGGAGGCCGGGCTCGGCCTGGTCCCCGAGGACCGCAAGGGCCAGGGCCTGGTGCTCGGCGCGGACGTGGCCGAGAACCTGGGCCTGGTCACCATGCGCGCCGCCACTCGCGCCGGCTTCGTCGACCGCGCCGGCCAGCGCAGGGCCGCCGGGAAGGTGGCCGAGCAGCTCGGCATCCGGATGACCGGCCTGGACCAGGAGGTCCGCACGCTGTCCGGCGGCAACCAGCAGAAGGTCGTCATCGGCAAGTGGCTGGTCGCCGACGCGGGCGTGCTCATCCTCGACGAGCCGACCCGCGGCATCGACGTCGGGGCCAAGGTCGAGATCTACCAGCTCATCAACGCGCTCACCGCCTCCGGGCACGCCGTGCTCATGATCTCCAGCGACCTGCCGGAGGTGCTCGGCATGAGCGACCGCATTCTGGTCATGGCCCGCGGCAGGCTCGTCGGCGAGCTGCCCGCGGCCGGGGCCACGCAAGACGACGTCATGGCCCTCGCGGTCACGGATGTGGAGGGTCCCCGTGCCAAGTAGCACCGTTCCGAACAAGCTCACCGGCCGCCGGTCGCCCGCCGCGGCCTGGTTCGCCGAGAACGGCGCGCTCGCCGCGCTCGTCGTGCTGGTCGTGGCGCTGTCGTTGTTGTCCTCCGACTTCCTCAGCGTGACGAACCTGCTCAACGTCGGCGTCCAGGCGGCCGTCACCGCGATCCTGGCCTTCGGGGCCACGTTCGTGATCGTCACCGGCGGCATCGACCTGTCCGTCGGCTCGGTCGCCGCGCTGTCGGCGATCGTGCTGGCCTGGACCGCCACCAGCGCCGGGCTGCCCTGGCCGGTCGCCGTCGTGGTCTCGCTGGCCGTCGGCGTCGTGTGCGGCCTGGTCAACGCCGCCCTGATCGCGTACGGCAAGCTGCCGCCGTTCATCGCCACGCTGGCCATGCTGGGCATCGCCCGCGGCCTGGCGCTGGTCATCTCGCAGGGCAGCCCGATCGCGATGCCCGACTCGGTCTCGCACCTGGGCGACACGCTCGGCGACTACCTGCCGATCCCGGTGCTGGTGATGCTGGTCATGGGCGTGATCGCGGCCGTGGTGCTCAACCGCACGTACCCGGGCCGGGCCATGTACGCCATCGGCGGCAACGAGGAGGCCGCCCGGCTGTCCGGCATCAAGGTCAACCGGCAGAAGCTCATCACGTACGCGCTGTCCGGCGCCTTCGCGGCGGTGGCCGGGATCGTCCTGGCCAGCCGGCTGGCCTCGGCGCAGCCGCAGGCCGCGGCGGGCTACGAACTGGACGCGATCGCGGCCGTCGTCATCGGCGGCGCGAGCCTGTCCGGCGGCAAGGGCAGGGCGCTCGGCACCTTCGTCGGCGCGCTCATCCTCGCCGTGCTGCGCAACGGGCTGAACCTGCTGTCCGTCTCGGCGTTCTGGCAGCAGGTCGTGATCGGCGTGGTGATCGCGCTCGCGGTCCTCGTCGACACCCTGCGGCGCAGGGGAACGAACTAGGAAAAGGAAGTAAAGATCATGCGGATTCCCGCGATTGTCATGGCCGGCGCCGCGCTCACGCTCGGCCTGGCCGCCTGCGGCTCCTCCGGCGACGGCGGCTCCGGAGGCTCGTCCTCGGGGGGCGGGGACATCAAGATCGGCATGTCGGTGTCGACCCTGAACAACCCCTACTTCGTGCAGCTGCGCAGCGGCGCGGAGGCGGAGGCCAAGAAGGAGGGCGTCACGCTGACCGTCACCGACGCCCAGAACGACGCCTCCCAGCAGGTGAACCAGGTCCAGAACTTCACCAGCCAGAACATGAAGGCGATCATCGTCAACCCGGTCGACTCCGACGCGGCGGCCCCGGCGGTCAAGGCGGCGGACCGGGTGAAGATCCCGGTGATCGCGGCCGACCGCGGCGTCAACGGCGCCGAGGTGGCCCAGACCGTGGCCTCCGACAACGTGGCCGGCGGCAAGCTGGCCGCCCAGGAGCTGGCCAAGCAGCTCGGCGAGAAGGGCAGCGTGGTCGTGCTGCAGGGCACGGCGGGCACGTCGGCCTCGCGCGACCGGGGCCAGGGCTTCGCCGAGGGCATCGCCGCGTACCCGAACATCAGGGTCGTGGCCAAGCAGCCGGCCGACTTCGACCGCACCAAGGGCCTCGACGTCATGACCAACATGCTCCAGTCGAACCCCGGCATCACCGGCGTCTTCGCCGAGAACGACGAGATGGCGCTGGGCGCGATCAAGGCCCTGGGCGCCAAGGCCGGCCGGCAGGTCAAGGTCGTCGGCTTCGACGGCACCCCCGACGGCCTGAAGGCGGTGCAGGCGGGCACGCTGGCCGCCAGCGTCGCCCAGCAGCCGTCGCTGCTCGGCCAGCAGGCGGTGCAGGCCGCGGTCAAGGCCGCCAAGGGCGAGACCATCGACAAGACGGTGGCCGTGCCCGTCAAGGTGGCGACCAAGGAGAACGTCGCGGACTTCCAGTGAAACGCGCGGGGATTCTGAACGCCGAGCTGGCGGGGGCCATGGCCCGGCTCGGCCACACCGACCAGGTGCTGGTCTGTGACAGCGGGATGCCCGTGCCGCCCGGCGTGCGGGTCGTCGACCTGGCCTTCCTGCCGGGCATCCCGGCCTTCGCCGACGTGCTCGGCGGGCTGCTCGCCGAGCTCGTCGTCGAGGGGGCCACGGCGGCCGAGGAGGTGCGCGCGGGCAACCCCGGCTGCGCCGAGCTGCTCGCGGCCCGGCTGCCGGGGCTGGCGTACGTGCCGCACGAGGAGCTGAAGCGGCTGTCGGCGGGGGTGCGGCTGGCCGTCCGCACCGGAGAGGCCACGCCGTACGCGAACGTGATCCTGCGGTGCGGGGTGGCGTTCTAGGGACGCCTGCCCCGGGCCGCTGGGAAGCGGGCGGAGGAAGATCTACTCTGGCGTCGAGGGAGGCGCCATGACCCACGAGGCAGCAGAGCCGGACCCCGCCCAACTCCGTCGCGTCGCCATGGCGAGCGCGGTCGGCACCACGATCGAGTGGTACGACTACTTCATCTACTCCACGGCCGCCGCGCTGGTCTTCGGCTCCCAGTTCTTCTCCCCGCTCTCGCCCGCGTCGGGCACCCTGGCCGCGTTCGCCACGCTCGGCGTCGGGTTCCTGGCCCGGCCCGTGGGCGGCCTGGTGTGGGGGCACTTCGGCGACCGGCTCGGGCGCAAGGCGATGCTGGTCGCGTCCCTGCTGCTGATGGGCGCGGCCACGGTCGGCGTCGGGCTGCTGCCCACCTACGACCGGATCGGGGTGGCGGCCCCGATCCTGCTGCTGGTCCTGCGGCTGCTCCAGGGGCTCAGCGCGGGCGGCGAGTGGGGCGGCGCGGCGCTGCTCGCCGTCGAGCACGCCCCGCCCGGCAGGCGCGGCCGGTACGGGCTGTACTCCCAGGTGGGCGTGCCCGCCGGGCTGATCCTGGCGCAACTGGTGTACGTCGCGGTGACGGCCGGGCTGTCGGAGGCGCAGTTCGCGAGCTGGGGCTGGCGGCTGCCGTTCCTGTTCAGCGTCGTGCTGGTCGCGGTCGGGCTGTTCATCAGGCTGCGGGTGACCGAGACGCCGGTGTTCCGGGCGCTGTCCGCCGAGCAGGCCCGCAGCAGGCGGCCCGTCCTCGACGTCTTCCGCGAGCGGCCGCGGTCGCTGCTGATCGCCTCGGCCAGCTTCGTCGCCAACACCGCGATCGGCTACGTGTTCCTCGCCTACCTGCTGTCCTACGGCACCCAGGTGCTGAAGGTGAGCAGGAACCTCATGCTCGTCGTGGTGATCGTCGGCAGCCTGACCTGGCTGGCCGGGATCGTGGCCACGGCGATCTGGTCGGACCGGATCGGCCGCAAGCCGGTCTACCTGGCCGGCTCGGTGCTTCTCGTGGTCTGGGCCGTGCCGTTCTTCCTGCTGGTGGACACCAAGGTGGCGGCGCTGATGGTGGTCGCCGTGGTGGTGCTCAACGTGGGCCTGGCCGCGACGTACGGGCCGCAGTCGGCGCTGTTCGCCGAGATGTTCGAGCCGCGCTACCGCTACAGCGGGGTCTCCTTCTCGTACGCGGTCGGCGCGCTGCTCGGCGGCGGGTTCGCCCCGCTGGTGGCGACGGCCCTGCACGAGGCGACCGGCACGTCGTTGTCGGTGTCGGCGTACATGGCCGGCGTCGGGCTGATCAGCCTGGTGGCGGTGCTGGCCATGAAGGAGACCCGCCCGCCCGTGGCCGCCGGCTGAGTCAGGCCGTGGCGCCGCCGTCGATCACGTGGTCCTGGCCGACGACGAAGCTGGACTCCGGCGAGGACAGCCACAGCGCGGCGGCGGCGATCTCCTCCGGGGCGGCGACGCGGCCGATGGGCAGGGCGTGCCGCATGCGCTCGTCGCGCTCGGCGGGCGTCTCGCCGGGACGCGTGGACATGGGCGAGTCGACGGGGCCGGGGCTGACGGCGTTGACGCGCACGCCGTCGGCGATGTGGTCGCGGGCGGCGGTGCGGGTCAGGTGGCTCACCGCGGCCTTCGAGGCGGCGTAGGCGGCGGCCCCGGGCAGACGCCAGTGGGCGCCGAGGTTGCTGGCCACGTTGACGATCACGCCGCCGCCGTGATCGCGCATGTAGGCGATCTCGTGCTTCATCGACAGGAACACGCCCTTGAGGTTGACCGCGAGCACGGTGTCCCAGGTGTCCTCGTCGTAGTCGGCCACCGGGGCCAGCATGCCGAAGACGCCCGCGGCGTTCAGCGCCACGTCCAGCCCGCCGTAGCGGGTGACGGCGGCCTGCACCATGGCGGCGACGGAGGCCGAGTCGGTGACGTCCGCGGTGAAGCCGGAAGCCCGGCCGCCCGCCGCCTCGATCTCCTTGACCACCGCGCCGAGCCGCGCGGTGTCCCGCCCGGCGGCCAGCACGGACGCGCCCTTCCTGGCGTACGCCAGCGCGGCGGCCCGGCCCACGACCCCGGTGGCCCCGGTGACAAGCACGACTTTTCCTTCGAACACCACAAACTCCTAGAACGATCGGTCTCAAATTTGTACGGCGACCATGGCCTGTTCGACCGCGTCGCGCAGCCGGCGCGGGTCGGGGTCGGCCCGCCCGAGCACGCGCAGCCCCTGGAGCAGCACGAGCAGGAACCTGGCCAGCGCGTAGGGGTCCTTGGACTCGGGGATCTCCCCTTGGGCGCGGGCGCGCACCAGCGCGGCGGCCAGCGCGGTCTCCAGCTCGGCCCAGCTCGCCGTCACCCGGCGGGCCAGCTCGGCGTCGCGCGAGGCGAACTCCACGGCCGTGTTGACGACCATGCAGCCGCGCCGCAGCTCGTCGGCGAGGATCTCGGCCACGTACGCGTCGAGGAAGGCGCGTACGGCCGGCACCGCGGGCCCCGGCTGGGCCAGCGGCTCGACCACGTTGCGCCGGGCCAGGTAGCGCTCCAGCGCCTTGACGTAGAGCTCCCGCTTGCCGCCGAAGGTGCCGTAGATGCTGGCCCGCGCCAGCCCCAGCCGCTCCACCAGGTCGGCCATCGAGGTCGCCTCGTAACCGCGCTCCCAGAACAGGTCGAGCGCGCGGTCGAGCGCGACCTCGGGATCGAACTCCTTGCTCCGTGCCACGCGGCGAAGCTACCACATTTGAGAACGAACGGTCTAGTTTGATGAGCCTCTACGGTTCACGGAACTCCGGGGCCTGGCCGTCGTCCGGCGGGTTGCCGGGCGGGTTGAGGGATTCCAGCGGCGTGTCGTCGGCGACGGCCCGCTCGGCGGCGGCGGTCTCCTCCACCGGCCGCTGCCGCGGGATGCTCAGCAGGCCCAGGCTGTCCTGCTCGCCGCGCCGCCTGATGACGTCGTTGATCGCCTCGGCCATCTCCTCCCTGGAGTAGCTGCCCTCGGGCAGCTCGTTGAGATGGGCCAGCATGTCGGCGGGGATGTGCACGTGCGCGGAGACCCGTGCGTACACCTCGCGCATCGCCACCCGGTCCCGTCCGCGGAACGCCTCGTCCAGAGCTTCCTGCAGTTCGTCCAGCACGGCCTGGTCAGTCATCCCGGTATCCCTTCAGTAGGTCTTCGGCCTGTTCCGTCACGTCGTCCACCGAGACGTCGGCGACCCACGTCCCGTCGTGCTCGCAGCGTTCCGCCTCCACGTCCACGCCGCTCGCGCCGCACGTCGGGCAGCGGGTGGTCCAGGAGATCAGCGGCCGGTGCGCGGTCCTGCTGAGCGGCCCGGCGTTGATGACGTTGACGCACGAGTAGACGGCCACCGTGGGCGTGCCGACGGCCGCGGCGAGGTGGCGCGGGCCGGTGTCGTTGGCGACCACCAGGGCGCAGCGCTCGTACAGGGCGGCCAGGCCGCCGAGGGTGAGCGTGCCGACGACGGGGATCACCGGCTGCGCGCGCCCGCGCATGGCCGCGACCGTCGCCTCCACCAGGTCCTTCTCGGCCCAGCTCCCGGTGACCGCGACGGGCCGGCCCAGCCGGTCGGCCACCTCGGCGAAACGTTCGGGGGGCCAGCGCCGCCGCGGGTCCGTCGCCCCCGGATGCAGCGCGACCAGCCCGGCCGGCGGCTCGCCGAACGACTCGGCCAGCTCCGCCCGGTCGCGGGCGGTGACGGCCACCAGCGGTTCGAGCCGCTCGGCGACCCCGCCGACCAGCTCGGCGACCTGGAGGAAACGCAGCGTCTCGTGCTGGAAGTACGTGTAGGGCACCCACCGGTCCAGCTCCTCGGCGTCCGGGGAACGCAGCCCGGCGGTCACCCGCGCCCCGAGCGACCGCATGAACGGGTTGGAGAAGCGCCCGCCGCCGTGAATCTGCACCGCCAGGTCGAACGCCCGTTCCCGCAGCTCGGCGCGGGCCCCGCCGGGCACCGGGTAGCCGGTCTCCGACGTCGAGACCCCCGTGATCGGCGGCAGCGCCACCACGTCGTCCACCGGCCCGGGGCGCCCGGACAGAAACTCGGCGTGCCACGGCGTGCCGAGCAGGGTGAGCCGGGCGTCGGGGTAGGCCGCCTTGATCGCCTCGATGGCCGGCAGCGCGACCAGGTAGTCGCCGATCGCGTTGGCCCGCAGGACGGCGATGCTCCGCACGCCCTCGACCAGGCCCGGCCGGGCCGTCATGGGGTCCCCGGCATGTAGTCGTAGCATTCCGCGCTCCTGTCCGCGACAGTGACCGGCAGCTCCGGGCGGCAGCCCCGCCTGGGCGGCGGCCCGGTGTCCGAAGGGCCGTACATAGCGGCCGGGCTACCCGGCAGGGATGGTCCATAACTTCGGTTTCGGACGAACCTATTTGAGCCGATATGCGTTTGAGCTGGGCTTCTACAGGTACTCGCCTTCTATGGGCACCCTGAGGGAAGAGACGGTCAGCGCGGTCGTCGTCGGCGACGTCATGCTCGACTCGTGGCTGCACGGCTCGGCCAAGCGGCTGGCCCAGGAGGCGCCGGTGCCCGTGATGAGCCTGGAGGCGGTCGAGGACGCGCCGGGCGGGGCCGGCAACACCGCGGCCAACCTGGCGGCGCTCGGGGCCCGCGTCCGGCTCGTCGGCGTCGTGGGCGACGACGCCTGCGGCGACCAGCTCGTCCAGGCGTTGCGCCTGCTCGGCGTGGAGACGGACCTGCAGGCGGTGCCGGGGCGGCGTACCGCGCACAAGCGGCGGCTGGTCACCAGCGGCCAGCTCACCGCCCGCTACGACGAGGAGGACCTCGACGTCATCCCGCCCGAGGCCGAACGCGAGCTGCTGGCCCGCGTCTCCGCGGCCGTGGCCGGCGCGGACGTCGTCGTGGCCTGCGACTACGGCGGCGGCGTGTTCACCCCGGCGGTGCGCCGGGCGCTGGCCGGGCTGCCGCTGCTCGTGGTGGACGCGCACGCGGTCGCGCCCTGGGTCGAGTGCGCGCCGGCGGCGGTGCTGCCCAACTACGCCGAGGTGGTGGGCCTGCTCGGCGAGACGGTGGACGCCGCGGCCGACCGGCCGGCGTACCTGATGGCGCGCTCCGCGCAGATCCTGGCCGCCACCGGGGCCCGGATCGTGGTGACCACCCTGGACGGCGAGGGCACGCTGCTGCACCGGGCCGGCTGCCCGCCGTACCGGACCTACGCCCGGCCCGCGCCGCAGCACATGGCGACCGGCGCGGGCGACACCTACACCGCCGCCTTCTCGCTCTGGCTGGCCGCCGGCGCGACGCCGGAGGAGGCCGCCGAGGCGGGCCAGGCCGCGGCCGGCGTGGTCGTACGCCGTTCCGGCACGTCCATCTGCACCCGCTACGAGCTGCTGCGCGCCCTGCGCCGCCAGGAGGGCACCGTGCAGGCGGCCGAGCGCCTGGCCCAGCTCCTGGACGAGCACCGGCGCAGGGGCGAGCGGATCGTGTTCACCAACGGCTGCTTCGACGTGCTGCACCGGGGCCACGTCAGCTACCTGGAGCAGGCGGGGCAGCTCGGGGACGTGCTCGTGGTCGCGGTCAACAGCGACGCCAGCGTCACCCGGCTCAAGGGCCCGGGGCGCCCGCTCAACCCGTGCGAGGACCGCATGTCGGTGCTGGCCGCGCTGAACGACGTGGACTACGTGACCGAGTTCGACGAGGACACCCCGGAACGCCTGCTCAGGCTCATCAGGCCGGAGATCTACGTCAAGGGCGGCGACTACACCCCGGAGATGTTGCCGGAGGCGCCGCTGGTGCGCTCGCTCGGCGGCGAGGTGCTGGTGCTGGACTACCTGCCCGACCGCTCGACGACCGCCATCATCGGTCGCATGCGCTCGGTGCCCGGCGCCCCCGACGGGGCCAGGCCCGTTCCGCCCGACGAGGTCAGGCCCGTTCCGCCA
Organism: Nonomuraea sp. NPDC049637; assembly: GCF_040675235.1. Taxonomy (NCBI): domain Bacteria; kingdom Bacillati; phylum Actinomycetota; class Actinomycetes; order Streptosporangiales; family Streptosporangiaceae; genus Nonomuraea; species Nonomuraea sp. NPDC049637. The sequence continues at coordinate 58,691 of NZ_JBFAOM010000003.1, forward strand.
GCACGTCCATGACCAGCGAGCGCACCATCCGCACCGCCTCCTCGACCGCCCCGCGCACCGGCTCGCTCAGCTCCACCAGCACGTCGTCGGTGACCAGCCGGGCCGGCTCGCAGCACAGCACCAGCACCCGCGCGGGCACCCGGCCGAGCTCGCGGGCCATGCGCAGCACCTTGACCGGGTCGAGGCCGTGGCTCTCGGCCGCGATGCCGCCGGGGACGTCCAGGCCGGGCATGTCCGGTTCGAGCAGGGTGAGCGTGCCCGGCGGCTCGCCGCGCGGCGCGGCGTCCACCAGGATCGCGGCCTCGTAGTCGCGCTGGAGCGCGTAGGCCAGGTCGAGGCCGCGGCTGCCGAAGTCGAGCACGTCGGCGGGCAGGTCGTCGTCGGCCAGGCGGCGCACGACCTCGACGCCGAAGCCGTCGTCGCCGAGGAAGACGTTGCCGATCCCGGCCACCAGGACGCGCGGGCGGCAGCCCCCTCCGACCGGTTCGAGCTCCTCGGCCGAGTAGAAGAACCGGTGGCACGGCAGCCTGGACTCGCCCAGGTCGCGCAGCGGGTCGCCGGCGAGGGTGACGCCGACGTGGAAGCCGCCGTCGTCGTCCCGCTCGACGCTCTCGATCACCGCGAGGCGGCCGTTGAGCGCGAGGTCGAGGATGTCGGCGCGGCTCTTCGGGCGCAGGCGCACCCGGCTGCCCGGGGCCAGCCGCACGCCGTCGACGATCGCCTCGGCCGGGGCCTGCCGTTCCGTCGGGTACCGAGTGTCCATGTCACGTCTCCCGCATGGTGCCGTGCAGCCGCATGAGCTCTTCCGGGGTGAGCGCGGCGCAGTGGTCGAGGAGCTGGTCGATCTCCGTGTCGTCGAACGTGCCGCTCTCCGGCGCGACCTTGGGATGGTCGTAGAGGATGACCGGGGCCGACAACATCGTGTGCCGGTCGCCCTCCTCGCCCACCAGCACCGGCCAGGTGCCGATGTTGTGGCAGCCCGCGGCGAGCGCGCGCAGCCCTTCGGGCGGCTCCGTCAGCGAGACGAACCGGCCGCCCGGCGAGCTCACGACCGTGTGCGCGGAGATCAGGGTGTGCTTCATGGCCTCCGCGCGCGAGTCGCCCTGCCACGGGCTGGTGTTCGCCACCCGGACGGTGAGCCGGAACAGGCCCTCGCGCAGCCGCTCGGCGAACACCTCGGCCCGGCCGCTCAGCGCCTCCCAGCCGCGCAGCAGCACGCCCTCGCCGTCGAGCCATTCGGCCCGCTGGCCCGGCGGCACGTGGATCTCCATGCCGACCGGGCGGGCCAGCAGGTCGGCCAGGCGCAGCCCGGTCTCGGCCACCTCGCGCTCCTTGGCCTCCTCCCTGGGCAGGTGCCGGGCGCCGCCGACGGTCAGCTCGGGCACGCAGACCAGCTCGCCCGCGCGCCGCACGGCCACCTCGCAGGTGACCAGGTGCAGGAAGCGCACGTGCACGTCCACGACGTCGTCGCCGCCGGCCTCCAGCAGGCACTGGGTCTGGGTCAGCCACGGGTTGCCCTCGTGCGCCCGGCCGTAGGACTCGGGGTGCACGCCGCCGAACGTCCAGCGCCGCCGGCCGGGCGAGGCCGAGTGGCGGCTGGGCCACAGCAGGTAGCCCCCGTAGAGGACGGCGCGGGCGATGCGTCTCACGTGGTCCATCTGCCGGCCCCCACGCCGGACGCCGACCCGACGATCTCGACCTGCTCGACCTCGGGGGCCGCGTCGCGCACCGCCCGGCGCACCGCGTCCGCCGAGCTCCCGTCGTCGGGGAGCCGCAGGCGTACGAGGTCGCCCTCGACGGCGACCACCTCGGCGCCGGTGCCGCGCAGCGCGTCCTCGACCCGGGTCCGCACGTCGATCGGGTGGAGGTCGTGCAGCAGCAGCAGGTGCGCGACCACGTCGTCGGCGGCCAGCCGGGCGGCCAGGTCGTCGTCGGCCGCGGCCATGATCCGCGTCAGGCCCTCGCCGTAGAGGTCGAGCAGGGCCTGGGCCAGCTCGACGGCGGGCGGCTCGGCCCGTTCGAGCAGGCTCTCGATCCTGCCGATGCGTGCGTTCAGCGACATGACGCCCCCAGGACGGTCACGCCGTCAGGAAACCAGTCGTATTTAGCGGCATTCATCGGCCTTAAGCCCCCCAAGTGGCCATTGCAGAGGTTCAGCGATGACGTCGTTCGGTATCCGATCAGTACCTCTACGTAGCGGGCATACCGCGTAGGGGAAGGCGGCAAACCATGACCCAGTCCCCGCCCGCCCGCGCCGCTAGACCAGCCGGACCGGCCCGGCGTCGATCGGCACCCGGAACAGCGCGTACGGGTACCGCCGCCGGTCCCGCCCCTCCTGGAACCTGGCCTGCCGGTGCAGCTGGTTGGCGGTCACGTACAGGTGGCCGTCGGCCACGGACAGCGTGTCCGGCCAGAGCAGGCGGGCGTCGTGGACCAGGGTGTCGATCGTGCCGTCGGGCATCCGGCGCAGCACCGCGTTGTGCTCCCAGTCGGTCAGGTAGATGCGCCCGGCGTCGTCGGCCTCCAGGCCGTCGGCCGAGCCGCCCTTGTCGCCCTCGTCCCTGACCGTCGCCGCCACTTCCGCGTCGTCCAGCGTGCGGTCGACCAGGGCGTCCGTGGACACGCTGTACCAGCGGCGGGAGAGCAGGGGGCAGTACCAGAGCCGCTCGCCGCCGGCCGGGAGCGCGATGCCGTCCGACCCCATCAGGACGGGCGACGGCGGGCCGTCCTGCGGCCGCTCCAGGAACGGCCGGCCCTCCACGACGGGCACGAAGTCCGGCGGCCGCTGCGCCTTGGTGCTCGGGTGGTCGTGCAGCCGGCGCCACGCCTGCCCGCTGGCCAGGTCGACGACGATGATCCCGTTGGGCCCCTTGTCGGCGGAGTCGGTCAGGTAGGCGACCCCTTTGCGCAGGTCGAACCGCACGTCGTTGAGGTAGGACGTCTCCAGGGCGACACCGCGGTCGAACATGATGACCTTGACCACGGTGTCGGTCTCCAGATCCACGCAGACGAGCTTCGGCCCGCCCTTCCTGGTGGGCCGGAACATCGGGCTGCCGGTGTCCAGGATCCACAGCCGGTCCATGGGATCGACGACCACGCTCTGCACCGAGACCAGCCACTTCGACGGCTCGTCGGCCTCGGTGTTCCACTCCTGGTCGGGGTAGGGGACGACGTCGCCGTCGCGCAGCTCGACCACGGTCGCCGGAACGTCGTCACCCCATTTGGGGAAGTTCACGAATATCCGGCCGGCACGGGAGACCGTGACGCCGGTCGGCATCGGGCCGGATTCGAAGGCGTGCACGAGTTCAAGCTGCCCGATGGGCTCGTCGACCGGCTGAACGCCGTCGCGGCCGTTCCGCTTCGCCATGGTCCCCCCGTTCCCCGACCCGCCGGGGCAACTGCCCAGCTCAGGCCGGGGGAAACAGCGCCTTCTCCAGCCAGGGCCGCAGGATGGGCAGCACGTTCGCCGCCTGCATGGCCCCGGCGTGGTCGAGCCCGTCGAGCACCTCGACGTCCCAGCCCAGCGCCTCGATGGCGGCCCGCTCGCGGACCACCGGGCCGGCGATGCTGACGTGGGCGCCGCCCCACCGCTCGTCGTAGACGATCTCGTCGGCCGAGCCGACGAAGCACAGGCGGGGGCAGGACAGGCGCACCTGGCTGTCGTCGAACCCGCGCAGCGCCCGGTACAGGGTGGCGAACTGCCTGGCCTGGCCCTCGCTCAGGGTCACCTCGGTCGACGACCAGTCGCCCGGCTCGCCCGTTCCCGTGGCCGGCGGCGTGGCGGTCTTCGGCTCGACGGCCATCCGGTACGTGGCCTCGGTGACCTTCAGCATCTCGGCGTAGGGCCCGCCGAGCGACGGGAAGCCGCCCATGACCAGCGCCGAGAGCCGGTCGGTGCGCAGGGCGAGCTGGAGGCCGCTGAGGGCCAGCCAGGAGTAGCCGTAGTAGGCGAACCGGTCGGCCCCCACCGCGTCGGCCACCGCGAGCAGGTCGGCCGCCACGTTGCCGGGGGTGAGCGTGTCCGGCTTGGGACGGGCCAGGACGTGGCCCTCGTAGTCGAAGGCCACGACGCGGAAGCCGTCGGAGAGGCCGTCGATGAGCGAGCGGCCGAGCGCGGGGTCGGCCCCCCATTTCCGCATCTCCTCGGCCGCCTCGCCCTCGATCGGCTGGGGGTTGACGGCCAGGAGCAGGACCGGGCCGGAGCCGTGGACCTCTGTCTCGATGGTGCTTCCGTCGTGCAGCGTCGCCGTGGTCACCGGCGGCCTCCCTGAATTCGATACACCGTAAACTGTTGCCCTCGGCGAGGATAGCTTATGGCGTAAAGAGTCGCAAAGGGCTGGGCGTCGGCACGCAGCGCATGTCGGCGCCGTCCGCCTCCAGCCAGCGCAGCAGCAGGTTGGCCTTGGCGGGCACGTACGCGCCGGCGAGCAGCTCGCGCAGCTCCTCCGGACCGCCGTGGTCCTCGGCGCAGCCGGCGAACACCGATCCGGCCTCGGCCCACAGCTCGTCCCGCAGCTCGGGGTGCCGCTCGGCGACGGCTCCGGCGATCTCGCAGAGGTTGTTGACGACCAGGCAGTACAGCAGCCGTTCCCAGCCGTAGGCGGGGCTCACGACGGGCGTGCGGGCGCCGGGCAGGCTGTGGCGGTCCGCGGTCAGCTTCACCCCTTCGTGGTCGCGGAAGATCGCCTGGCCGGGCAGGCCCCGGTCGTCCACGCCGACGAGCACGTTCTGCAGGTGGCATTCGAGCACCACGCCGTGGCGGAAGTAGGCGTGCAGGACCGGCGGCACGACGTGGTCGAGGTAACGCCGCCACCAAACGAGCGCCTGGCCGGCGTCGAGGCCGTCCAGCGGGTTGCCGGGGAAGCCCTCGCTGACCCCGGCGGCCAGCAGCGCCGTCAGCCCCGGTCGCAGGCGCCCGCCCAGCCCGTCGCGGACGATCACCGCCAGCGCCTCGCCGCCGTCCCCGCCCAGCTCCAGGCTGCGGTAACCGCGGTCACCGAGGACGGCGGGCCGCGGCCGGTGCGCGGGCAGGTCGTCGAACGCCACGCCCAGCAGGTCGTCGATCAGGCCCAGCCAGCGCAGGTCGTGCAGCCACAGGCGGCGGATGTCGTTGGTGATCCGCACGTCCAGGCTGAACTTGCAGAACAGGTCCGCCTCCGGCAGGTACACCGTGCGGATCGAGGCCGTCGCCACCGCCCGCTCGGGCGTGACGCCGAGGTGGCGCAGCTCCTTGAGGCCGCCCAGGAGCTCCACCTGCCAGGGGTGGGCGGGCAGCAGCGTCAGGCCGTCGGGGGCGGGCGGGCCGAGCCGGTCGAGCGCGCTCGCGTCGCCCTGCTCGACCAGCGCCTCGGCGGGCACCCCGAGCAGCGGCAGCACGAAGCTCGCGCGCGCCTCCGGCGAGTAGCGCAGCCAGGCGTCCGGGCCTGATCCGCCGCGCGCCTTGGGGGCCGGGTGGTAGCGGTGACCGGCGACGAGCGCCTGCTCCGAGCGCAGGTACAGGTCGGCGGGCGGGGTGGTGGCGCGCTGGGCCGACAGCAGCGCGGCCATGACGTCCCTGCTCTCCATGATCTCCTTGGCCAGGGACGGGTTGGCGTGGCCGGTGCGCGTCCGCAGCTCGTCCTCGGTGAGCGCCACCAGGGCGGCCAGGGAGAGCGGGCGCGGGCCGTCGGGGGTGCGCAGGGCGGGGGCGCCGGGGTACCGTCCGGGGCGGACGTTCAGGGTGTGCCCGGTCGCGGGCAGCAGCCACCCGCCGTCCTCGGCGGGTTGGGCCACCTCGCGGAGCAGGCAGTTGAGCAGGGCCGTCACCGCGAGGGCCGTGGCCTCGTCCGCGGCCTGGTGGTCGTGCGCCTCGGGTGCCGGACCGGCCGGTGGGAGGAGGCCGTCGATATATGCCATGGCGACCTGTCCTACCCTTTTGTACCGATCAGTGTCCACAGGGTTCTCACCTGGGCATGTTCCTGGTGACCGGGGGGGTTCATGCGGCATTCTGCGGCGCGGTTCGCGCGGGAGCTGGCCGCCGTGCGCCCGGACCTCACGCCCGGCTACGCCGCGGCCCTGCCGGGGGCGCGGGCCGCCGTCATGGGACGGCTGTGGCGGGGCCTGCTCTGCGAGCCCCTGCCGGGCCTCGCCGCGCCGGTCGCCGCGGATGACGGCCTGTGCGTACGGCTCTCGGACGGGCGCGAGCTGACCGGCCGGGCCCGGCTGCCCTACGACCTGGCCGACGAGCCGGTGCTGCGGCTGGACGGCGTCCCCTACCGCGACCCGGCCGAGCTGCTGGCGGCGCTCGGCCTGCCCGGCGCGGACGGGCTGGTCGCCGACCTGGACAACAGCGTCGCCTCCCTGGCGTTGTCCCGGGCGGGCGCGGCCTCCCCGCCGCGCGAGCCGGGACCGGAACGGTACGAGCAGAGCGTGGTCGACGGCCATCCCTACCATCCGGGCTGCCGCAACCGGCCGGGGGTGTCGGTGGCCGAGCAACTGGCGTACATGCCGGAGCACCGGCCCGTCGTCGCGCTCGACCTGGTCGCGGTGCCCGCCGCCGAATGCCTGGTCACCGGGCCGTGGCCGGGCTCGCTCATGGACGGCGACCGGCTGCTGCTGCCCGTCCACCCCTGGCAGACCCGGCACGTGCTGGCCGGGCTGGGGGTGCGCCCGTACGCGATCGGGGCGTTGCCGTGCCATCCGCTGATGTCCGTACGCACCCTCGCGCCCCTGGACGGCGGCCCGCACCTCAAGACGGCGTTCACCGCCCGGATGACCTCCGGCGTCAGGGACATCTCCCCCGGCTCGGTACGCGACTGCGTCCCCCTGTCGGACCTGCTCACCGCCCTGTCGGCGCGGCTCGGCGGCCGTCCGCGCATCGCCCGCTACCTGTCGGGCGCCGCGGGGGCCGTGCGCGGCGAGCACACCGCCGACCTGTCGGTCATGCTGCGCGATCCGACGCCCCGCGTGCCCGGCCACACCGTGCTGCCCGTCGCCGCCCTCACCGCCCCGGGCCAGTGGGACGCGCCGCGCGGCGAGGAGGCCGGCGAGTGGCTGGCGGCCTTCGCCGGCGTGGCGACGGCGGCGGCGCTCGGCCTGCTGGCCCTCGGCGTCGCGCTGGAGGCCCACGGCCAGAACCTGCTGGTCGTGCTGGACCGGCGGGGCCGCCCGGTCGAGCTGGTCTACCGCGACCTGGCCGACGTGCGCATCAGCCCGGCCCGGCTGGCCCGCAACGGCTTCGGGACGCCGCCGGTCAGCCCGCGGCTGCTCAGCGACGATCCCGGCGTCCTGCACGCCAAGCTGTTCGGCTCGCTCGTCGGCACCACGTTCGGCAGTCTCGTCTCCCAGCTGGGAGAGGGCGACCGTACCGCCGAGTCACGTCTGTGGGCCGTCGTGGCGCGGGCCGCGCGGCGGGCCTTCGACGCGCTCCCCGACACCCCCGACGTGCGCGCCGACCGCGAGGCCCTGTTCGGCGAGCGGATCCGGGTGAAGGCCCACCTGCTCGCCCGGCTCGCGGGCGCCCCGCCCGGCGATAGCTGGACGACGCTGCCCAACCCGCTCACCCAGGGAGCCTCCTGGGGCCTCGCTCACGCTCGGTGAGCGCCTGGCTCTTTTCCCGCAGGAGGAGGAGGATGGGGCATGCAGCCGGACCCTGCTGCGCGTCGATCTCCGATCACGCAGAGTTCAGGGAAGGAGCGAATCCGATGATGCAGCTCTCCGTACGGCTCGTGCCCGTGGGCGACACCACCCTGGTGGTCGCCCTGGCGGGCGAGCTCGACTCGACGACCAGCCCCATCCTGGCCGCCTTCCTCGACCCCCTGCCGCGCTCGCGGGTGAAGCACGTGATCGTCGCGGCGGGCGACCTCTGGTTCTGCGACCTCAACGGCCTCGAACAGCTCGCGATCACCCACCGGGCCATGCAGGAGAAGGGCGGCCACCTGGCCGTCGCCGAGGCCCAGCCCGCGCTGTGCCGACTCATCGCGCTCATGACCGAGCACGGCGGCACCGCGATCCCCCTGTTCAGCACGATGCCCGACGCCCTGGCCGGGACCGGCGTCGAGATCTACGAGCAGACCGGCCCGCCCAGGCCGGTCAGCCGCCACCTGGCCTGCTTCCGCCGGGCCCGCGGCCCCCGCTCCGAGCACCACGGCACCCGCCGGCTCCGGCCGCAACGGGACGAGACGCCCATCACCCCCGACCGCCAGGAGAACCTGCCGCCGCCCGATCGCTGGTCCGCGATCGTCGGCCGGCTGCGTTCGGCCAACGCCGAGCTGCTGCGCGCGAACGAGGAGCTGCGCTCGGCCAACGCCGAACTGCGCCACGCCCACGACGCGCTCACCGCCCGCGCCGCCGAGCTGCGCCGCGCCAACGACGCGCTGGTCGCCCGCATGGCCGAGCTCGACGAGGTCGCCCGGATCACCGCCTCGCTGGTCCACGGGCTGGGCGACGCGGCGGTGGTGCTCGACGCCGACATGCGGGTGCTCATCTGGGGGGCGGAGGCTGAGGAGTTGTGGGGGGTGCGGGCCGGGGAGGCGGTGGGCCGTCCGCTGGCGTCGCTGGGCACGGGGTTGCCGGTGGAGCGGATCGTCCCGCTCGTGCGCGACACGCCGGCCGGGGGCACGGCCCGGGCCGGAGCCAGGACGGTCGCGCTCGACGCGGTCAACGGCCGCGGACGGCCGACGCAGCTCACCGTCGAGCTGTCCCGCCTGCGTCCCGGCGACGACTCCGGGCACGGCCTGATCATCGCCATGAAGGTGCCGCGCCCCGGCGACTCACATGATCGCTAGCTGACCGCCGTCGATCACCAGCTCGGTGCCGTGCACGAACGCGGCGTCGTCCGAGGCGAGGAAGGCGTAGGCGGCGGCGACCTCCTCGGCGAGCCCGGCCCGGCCCAGCGGGATGTGGTCGCGTTCGTAGGCGGAGACGAAGTCGTCGGCGAGCCCCGACGAGATCGAGGCGTTCAGCGGGGTGCGGATGTAGCCGGGGCACAGGGCGTTGACCCGGATGCCGTGCCTGCCGAGCTCGACGGCCATGGTCTTGGTCAGCAGCAGCACGCCGCCCTTGGAGGCGTTGTAGTGGGCGTAGTCGGCCTCGCCGCCGAGGCCGTTGGTCGAGGACATGTTGAGTATCACGCCGCCCGTCCCCTGTTCCACCAGGTGGCGGGCGACGGTCTGGGCCATCAGGAACATGCCGCGCAGGTTCACCGAGATGATCCGGTCCCAATGGTCGGGGGTGATCTCCAGGAACGGCTCCCGCCAGGCCGTTCCGGCGTTGTTGACCAGCACGTCCACGCCGCCCATGGCCTCGATCGCGCCCGCGGCCAGCCGTGCGACGTCGTCGTGCGAGCTGACGTCGCCGCTCAGCCCGCCCACCTCGCCGAGCGGCGCGAGCTCGGTGACGGTGCGCTCGACCTCGTCGCCGGCCAGCCCGGTGAGCACCACCCGCGAGCCCTCCTCCAGGAACCTGCGGGCGGTGGCGGCTCCGATGCCGCTGCTGCCCCCGCTGATCAGCACCCTCTTGCCGGCCAGTCCGCGCATGACGCCGTCCTTCCTCACCGCACCGCGCCGCGTGCCGCGACGCGCAGACCTGTGGTGACCTGCCCGTCAGGGCATCCATTCCGTATCCTGCACTGACATTCCGTCACACGGAACCAGAGCACATTCTGTGACGACATCAGATGGGGGTGTCACGGCCGGACGACCGTGAGACCCCCGCCGGGGCCCTAACCCGTGACGGGCGGAACCCCTGTCACTTGCACGGCTTGTACGGCGTGTCCTTCAGCGAGTAGTCCACGGCCTTCTTGATCGCGTTGATGCCGAGCTTGGCCGCCTTAGGGCAGAAGGACGACGGCGCCGTCTCGTACTCGACCTGGAACACCGGCTTGCCCGCCTTGACGAAGACGCTCAACTTGGCGCACTCGTCGTACTGGAAGCACTCCTCGTTGACGGCGTAGTCGAAGCTGGACACCAGCTCGGCCGCCTGGCTGAGGTCGTTCTTCAGCGCCGCGGACAGGCCCTTGCGGTGGGCCAGGTCGGCCAGCGCCCTGTTGTAGGTGAGCTGGGTGGCGGGGCTGACGGTCCAGCCGGTGACCGACTTGCCCTCCTCGTGGGCGTTGACGACGTCGAACTCGACCCCGTCGAAGCCGGCCTGGGCGCACTTGTCGACCCGGGCCTCCATCATCTTCAGCAGGAAGTCCCGCTGGCCCTGGTCGTTGTTGATGTTGGCCCAGCGCTCGTTGGGGAACTCGGCGCTGAACGGCTTGCCGAGCAGGGAGTTGCCGTGGCTCTTGTGCCAGGCGACGAACTGCTGGTAGTCGGGCCGGTACTCCTCGATCGAGCCGGCGTCGACGTAGCAGACGGCCTTCGCGCCGCGGGCGTGGACGGCCTTCACCGCCGCGGTGTTGAGCGTGGTGTTGTTGCCCACCACGTCGCCGTCGGCGTAGAGGTCGATGTCGAACACCGCCGGCCGGACGCAGGCGCCGCCCGACTGGGGGACCACGCAGATGTCGACGTTGACGCCCCCGGTGGCGGCGTACTTGGCGTTGCCCTGGAGCTGGTACTGCCAGCGGCTCTGCAGCGGCGGCTTCCATGGCCCCGCCTGCGTCGCCCCGGCCGCTCCCGCCGTCTGCGCTGCGGCCGGTGCGGCGAGCGCCGCGAGCGGCGCGCAGCTCAGTGCGGCGACCGCGGTCAGCCGGGCCAAGAGAGTCATGGTTCGCACGTTCGCGCCCTCATTCCGCCTAGTGGAACTCTAGTCTGCATTGTGGATGCGTGACTATACTCGCCGCACGCAGCGGGCCGCCACGCCCGCCGTGCTCTGTGGAGGGAACCCCATGGCACGACTCATTCACCACATCCGTGAGACCGCCCGATGAGGCCCCGTACGACGCCGGCCGTCGTCGCCCTGGCTCTGGCCGCGGCGAGCTGCGGCGGCGGCGGACAGGTACGGGCGGACGGCCCGGTCGAGATCACCATCTGGCACGGCCAGGAGGACACCTCGGCGAAGTCGATCGAGAAGCTGGTCGCCCGGTTCAACCAGAGTCACCCCGACATCAAGGTCGGCACCGAGTCCGGCGGCGCGACCGCAGACGGCATGCTACCCAAGATCACGGCCGCGCTCACCTCGGACGCCTACCCCGACATCGCCTACCTGTACGGCTCCTGGGCCCCCAACGTGGCCAGGAACCCCAAGACCGCCGACCTCACCTCCCGGGTCAAGGACCCGGCCGTCGGCTGGGACGACTTCTGGGCCAACGAGCGCGAGGCGGTCACCGTCCAGGGCAAGGTCATCGGCTTCCCCGCCGTGGTGGACAACATGGTGGTCCTCTACAACAAGAAGCTGCTGGCCAAGGCGGGCGTCAAGGCCCCCGGCCCCGACTGGACCTGGGACGACTTCCGCGACATCGCCAGGAGGACCACCGACCCGCAGAAGGGCGTCTTCGGCACGACCTGGGCGATCAGCGGCGGCGAGGAGGCCGTCTGGGGGCTCTGGCCGCTGCTGTGGCAGGCGGGCGGCGACATCCTCACCCCCGACCACAAGAAGTCGGCGTTCAACTCCGCGGCCGGGCAGCAGGCGCTCGGCCTGGTCCGGAGCATGGCCGTGGACGACAGGTCGGTCTATCTCGACTCCAGCCCTGCCGAGAAGGGCCAGAAGCTGTTCGAGTCCGGGCGGCTGGCCATGTTCCTGTCCGGCCCCTGGGTGCTGCCCGACCTCCAGGCGGCCAAGGTGGACTACGGCGTCGCGCGGCTGCCCGGCACGAACGGCAACCACGAGACCGTCTCCGGCCCGGACAACTGGGTGGTGTTCGAGCACGACGAGCGCCGCGTCAAGGCGGCGACCACGTTCCTGAGCTGGCTGACGGCGGCGGAGCAGCAGCTCGTGTGGATGACCGACACGGGCTCGCTGCCCATCAGGGCGTCGATCACCAAGCTGCCCGGCTACCAGGACTATCTGAAGAGATATCCGGGCATCGAGGTGATCTCCGAGAACCTGGCCAACGCCAAGCGGGTCAGGCCGCCCACCACCAAGTACCCCCGCGTGTCGTCCTTCGTCGCCGAGGCCATCGCGCAGGCGCTGCTGGGCAAGGCCGACGCCAAGACCGCCCTGGACGAGGCCGCGGCCAAGTCCGACGCGGTGCTGGCGGTGCCGGGCTCATGAGCAGCGCCGCCGTCGGCGCGCCCGCCGCCCGGCACGCCAGGAGGACCCGCGGGCTCGGCGACCACGTCGCGGGCTGGTCGTTCGCGGGCCCCGCCACGCTGATCATCCTCGGGTTCGCGCTGGTGCCGATGGCGTGGGCGCTGGCGTTGTCGTTCACCGACTCCGACCTGATGAAGACGCCCGAGAACGTCGGCCTGGACAACTACCGGGCGCTGTTCCAGGACCCGGTGTTCTTCCAGGCGGTGCGCAACACCGGGCTGCTGCTGGTGCTCTACATCCCCGCCTCGCTGGTCTTCGGCCTGGTGGTGGCGGTGCTGCTGAACAGGAAGGTGCGCGGGATCGGCTTCTACCGGACCGCCTTCCTGGTCCCGTACGTGGCCTCGGCCACCTCCGCCGGCCTGCTCATGGGCTACATCTTCGACCGCGACTTCGGCCTGATGAACGGCGTGCTCGGCCGGCTCGGCCTGCCGCTCCAGGGCTTCCTGAGCAGCCCGTCGCAGGCCATGTACGTGCTCACGCTGATCTTCTTCTGGACCCGGTTCGGCTTCGCCGTGGTGATCTACCTGGCAGCCATCCAGGAGATCGACAAGTCGGTGCTGGAGGCCGCCTCCATCGACGGCGCGGGGCGGTGGGCCACGTTCCGGCACATCGTCGTCCCGTCCGTACGGCCGATCACGGTCTTCCTCGCGGTCTGGGGTGTGATCGACGCGCTGCAGTTCTTCGACCTGGTCATGACCACCACCCAGGGCGGCCCGGCCAGCGCGACCGTGACCATCGTCTACTACGTCTGGCAGCTCGCCTTCCGCTACTCGGCCGCCGGGTACGGCGCGGCCGTGGCGTACACGCTGTTCGCCGGGACGCTGCTGCTGATCGTCGCGGGCCTGGTGGTCGCGCGGCGGAGAGGGGCCGTGCGATGAGGCGACGCCTGCCCAGCAAGTGGCACCTGGTGCTCGCGCCGATGTCGGTGGTGACGCTGCTGCCGTTCGTGTGGCTGGTGCTCAGCTCGGTCATGACGCAGGCCGAGCTGAACAGGTTCCCGCCGCCGATCCTGCCGGAGGGCGTCGACCTCGGCGGCTACCGCACGGTCATGGAGCGCTCCGACTTCCCCCGCTGGTTCCTCAACAGCGTGCTGGTGTCGAGCGCCATCGTGGCGGCGCAGGTCGTGCTCTGCAGCATGGCCGGGTACGCCTTCGCCCGGATCCGTTTCATCGGCTCCCGGCTGACGCTGGTCCTGATCATCGCGACCGCGCTGATCCCGTTCCAGCTCACCGTGATCCCGACGTTCCTGATGTTCAGCCAGGCCGGGCTGGTGGACACGCTCGGGGCGCTGGTCATCCCGCAGCTCAGCTCGTCGGTCGGGATCTACCTGATGACGTCGTTCTTCCAGTCCTTCCCGAGGGAGCTGGAGGAGGCGGCGCGGATCGACGGGTGCTCGCGGGTCGCGCTGTTCTTCCGGGTGGTGCTGCCGGTCGCCAAGCCGGCGCTGGCGGCGCTCGCCGTGATCACGTTCATCACGGCCTGGAACGACCTCTTCTGGCCGCTGGTGGTGATCAACTCCGAGGCGAACTACACCGTGCAGGCGGGGCTGACCACGTTCCAGGGCCAGCACCGGGCCGACTGGCCCGCGATCATGGCGGGCACGGTGCTGACCACCCTGCCGGTGCTGGCCGTGTTCCTGTTCGGCCAGCGCCGGTTCGTGCAGGCGCTGACCGGGGCGGTCAAGGGGTGAGGCCGCGGTAGGGGTTGGCGGGCAGGCCGGTGTGGGGGGTGCGGCAGCGCCACAGCTCCCCGCCGGCGGCGCCGTCCCAGGCGGTGGTCACGTAGAGCACGTCGAGGTCGGGGCCGCCGAAGGCGCAGCTCGTCACGTTGGCCGCGGGGACCTCCACGGTGAGGTCCGTACGCCCGTCCGGGCGCAGCCGCACGACCGCCGCGCCGCCCCACAGCGCGACCCACACGTGGCCGGCGGTGTCCACGGTCAGGCCGTCGGGGCTCGGCAGGGCGGCGAACTCCCGGCGGCCGTCGAGCGTGCCGGTCGCCGGGTCGTAGTCGAAGACGTCGATCCGGTCGGTCGCGGTGTCCACGTAGTACATCAGGCGCTCGTCGGGGCTCCAGCCGACGCCGTTCGAGATCGTGACGCCGTCCAGCACCTTGTCGCACGTACGGTCCTGGCTCAGGCGGTAGAGCGAGCCCGCGCCGGGGGTGTCGTCCTCGGCCTTGGTGCCGGCGAAGAAGCGGCCCGCGCGGTCGCAGGCGCCGTCGTTCATCCGGTTGCCCGCGGGCTCGGGCGGCCGGGCGACCAGTTCGGTGCGGCCGTCCGCGTGGCGGGCGAAGCCGTCCCCCAGGGCCAGCATGAGGCCGCCGGAGGCGTGCGGCACGGCGACGCCGACCGGCCGGCCCAGCTCGATCGTCTCCCGCTCGTCGCCGGCCGGGTCGAGCCGGTGCACGTGGCCGGCGGGGATGTCGACCCACAGCAGGGTGCCCGTGGCGGCGTCCCACCTCGGGCCCTCCGCGAGGGCGGCCCGGGGGACGGGGACCTTCTCCAGCTTCATGCCCATGCATCCTTCTGGTCCGTGATACGGAATGCTGTTCCGCATTCCATCTGACCGTAGCTGGTCGAGTTCCCTTTGGGGAGAGGGGGGAGCCGACGCCACCGCACGATGCGGAGGCCCGGGGGCCGGGGCCCGGCGCGGCAGGACTGCGGCGGGGGCGGGAGCGGAGGCGGGCGGCTCGGGGTGGGGTCAGACCTGGGCGGAGATGGCGCGGCGGAGGCCGAGGCCGACCTCTTCGAGGCGGGCGACGGACATGCGGTCCTTGATCGCGGTCACGCTCACCGCCGCCACCGGCGCGGTCTTGCCCAGGAAGACCGGCGCCGCCACGCACCGCACCCCCGGCTCGTTCTCCTCCAGGTCGAGCGCGTACCCCCGCTGCCTGACCTGGTCGAGGTGGGTGGCCAGCTTGGCGGGGTTCGTGATCGTGTTCCTGGTCCTGGCCGACAGCGGCCCGTAGCGCTCGGCCCACGCCCTGACCGCCTCGTCCGTGGGGTACGTCCAGGCCAGCAGCGCCTTGCCCACGCCCGTGCAGTGGGCCGCGTTGCGCCCGCCGACCACCGAAGTCATGGTGATCGACCGGACCGCCTCGACCTTGTCCAGGTAGACGACCTCGCCGCCGTCGAGCATGGCCATGTGCACGGTCTCGGAGAACTCCTCGCTCAGCCGCAGCAGCAGCGGCCGGACGAGCGTGCGCAGATCCATCGTCTCGTAGAACCGGAAGGCCGTGGCCAGCATCTCGGTGCCGAGGAAGTACGGCCCGCTAGGCTCCGGCTGGGCCGCGAAGCCCCGGTGCTTCAGCGCGCCGAGCAGACGGTGGAGCGAGCTCTTCGGCAGCCGCAGCCTGGTGGCCAGCTCGTCGAGCGTCACTCCCCTGCTGTGCCTCCCGATCTCCTGCAGGATCAGCAGGGCACGATCGACGCTCCCCACAGGGGACTGGGTCTCAGCCACTGAACTCTCCCTCGCCTGTTCCGCTGATCGGAATGCTAGCGCGTAATACGGAACACTCCGCACACGCGGTCGCACAGTGGTCGTCTCAGCGTAGTCAGCACAGCCCTGTGTCAGCACAGAGCCGCGGGAAAGGAACGGGCGGCTACGCCCGGCGGGGGTCGAGCCCGGCGACCGGGATGCGCCGGAAGGCGATGGTCTCGTACGGCCCGAAGTCGCCGGTCTCGAACAGCAGCCCCACCGTGTCGTCGTCCACCCTGACCAGGTCGGAGTAGGCGGCGGGCAGGCCCGACACGGTGTGCACGGGATGCCAGGTGACCCCGGCGTCGGTGCTGGCCCGTACCGTCATCAGAGCCCGCGCGTCGGGCGCGGCCGGGCCGGAGAACAGCAGCACGCCGGGCGGCTCGCACCACAGCACGCTGCCCTCCACCACCGGCCCCGCCAGCCCGGCCTGCGGGCGGAAGGGCAGGTCGAGCCGCTGCCCGCCGTCGGAGGAGCAGGCGTCGGCGCGGGTGCCCGGCGCGGCGGAGTCCGTCCTGGCGTTGAGGTAGAGGCGGCCGTCGGGCAGCTCGGTCGCGGTGGTCTCGTTGACGTTGACGTAGCCGTCGGGGTTGTCGTCCACGTAGCCGATGCGCCAGGTACGGCCGCCGTCGTCGCTGAGCAGCGCGTGGCCGCCGTCGTACCGTCCCTCGGTGCCGTCGTCCGAGCCGGACGGGGGCAGGGAGTGGTTGCCCGGCACCACGACGCGCCCGCTCCGGAGCCGGACGGCGTGCCCGGGGCCGGTGGCGTACCAGCGCCACTCGGGGCGCCTGACCTGGGCGGTGATCTCGCGCGGGGCCGGCCAGCTGACCCCGTCGTCCGCGCTGACCTGGACGAACACCCGCCGCGCCGCGGCCGCCGGCACCTGGCCGCGCCTGATCTTCGCCTCCGTCGCCGCCGGGCCCTGCCGGACCGTGACGAGCAGGATCCGGCCGTCGTCCAGCACCACGGGCGCGGGGTTGCCGACCGCGCCGCGGTTCGGTTCCGTGGCGACCACCTGGAGCGGGCCCCACGTCAGGCCGCCGTCGGAGGACCGCCTGAGCACCAGGTCGATGTGCCCCGAGTCACCGGCGGACCCGCGCCGCCCCTCGGCGAAGGCGAGGAGCGTCCCGGCCCCGGTCACCACGACCGCCGGGATGCGGAAGGTGTGATAACCCTCGGTCGCCGCCCGGTACACCACGGACGTGGGGTAAGGAGTCATGCGCGAACGCTAGGCCCCGCAGGTGAACGTCTCCCGACCTCCGGCGGACGTCCCGGTGCCAGCCCGGCGGCCAGGCAGGCCAGGGGGAGAGCCGGCACGACGTACCGCACGTCGTACCCGCTCAGGAAGGACGGCGCCACGACCAGCACGGCGGCGGCCACACCGGGCAGCAGCGCGTCCGGCCGCCGCCTTACGGCCGCCACCGCGAGCGCGCCCCCGAGCAGCGCCATGAGCACCGGGTACGGCAGGTAGCCGAAGCGCTGGTAGGCCCGCAGCCAGCCCGCGTAGGGCTCGACGATCCGCGTGTCCGCCGGCCCGCCCTCGTACGCCCCGGCGATCCGCCGTACGGACGCGCGCAGCGGGCGCTCCTCGTAGGGGAACCAGTACGGATTGGTCTTCCTGTCCGACGCCTTCCTGGCCGTGGTGCGCTCCCAGCGCAGCAGCCACCGCAGGTCGCGCCCGACGGCGGCCAGGTAGTCGCCGGGCTGGGCGAGGACGGCCTCGCGGGCGAAGCGGCCGGCCGGCGCGTTCCGGTCGCCGGTGACGGCGGCCAGGGTGGGCCCCCACATCCAGTGGGCGGGAGAGGGCCGCCCGGCCACCGGCGTCCTCGGGCAGAGAGGGGCCAGCTCGGGCTCCGGCCTGATGACCGAGCAGTCGGCGAAGGTCATCGTGCGGGCCCACAGGAACAGGCCGTCGGCCCTGGTCAGGCCGAAGGTGCCGCTGGTGGCCCACATCCAGGAGGCGTACCCGAGCAGCGGCGCCGCGCCCGCCAGGACCAGGCAGAGCAGCGCGCGCGGCCCGGGACGGCGCAGCAGCAGGCAGGCGGCGGCCACCACGAGGACGGCCACCCCGATCGTGCGGGTGACGGCGGCCAGGCCGAGCAGCACGCCGCCGGCGGCCGCCGTGACCGGGGTGAGCCGGCCCGACAGGGCCAGGATCCCGGCCGTGACCAGCACGGTGAACAGCGCGTCCGCCATGATCATGTGTTCCAGCAGGATCAGGAACTCGTCGTACAGCAGCGGCGCGACGGCGGCCGTCGCGCCCCAGCCAGGCAGGCCACGCCGCCGCAGCAGGGCGTAGACGGCCACGGCGAGCGCCAGCCCCGACGCGTGCTGCACGGCGGCCACCAGCGCCAGGCTCTTGCCGGGCCCGAGCGCGGCCAGGAAGAGCGAGTACCCGAGCGGCCGGAACGCCCCGGGCACGGGGTCGGCCGCGGCCTCCAGATAGGAGAACGAGTCCGCCCAGAACCACAGCGCGGGCCGGTACCCCGCCATCGCGAGCAGCCGCAGCGCGACGGCGGGCACCAGCGCGACCAGCAGCACCCGATGCCGCCCCAGGGCGTTTCCGGGCAGCACGAACACAGGAGACGGCACCGGCATGGGGAGCTCCTTCATGGGAGTGCCGAGCGGGCTCCCCCGGACGGCGCGGGCATCTACCCGGTCTCTCCGTCGCGGGCCGAAAGGGTTCACGCCCGTGGCCACCTCGGGCGGCGCGAGCAGGGCATGAAAGAGTGCGAATCGAAGACGAGTGTGGGGAGGCAGCGTGGCTGAGGAGTTCGACGTCATCGTGATCGGGGCCGGTCCGGCGGGCGAGAACGTCGTCGCGCGGGCGGTGCGCGGCGGGCTGAGCGCCGCGATCGTCGAGGAGCGGCTGGCCGGCGGCGAGTGCTCCTACTGGGCGTGCATCCCGAGCAAGGCGCTGCTGCGCCCGGTCGACCTGGCCGGCGAGGTGTCCCGGGTGCCGGGGCTCTCCCTCGGGCCGATCGACGTGGCCGCGGTGCTCGCCCGGCGCGACGAGGCGGTCTCGCGCTACGACGACTCAGGCCAGGTGAGCTGGGTCGAGGGCGTGCCGGCGGAGTTCGTCCGCGGCAGGGGGCGGCTCGACGGCGAGCGGCGGGTGGTCGTCACGACCCCCGACGGCGGCGAGCGGGTGCTCACGGCCCGGCAGGCGGTCGTGCTCGCCACCGGCAGCACGGCGGCGGTCCCGCCGGTGCCCGGCATGGCCGAGGCGAAGCCGTGGACCAGCCACGAGGTCACCGCCGCGACGAAGGTGCCCGAACGCCTGGTGGTGATCGGCGGCGGCGTGGTCGCCTGCGAGATGGCGCAGGCCATGCACGGGCTCGGCGCGCGGCAGACGACCGTGCTGGTGCGCGGCGGCGGGCTGCTGGCCAGGATCGAGCCGTTCGCGGGCGAGCTGGTGGCCCGGTCGTTCGCCGAGGCGGGCATCGACGTGCGCCTGCACACCGACGTGGTCAGGGTCGAGCGGCCCGAGCCGGGCGGCAAGGTGACCGTGCACCTGTCGGAGGGCCCGCCGCTGGAGGCCGACGAGCTGCTGGTGGCCACCGGCCGCAAGGTCGCCACCCGTGGGATCGGGCTGGACACGGTCGGCCTGCCCGACGACGCGCCCGTCGAGGTCGACGACAGCATGCGGGCCACCGGCGTGCCGGGCGGCTGGCTCTACGCCGTCGGCGACGTCAACGGCCGCACGCTGCTCACCCACATGGGCAAGTACCAGGCCAGGATCTGCGGCGACGTGATCGCGGCGCGGGCGCACGGCGACGACCTGCCCGCCATGCGCGACCTGGCCGACGGCTTCGGCGCGCCGCAGGTGGTCTTCACCGACCCGCAGGTCTGCGCGGTCGGCCGTACGGAGGCCGAGGCCAGGGAGGCCGGCTTCCGGGTGCGCGCGGTGGAGTACGACCTCGGCTCGGTCTCGGGCGCGTACCTGCTGGGCGACGGCTACCGGGGGCACGCCAAGGCCGTGGTGGACGAGGACAGGAAGGTGCTGCTCGGCGTCACCTTCGCCGGTCCGGGCGTCGGCGAGCTGCTGCACGCCGCCACGATCGCGGTCACCGGCGAGGTGCCGCTCGACCGGCTGTGGCACGCCGTGCCGTCGTTCCCGACCGTGAGCGAGATCTGGCTGCGGCTGCTGGAGACCTACGGGTTGTAGGCGACGCCCGACGTCCCCCCGGACCATGTCGGGGGGACGGGCGGCGGGACGGCGCCCACCGTCAGCTCCGCCACGGTCTCCTCGACGCTGCCGCGCAGCTCGACGTGGGAGAGCAGGTCCGTCAGCCGCAGCGCCGACAGCAGGTGGTCGGACGGTCTGACCACGATGATCCGGCCGCCCGGCTCCGCCTCCATCCGCTGGATCGCCGTGGCCAGCACGCCGATGGCGGAGGAGTCGTAGAAGACCAGGTCGGCCAGGTCGAAGACGAGGACGGGTCCGGGCGACCAGTCCCACACCGTGTTGACGTGGGCGCTGAACCTGACCCGTCCCGCGTGGTCGAGCTCGCCCGTGGCGCGCATGACGGTGCACTGCTGATGCCGGATCGTCTCGATGCTCAAACCGTTCCCGCCCACCCATGACAACTGCCCTCAGAACGGCGTTATCACAGGTGATCACCAGTTTCCCGTCGAAACGGCGGGCTCTCGCAGGTCGCGCGGCACGAGGGAGCCGGCGCCCCCGCTAGTCCGAGGTGCCGGACTCCAGCGTCGGCAGCACGCCCGGAACCCGCTCGATCACCACGAGGAACGGCGAGACCGTCGGGCTCGGCAGGACGAGCTCGGTGACGTTCCCGTGGACGGTCTGCCCGAAGGGCCCGGCCACGCCGTCCCTGAGGCTGTAGACGCGCTCCACCGTCGGGGCCGCCGTGCCGAGGAGCTTCCTGGTGGCGTGCCGCAGCCAGCGCAGCTCGCTGTTGACCCGCCGCCAGGTCGCCGGGATCATGCTGGCCGCCTCCGCCTTCGTGCCCAGCCGCAGCGTGATCCGCCCGCTGGCCCCGAACGTGTCGCGCAGCACCGGGTTGACCACGAACATGCCCGACCGCAGGACGCGCACGCCCTGCCGGTTGACGTTGGCCAGGCCGCCGCCGCTGATCAGCGAGGACAGCTCGCAGCGGGAGCCGTCGAGCGTGTCGGGGTCGTAGTCGACCTCGGGCGGCTCCTCGAACACGATCTTGTTCAGCCGCAGCCCGGCCGCCCCGTCGTCCTGGACCCGGCCGGACAGGAACGTGCGCACCTCGTCGCAGACGCCGTCGCCCTCCATGATGTCCAGGGCCTCGACGCAGATCAGCCCGTCGTCCGGGATTTCCTCGGGGGTCAGGTCGAAGGCCACGCGGGCGTGCGGGTTGCGGCCGCGCAGCAGCACGCACTGGCGCAGGCGGCCCTGGGAACGGATCTGGACGCAGCGGGGCGTCGTGAAGTCGGGGCCCGTCCTGCCGGTGTGCCAGCCGCTGACCGACCGCTCGTCCATGGACAGCGACATCTGCACCCGCAGCGGCCGTCCCTGCGCGGACACCTTGAAGCCGACCAGCCCGGACGTCTCGAACCTGCCCACGATCTGGCTGCCCCGGTGCAGCCGGTCGATCACCTGCAGCGCGGGGAACCGCCCGCTGGTCACGTGCACGGGCGGGATCGCGGGCAGGATCACCGGGTCGAGCTCTGTGATGGGTCCTGTTCCGGTCATCGGGCGCTCCTCGCGGGGGTCAGTGGGGTCTTGGCCAGGTCCTGGAAGTCGAATCGGGTGAGTACGGGGTCGCGCCGCTCCCACATGCGGCGCACCGCCTCGAAGAGCGGGTCGCCGTCGGGCTCGGCGTGCCGCAGGGCGACCGCCAGGGCCCGCGGATAGTCGGGGCCGAGCTCCCAGCGCGGCAGGACCTGGGTCGGCACGTCGGCGCCGCAGCGCCGCAGCCACAACCACAGGCGGGCACGCTCGCGCTGCTCCGGGCCGAGGATCGTCTCCGCCTTGCCGTGCACGGCGACGGCCTCGCCGAGCCGGTCGCGCAGCTCCTCCGGCGTGCGCGCCAGATGGGTGGCCCCGCAGGCGGCGCCCTCCGACCAGCCGGCCTGGATGACGGGGACGCCGTAGGCGGGCAGATCGCTGCCGCCGAACGTGACGGCGACGTCGGTCATGCTCCACAGGATGTTCGGCGACAGCAGGCCGGAGCGCAGGCGGTCGAGGAACAGCCAGTTGGCCGACTCCTCGGTGGCCGCGTACCGCTCGGTCTCCTGGAACAGCTCGGTGTCGCGGCCCGGCATGTGGCCGAACACCGTGATCGTGGGCCGGCCGGGGTCCAGGCGCAGCCTGGAGCAGCCGTAGAGGCGGAGCTGGCGGCGTTCGGTGTCGGTGCGGACCTGGTAGCCCTCCTTGGCCCGCCAGGCCGTACGCTCGGCGCTCGGCCGGATCGCCTCCCTGTTGGGCCAGATCTGGCGCTCGAAGAACTCCGCGATCCGGCCGGGCAGCTCCTCGCCGAAGGAGACGGGGGTCTGAGCCGGGAAGAGCGCGTACGCCTGCAGCGACCCGGTGCCGTGCACGTGCACGACCGGGATGTCGGTGCGCACGCCGGGATCGATCCGGCTGGTGACCAGCGCGTCGGGCGGCCCGAGATCGGCGGCGGCCCCGAACGCCTCGGCCAGCGGCCGCCACCGCGGGTCGGTGAGCACGACCAGCCGGGCCGACAGCAGCCCGCACACGGCCTTGGCCACCATGACGGTGCGCACCACCGCCCGGACGTCCTCGTCGAACGCCTCGGCCACCACGCAACCCGTGTCGCCGGCGCTGTCCCCCCAGTACGCCCTGGCGGCCGAGACCAGTTGATCGACCTGCTCCTCGTCGTCCACGACACGACGCATGAAATCCTCCACCAAGGCCAGGAAGAACCGCCCCGGTGAACGTTGCCAGACCCTCGCGCGCGCACCCGCGCGACAACACGCTTCTTTGCCCGGCGCTGCCCGAATCTCAGACGGCCTCGACCTGGTCGATGACGAAACGGCTGTTGGGGACGGCCGGGGCGCGCCACGACGGCATGCGCAGGTCCTGGGCCGGCACGCCGTAGGTCATCCAGCGGGTCAGCGCGGTCACCGCCAGCTTCATCAGGTCCACGGTGATCCACTCGCCGGGGCACCGGTGCCCTTCGTAGTGGTCGCCGCCGCCCTGGGGGACGAAGTCGTACTCGCCGCCGTCCCATTCGGCGAACCGTTCCGGGCGGAACTCGCCTGGGCGGTCCCACAGGCGCGGGTCGTGGTCGATGCCGTACAGGTCGAGCAGTGTCCGCCGGCCCTGCGGGAAGTGCTCGCCGTTCCAGGTGAAGGGCTTGGCCACCCTGGCGGCGACGAACGGGAAGAACGGGTAGAACCGGCGTACCTCCTGGACGAAGTGCTCGACGAACTGCTCGTCGCCCTCGCGGACGCGCTCGTAGTACTCCGGGTGGGCGTGCAGGGCCATGGCCGCGAACGTCACGAACCTGGCCACCGCCACCGTGGGACGCAGCACGTTGTGCAGCTCGACGGCCGCGGTCCTGGCCGGGAGCAGGGTGCCGTCGGGGTCGCGGTAGCCCGCGATCAGGCCGGTCACCGTGCCGGCGAAGCGGCCGGGGTCCTCGCGGGCGAAGCGGATCAGGCCGGACAGCCACAGGTCGCCCTTGATCCGGGCGTACCGGCCGCGCAGGTAGCGGGGGCCGAGCCCGCCCGCGCCCTCGATGGCCGCCTGGAGGGTGGCGGTGACCTCGGGCACCCGCGCCGGCGGCAGCGGCACGCCCGTCCAGTCGCAGACCGCCTGGCACAGCAGCCTGCTGACCTCCTCGTACAGGACGACCCGCGGCATGCCCTGCCAGGCGCGGATGCGCTCGCGCCAGCGCCGGCCGGCCAGCTCCGCCAGCCGGTCGCGGCCCTCCCGGCCCATCAGCGACATGAACATGGCCTTGCGCGCCCGGTGGGTCTCGCCGTCGAGGGCCTGCACGCCGTTCCTGCCGAACAGCGTCGCCTGGAGCCGCCGGGGCGCGGCGCCGTCCCGGACGAACAGCTCGGGGTCGTAGAACACCTCGGCGGCCTGCGCGCCGGTCATGCAGATGGTCGGCTGGAGCAGCAGCCGCGTCTCGAAGACGTCGGAATCGAGCCGCCGCGCCCGGTCGCCGATGAAGCGGTACGGGTCGAGCAGCAGCGTCAGGGTGTCGTCCAGGACGGGCCTCCGGCGGGGAGCGGTGACCGGCTCACGGACCCGTGCCTGCTCGCGTGGCAACACTCGGTGAGAAGTCATGACCACGCCCTATCCCCGCAGACCCACAGGAAACGAATTCGACGGGAAACCCGGCGAACCAAATCCCGTGGTTCGGCGTCTCACCCGGGGTAGAAGCATCCACCGCCGGCGCGCGCTTCGTCTTTTTACAGAGAGCAGGTCATGGGCGGGTTTAGGATGCACCCAAAAGCCGAGATGGGGAGGTTTTTCCGCATGGGTTCCCGAATGTCGAGCATCGTGCGCCTGACCGGGGCTGCGATGGCCGCGGGAGTGGTGGCCGCGGCCATCGCGTTGCCGGCGGTCGGCGGCACCGGAGCGATGTTCGTCTCGGCATCCGAGGAACTGAACATCAAACCGGAAGACCTCAAAGAACCGCCGCTCGCCGAGAAGACGACCGTCCTCGACGCCAAGGGCAACCAGATCGCCCAGTTCTACGAGGAGTACCGCGAGAACGTCTCGCTCGACCAGGTGGCCGACATCATGAAGACGGCCATCATCTCCATCGAGGACTACCGCTTCTACGAGCACGGCGCGATCGACATCGAGGGCACCGTGCGCGCCCTCGCCAAGAACCTCAGCAGGGGCGGCATCGCCCAGGGTGGCTCCTCCATCACCCAGCAGTACGTCAAGCAGGTGCTGCTCAACTCGGCCACCACCGAGAAGGAGAAGAACGCGGCCCTCGAAGCCAGCTACGCCCGCAAGCTCAAGGAGCTGCGCTACGCGATGGCGGTCGAGGAGAAGTACAGCAAGGACGAGATCCTCGGCAAGTACCTCAACATCGCCTACTTCGGCGCCGGCGCGTACGGCGTCGAGGCGGCGGCCAAGCGGTTCTTCGGCGTCTCGGCGGCCGAGCTGACGCTCCCCCAGGCGGCCACGCTGGCCGGCGCGGTCCAGGACCCGAACCGGACCGACCCCAACCTGGGCAAGGAGTCGCGCGCGCAACTGCTCAACCGGCGCAACGTGGTGCTCGACCGGATGCTGGAGCTCAAGAAGATCACTCCTGAGCAGCACGAGGAGGCCAGGGCCAAGAAGCTCGGCTACAAGGGCACCCCGCTGCCCGGCGGCTGCGGCGCCAGCCAGTACCCGTACTTCTGCATGTACGTGCGCAACGAGATCCTGAGCAACCCGGCCTTCGGCAAGACCAAGAAGGCCCGCACCCAGTTCCTCAACCGGGGCGGCCTGGAGATCAAGACCACGATCGACCCGAAGATGCAGAAGGCCGCCGAGGAGGCCATCAAGAAGCACGTCTACGCCTCCGACAACCCGGTCGCCTCCGAGGCCCTGGTCAAGCCGGGCACGGGCGAGATCAAGGCCATGGCCGCCAGCCGCAAGTACGGCAACTCCAGGCGCAAGCACGAGATGTCGTACAACGTGGTGGCCGACGCGGTGCACGGCGGCGGCGTCGGCTTCCAGGCCGGCTCGACGTTCAAGACGTTCACCCTGCTCACCGCGCTCAAGCAGGGCATGAAGATCAACGACGGCTTCAACGTGGGCAGCGGCTACACCGCCCCCAACTACTGGGCGTTCAAGAACTGCAAGGGCCAGAACGTCGGCGACCCCACCCACACCGTCACCAACGACGAGGGCGGCGGCGGCTTCAAGTCGCTGGCCACCGGCACCTGGGGCTCGGTGAACACGTTCTTCATGACGCTGGAGCAGAAGGTCGGCCTCTGCAAGGTGGTCGAGACCGCCAAGTCGCTCGGCATCAAGCGCTCCGACGGCGGCAAGCTCCAGGAGTTCGAGACGTTCACGCTCGGCATCAACGAGATGGACCCGGTGACCGTGGCCACGGCCTACGCGGCGATCGGCGCGCGCGGCAAGTACTGCCCGCCGACGGCCATCACCCAGATCACCGACCGCAACGGCAAGGTGACCGAGTACAAGCCCAAGTGCACGCAGGCGTTCGACCCCGAGGTCGCCGACGCGGCGGCGAACATCCTGTCCGGCGTCTTCACCAAGGGCACGATGCGAGGGGTCGGCGGCATCGGCCGGCCGGCGGCGGGCAAGACCGGCACCACCGACGACCAGGCCACCGCCTGGTTCGCCGGGTTCACCCCCGACCTGGCCGGCGCGGTCAGCATCGGCGACCCGCGCGGCTCGACGACCCACAAGCTGAACAGCATCACCATCGGCGGCAAGTACTACCCCTCGGTCTTCGGCGCCTCGATCCCCGGCCCGATCTGGAACGCCACCATGAAGGCCGCGCTCAAGGGCACCCCGGCGACGGCCTTCACCCCGGTCGACTCCTCCCGCTTCGGCGGCTGCGGCCAGGGCTGCGCCCCCCGCAGGCAGGAGCCCGACGACAGGGACCAGGGCCTCACCGACGTCAACCCCGACGGCGACTTCGGCCCCGGCCAGGGTTACCAGTTCGGCGACGGCAACGGTCACGGCCGCGGCCGGGGCAGGCGCTAGAGACAGGCGTCAGGGGTATCCGGCGCGTCCCGGATACCCCTTACGGACGGGCAATATGTCGTGATCGACCTGCGGCGGGAAAACCTCGGGCGGTGACCACCGCCCCCACCTGAGCAGATTCGGCGGGCGTCCGCACACCCGGACGCACCCCCTGCAAAGGCCCTATTAACAGCGACGAAACATTGGTAACGTGGGAGCGCTCCCAGGATCTTTCCGCGAGGTGCTCCATGACCGAGCAGCCCACACTGGCACAGGTGGCGGCCGCTGCAGGGGTTTCCCCCGCGACCGCATCTCGAGTCCTCACGGGCTCGGTGCGGGTCAGTACCTCGACCCGCCGGCAAGTCTACGACGCCGTCTCCCGCATGGGCTACGTCCGACAACGCGCGCCCAGGGGCAGCGCCGCCAAGACGCTGACCGACGGCGTCACGGCGGTGATCTGCGACCATCTCCCCCGCCTGTTCTCCGAGCCCTACTACGCCAGGCTCCTGTCCGCCGCCGGAGCGGTGATCGCCGAGCACGGCACCCACCTCATGGTGACGACCGTGACGCCCACCTCCTCCACGCTGCCCGCGCTGTCGGGCGCCGTCCTCATCGTCGGCGCGCGAGAACGCCATCCGCTGGCCATCAAGCTGTCCACCGCCGGCATCCCGGTCCGCAACATCGGCCGGCCGCCCCACGACCTCAAACTCCCCTACGCCGACGTGGACAACCTCGACGGCGGCCGGCAGGCGGCCGAGCACCTGCTGTTACAGGGCCGCAGGAACGTGGCGGCCATCGGCGGCCCGCCCTCCCTGCCCGCCGCCCGCGACCGGCTCGAAGGGCTCGTCCGCACCCTGCGGTCGGCCGGCGCCCCCGACGTGCCCGTGGCCTACGGCGACTTCACCGCGGCCTCGGGCACGCACGCCATGCAGTGGCTGTTACGCCACGCGCCCGGCCTCGACGCCGTCTTCGTCGCCTCCGACCTGATGGCGGCCGGCGCGATCCAGGCCCTGCGCCGGGCCGGCCGCAAGGTGCCCGCGGACGTCGCCGTGATCGGCTTCGACGACGCCCCCGTGGCCCGGCACACCGTCCCGGCGCTGACCACCATCCGCCAGCCCGTCGAGGAGCTCGCCACGGTCGCCACCCGCCTGCTGCTGACCGGGGCGACGGGGATCGACCCCGTCCTGCCCACGGAACTGGTCATCCGTGAGTCAGCTTGAGCCGGGGGACGTGCTGGCCCGGCGGTACCTGCTGCTGGACCCGCTGGCCCACGGCGGCATGTCGGTCATCTGGCGTGCCTTCGACCAGTCGTTGCAGCGGCTGGTCGCGGTCAAGGTGCTGACCGCCTCCCTCCACACCGACCACGGCGAACGCGTCCGGGTGCGCAGCGAAGCCCGTGCCGCGGCCCGGTTCATCCACCGGGACTCGATCGAGATCTACGACTACGGCGAGACCGTCACCGCGAAGGGCGGCGTGGCCGCGTACGTCGTGATGCCCCTGCTCGACGGCACCCCGCTGGCCGAACGCATCGCCGAGGGGCCGCTGCCGTGGACCGAGGCGGCGGCCATCGCCCTGCGGCTGGCCCGCGTGCTGATGGCCGGGCACGCCCGCGGCCTGGTCCACCGGGACGTCACCGCCGAGAACGTGCTGCTCACCGCCGACGGCCCCAAGCTGCTCGACTTCGGCATCGCGGCCTGGGCCGGCGACCCCGACGACGACCGCGGCACCCCGCCCTACGTCGCCCCAGAACGCCTCCTCGCCGCCCCCACCCACCCGGCCGTGGACGTGTACGCCCTGGGCGTGCTGCTGTTCGCCATGCTCACCGGGCGCACCCCGTACCCGGAGACGACGTGGGAGGAGATCGAGGCGGCGCGCCGGACCGATCCCCCGCCCCGGGTGACCGGCGTGCCGCACGGCGTCGCCTCGCTCTGCCAGAGCTGCCTGGCGCACCTGCCCGAGGAGCGGCCCACGGCCGAGCAGATCGTCGCGGCGCTGACCTCGGCGCTCGGCACGGCCGGGATCGCCCGGCAGGTGCGGCGCGGGCTGACGGCGGCGGGGTCGGCGCTGCTGGCGCTCACCGTGCTGCTGTGGTTCCAGCGGTCCGAGCCGGAGCCGGTGTTGTCGCCGCAGGTCACACCATCCGTCACGCCCCCCGTCACGCCCCCCGTCACGCCATCTGTCACGCCCCCCGTCACGCCCTCCGTCACGCCGGCCGCCTCGGCGTCGGCCTCGCGGGCGCTGCGGAGCTCGCCGGCCGGGCCGCTCACCGTCGAGCAGGCCGTGGACGGCTTCCACGACACGCTCGAAGACGGCGAACCGTGCGACACGACCGACGCGGACGTGGTGCTCGACCTGAAGCAGGTGCTGGACTCGCTGGTCCGCGGGCCCGTGGTCACCGGCACGGCCGAGGTGCGGCGCAAGGTCGCCGACCGGGCCAGGGAGGGCCGCCTGGCCCCCGCCTGCCGGGCGGAGCTGGAGGCCAGGCTCAAGGTGATCGACCGGGCCATGAAGCCCGGCTGAGGGGTACGGCGGGACCCTCTCCCCTCACGCCCGCCGGATCAGGCGCAGCCGCACCCCTCGCGCCCGCGGGGTCAGGCGCAGGCGTACCCCGAGGGCACCCGTGTGTCGCCGTCGGGCCGGGCGGCCTGGAAGCCGAACGTCGTGCTCGCGTTCGGGGCCAGGGTGCCGTTGTAGGGGAGGTTCCGCACGGTCACGGCGCCGCCGCTGACGGAGACGTTCGCGCCCCACGAGCCGGCGACCGTGTGGCCCGGCGGGAGCGTGAAGGTGACGGTCCAGCCGTTCAGGGTGGCGGTGCCGCGGTTGGTGACGGTGACCGGCTGGATGACGTAGCCGTTGCTCCAGGCGTTCTGCGTGGTCGCGGTCACGGCGCAGCCGCCTCCGCCGCCGCTCTGGGTGGTGACCGTGACGGCCGCGGACTCGGGTGAGAGGTTGCCGGCGCCGTCGCGGGCCCTGACGCGGTAGCGGTAGGTGGTGGCGGGGGTCAGGCCGGTGTCGGTGTAGGAGGTCGTGGCGCTGGTGCCGACCTGGGTGAAGGTGTCGCCGGTGGCGCGCAGGATGTCGTAGCCGGCCAGGCCGCTGCCGCCGGTGTCGGTGGAGGCGCCCCACGTCAGGGTGGTCGCGGCGGCGGTCGTGCCGGAGGCGGCCGGCGTGCCCGGCGTGGACGGCGGCGTCCGGTCGGTGGTGCCGCCGCCCGAGCCGAAGGTGAAGGAGTCCACGGCCAGCCCCGCGCCGCCCACCCAGGGCTCGAACCCGGCCTGGACGCTGGTCAGGTACCACGAACGCTGGGCGTAACCGCGGCTGACGGCGTCGGAGTAGAAGGTGTCGACGGCGAAGTCGAGCGAGGAGGTCGCCGAGGTGCGCACGTAGGAGACGACGTTCCAGCCGATGTTGCCGTACCAGACCTGCCAGGTGCCGCCGGCCAGGGTCGCCGTGCCGATCTGGGAGCCGACCGGCTGGATCGGGCCGCGCTTGTTGAGCCAGATCATCACCTCCGCGCCGGTGTTCTGGCCGTCGGTGCGCGGGGTGGGGTCGAACCAGATGTCGTAGGCGGCGTCCCAGGTCCCGGAGGCGGGGTAGGTCATGGCGACCGTGGACCTCAGCGCGCCGAAGCTCGCCGAGCTCGCCTGCGCGGGCAGGCCGCTGCCGGTGGTGCAGGCGGCGTAGTGGCAGCCGGCGTAGACGGCCGGGTAGGCGGCGGGGGCGCCGTTCGTGGCCTTGTCGTGGTCGGCGCGGGTGACGGTGAAGCCGCCGTTCTGGTTGACGTCTATGCATTGCGCGGTGTCGGCGCCCCAGACGTTGTTCATGACAATGTAGCGGCCGTTCTGGACGGTGGCCGAGGCCCACTTCTCGCACAGCACCGGGGCGGCCTGCGCCGGTGCCGCGAGCAGGCCGGCGCCGAGTGACGCCGCGACGGCCAGGATGATGATCTGCACGCGCCTCATGGCATGTTGCTCCCGCTTCTCTGGTCGAGGGAGGTACTGGGAGCGCTCCCATCGTTCAGCGTCCCGGCGTCGCCCCTCGTACGGCAAGCGGCCGGCCCGCGCCCGCCGGCCCGGTGCCGGGCCACCAGGGCAACCGTGACCGAGATCGGCTGAAAGTTTCACACCGCGTTGTCGGGACGGCGCCGCCCATGGTTCAATGCGCTGGCCGGGCGGGCTGATCGTGGGCGTTCCTGTGTTCCCCTGCGCGAAGGAATCCCCATGAAACACTTTCGGACGGCGGCGCTCACCGCCGCCCTGGTCCTGCTGGCCACCGTCCTGATCGCGCCGCCGCAGGCGCAGGCCCACGGCGTGTCCATGTTCCCCGGCGCCAGAACCTTCCTGTGCTGGCAGGACGGCCTGCGCGAGAACGGCCAGATCCAGTCCTACAACCCGGCCTGCGCGGCGGCCGTCGCCCAGAGCGGCGCGACCCCGCTCTACAACTGGTTCGCCGTGCTGCGTTCCGACGGCGCCGGGCGCACCAGCGGCTTCATCCCCGACGGTCAGCTCTGCAGCGGCGGCACCGGCGGCCCCTACGACTTCACCGCCTACAACGCCGTCCGCTCCGACTGGCCGCTGACCCACCTGACGTCGGGCGCGAGCATCCAGATGCGGCACAGCAACTGGGCCCAGCACCCCGGCACCTTCGTCTACTACGTCACCAAGAACGGCTGGAACCCCGACGGCCCGCTCAAGTGGTCGGACCTGGAGTCGTTCGGCAGCGTCACCAACCCGCCCGCCAGCGGCGGCCCCGGCGGGCTCAACTACTACTACTGGAACGCCCAGCTCCCCTCCGGCAAGACCGGACGGCACATCATCTACACCCACTGGATCCGCTCCGACAGCAACGAGAACTTCTACAGCTGCTCCGACGTCGTCTTCGACGGCGGCAACGGCCAGGTCACCGGCGTCGGCCCCGGCGGCGGCACGCCTTCGGGCACGCCCACGTCCACCCCGACGATCACCCCGACGGTGACCCCGCCCCCCGGCGGCTGCACCGCCACCTGGAAGGCCACCGACACCGGCTGGGCCGGCCACTTCCAGGGCGAGGTGACGGTGAAGAACACCGGCACGACGTCACTGAACGGCTGGACGGTCAAGTGGACCTACCCCGGCGGCCAGGGCTTCGACGGCGCCCCCTGGAACGGCGTCCTGTCGTCCCAGCCGCCGAACGTCTCCGTCAGGAACGCCTCCTACAACGGTCAGCTCGCGCCGAACGCGTCCACCACGTTCGGCTTCAACGCCACCGGCTCGATCCCGAGCCCCGCACCCGCGCTGACCTGCACGAGCCCGTGACCGGAGCACGTCGCGGGAAGATCGCGGCAGGCGTCGCCCTGGCCGGCCTGGCGCTGGCCGGGGCGACGCTGTTCGCCGCCCACCAGGAGTCGGCGCGGCTCGACCAGGAGCTCGCCGCCCAGGTGACGCTGATACTCGAACGGGCCACCCCTGAGGAGCACCACGACCACGGGCACGGCTTCGGATCGCGGGTGGTGTGCGCGGTGGAGCCGTTCGGCACGGACCCGCCGGACGCCGCCGGCCTGGCCGAGGTGCGCTGGGTCTACGCCCGGCACCTGTGCGCGATCGTCGGCGAGAGCCGCGACTGGGCGATGTCCGTCCGGGCCTCGGGGCCCATCGCCGTCCGGCTGGGCGTGCCGCCGCAGGTCAAGGTGCCGGCCGCCGGGCCCGGATATCCGGAGCGGGTCCGGGCGCTGATCCCCGCGCGTTACCACGACGAGGCGTTCGCCGACTTCTCGGACGAGGCGGCCATCGACGCGGCCCGCGAACGTTTCTCCCACGCCCAGGACCCGCGCTGACCGCGTCCAAGGCCGGGACACGGCGGGCGGCGCAAACGGACGCGGCCGGCTGGGGGTTCGCCGGCCGCGTCCGTCCCATCCGGGCGGGATGGTGTCGCGGGCAGGATCAGCTGATCGGCCTCACCTCCTTCTCTAGCCGGCGCAGGTGTAGCCGGACGGAACGGACGTGTCGCCGTTCGGACGACCGGCCTGGACCCCGAAAGCGGTGGCGGCGCCGGGCGCGAGCGTGCCGTTGTAGCTCAGGTTCCGCGCCGTCACGGTCCGCCCGCTGACCGTCACCGCGGCGTTCCAGAAGCCGGTCACGGTGTGGCCGGCGGGCAGCGTGAACGTCACCGTCCAGCCGTTCCTGGTGGCCGTGCCGGTGTTGGTCACCGTGACGGGCTGCAGGACGTACCCGTTGCCCCACTGGCTCTGGACGGTCCCCACGGCCGTGCAGCCGCCGTCGCCGCCGCCGGCCAGGGTGGTGAAGGCGGCCGTGGGCGAGGCGGCCGACTGGTTGCCCGCCGCGTCCCTGGCCTTGACGTGCACCTGGTAGGCGGTCGAGGGCGACAGGCCGGTCAGGGTGATCGAGGTGGTGGCCGTCGCCCCGAGCGGGACGCCGGCCGAGGTGTAGACGTCGTACCCGGTCACGCCCACGTTGTCGGTGGCGGCCGGCCAGGTCAGGGTGGCGCCGGACGAGGTGACGTTCGAGGCCGCCGGGGCGCCGGGGGCGCTCGGCGGGGTCGGGTCGGTGGTTCCGCCGTAGACGGACGCCGGCCGGGCCGTGGCGGCGATGCCGTTGGCGCCGTTGAACAGCCGCTGCCCCCACGGGGTGAGCCGGGTGACGTCGAAGCCGGTGACCTGGTCGAGGTACTCGACGCCGCCGCCGTTGCCGCTCCACGACCAGCCGAGGTAGCCCAGGCCGCGGCTCACGGCCTGGGCCATGATCGTGTCCTCGTCGGGGTCGCCGTCGGAGTGGTTGACCCCGAACTCGCCGATGACCAGCGGCAGCCCGGCCGCCCGGAACGCGTCCAGGTACGACGTGATCTCGGCGGCGGTGTCGTAGACGCCGTACATGTGCACGGAGAAGATCGTGTTCTTGTCGGGGTCGGCGGCGAGGACGGACGCGGCGTTGTCCCGCATGACGTTCTGCCAGTCCTGGCCCCAGGCGGGGGCGTCCACCATCAGCGCGTGGTGGATGCCGTTGGCGCGCAGCTTGGTGATCGCGGCCTTGGTGGCCTCGGCCCAGCCGGGCGTGGTGGCGTTGTTGCCGATCGGCTCGTTGCCGATGTTGACGACGACGTAGTCCTCCTGTCCGGCCAGGGCGCTCTTGACGCTGATCCAGTAGTCGGCGGCCTGGTCGAGCGTGTACGCGCCGCTCTGCTCGCCGTACCCGGTGGTGTCGTGGTCCTCCAGCACGCAGATGAGCTTGTTCTGCTTGCACAGGGAGACCACGCCGGCCACGTCGGAGGTGGAGTTGGCGCTCCACCGGCCGCCGCTGAGCACGACGCGCACGGTGTTGGCCTTCAGCGACCTGATGTCGGCGAACGCCTTGGTCCGGGCCGGGTACCAGGTGTGGGCGTGGCTGGTGCCGCGCATCACGAACTCCTGGCCGTTGCCTTCCAGGATCTTCGTGCCGCTCACGTGGATGCCGGTGGCGGCCCGCGCCGCGGTGCCCGGCAGGATCAGGGAGGCGGCCACGAGCGCGGCGGCGAGCGCCGGCGCGGTGAAGGGTGATCGCATGTGCTGCCTTTCCCTGAGCCGGTGGATCCGCCCCCGCCCCTGCTCGGTGGCCGGGGCGAGGGCGGGGTCGGGGGCTCAGGCGGGGGTGCAGGTGATGGCGGGGGTGGACGGCGTGCCGTTGGCGATGAAGCCGAACGTGGTCGTGGCGCCGGCGGCGAGCCCGCCGTTCCACGTCTCGTTCCTGACGGACACGGACGAGCCGGTCTGGGTGAGCTTGCCGCCCCAGAGCTGGGTGATCTGGTTGGCCGACGTCCAGGCGGCCGTCCAGCCCATGATGGCCGCCGGGCCGGCGTTCCTGACGGTCACCTCGGCCTGGTACGCGCCGCCCCAGGAGTTGGTGACCTTGAACGTGGCCGCGCAGCCGCCCTGGGGCGGGTCGGCGGTCGTGAACGACGTGCCGTCGGACGGGGTCGAGCTGTTGCCCGCCGCGTCCCTGGCCACCACCGAGACCGTGTACGCCGTCGCCGGGCTGAGCCCGGCCAGGTCGTACGAGGTGCCGGTGGCCGTGCCCGCCTTGGCGGCTCCCAGGTAGACGTCGTAACCGGTCACTCCCACGTTGTCCGTGGAGGCCGTCCAGCTCAGCTTCGCCGCCGTGCCCGTGATCCCGGAGACCGCGGGTTTGCCCGGCTTGCTGGGCGCTGTCGTGTCCTGCTCCTCCGGACCCGGGGGCTCACCCCAGATCTTGGTGGCGCCGCTGTAGAGGGTGATGTTCTTCGTCTGCACCGGCGTCGCGCCCGGCGTGGCCGGGATGCCCTGGTACGACCAGTCGTCGGCCGGGTTCCAGGCGCCCGCGCTGGTGATCCTGAACTGCACCTCCCTGCGGTGCTGCGACTGCCCGGCCGGGGCGATGGCCTGCCCCGAGCAGTCGATGTCCACGTAGAGCACGCTCCCGCCGGCCGAGCCGAGCGTGGGGGCCTTGCACTGCGTGTAGGCCGACGACACGCTGATCTGCGAGGCGGTCGTCGAGCCGTCGAGGGTGAAGTAGTAGCGGAACGAGCCGTCCGACAGGACCCGGGCGGGCCAGGCCGACTGGTTGCGCACGATGGCCTTGATCTCGGTGAAGTTCGTGCCGGAGGCGTTCACGCCGGCCTCGACGAAGATCTCCGGGCCGTCCGGGGTCTCGGCGGGCGGGAAGTTCGCCGCGGGCGCTCCCCCGTACTCCTTGTAGAGCCGGGCCAGCGCGCTGGTGAAGCCGGCGTTGTAGTCGGTCGCGACCTCGTTCATCACGTAGTCGTCGCGTTTGTCGGCGTAGACGTCGTCGGGGTCGGGCGGGCCGCCGACCAGCGCGCCGTACAGGGTGTGGCGGCTGTTGACCGGGTTGGTGATCTGGTCGGTCCACGAGCCGTGCGCGGTGCGGTGGTGCGGGTTCTTCGGCGGGTTGGCCCCGAACCCGATCAGGTACGAGGAGTTGCGCGGGTTGTCGCCGAGCGCGTAGTTGATCTGCCGGACCGCGAAGTCGTGGTAGCGGGCCTTGCGCTCGGGGTCGCTGATCGAGTCGCTGTGCACGAGCGCGACGAACGAGGTGTTGGCCGCGTACCGCAGCGACCCCCACCGGTCCAGCACGGCCTGGCCGCCCGGCGAGTATTTGACCTTGGAGCCGTTGACGCCGACCGTCCACCAGTCGAGCCAGCGGTCGGCGTCGTCCAGGTACTTCTGCTTGCCGGTGAGCTTGTGCAGCAGCACGTACGCGCCGTACGACTTGTCGTCCCAGGCGATCGTCCACTTGTACGACTTCGTCGTGGTCTGTGGTTCGTTGCCCAGGTTGTCGTAACCGGCCTCGGCCTTGGCCAGGTAGGCGGCGTCGTTCGTGGCCCGGTAGAGCCAGATCGCCCCCCAGACCAGCTCGTCGTTGTAGCCGCTCCAGGAGTTGTAGTAGCCCTGGGCGTCGCTGATGCAGTCGCTGTACTTCTTCCTGACCGTGTCGGCGAAGGAGTAGAGCTGCTTGGCGTGCGTCACCAGCTTGTCGGCATACGCCGGATCGGTCGGGCGGAAGACGATCGACGAGGCCGCCATCGCCGCCGCCGTCTCCCCCGCCAGGTCCGAGCCGCCGCAGGACGCGTCGATCTTGTAGGCGGGCCGGTTCATCTGCATGGCCTCGGCCGGCCCCCACCAGGCGTGGTCGGTGCCGCCGTTGCCGACCTGCCCGTACAACACGCTGGCCGACGGGTGGGCCTTGACGAAGTAGTCGTTGACGAACCTCAGGTTGTTCAGCAGGTGGGTGAGCTGGCCGGAGCCCGCGTAGGCGTCGCGGTACTCCACGCCGCCCCAGGCCAGCATCGTGGCCGAGAAGGCCATCGGGAAGCCGAACTTGACGTGGTCGCCCGCGTCGTACCAGCCTCCGGTCAGGTCCAGCCCGGCGTCCTTGCCGTCGTTCAGGCCCGAGTCGCCGCGCCAGGAGACGCGGTTCCAGGCGGGCAGGTCGCCCGACTGCTGGGCCTCGTAGAACCACAGCGACTTCTGCAGCGCCTCACCGTAGGCGAAGGCGGGCGCGGCCGCGTGGGCCACCGGCCCCACCCCTGCGAGCAGGGGCAGGACCAGCGACGCCGCGGCGATCATCGCCGGCTTTCTCACGGGAAGAGCCGCCCGTACTCGGCCAGGGCCACGGCCACGTCCACCTGCGCCCAGAAGCGGTGGTAGTTGAACGTCGGAGCCGGGCCGGTGCCCTGGAGGTAGGCGTTCACCTCGGGCCAGTCGGGGTCGTTCTTGTAGAACGACCTGATGGACATGAACGTCGAGCTGGAGTTGATCGTGTCGCCGTTCGGCATCTTGCCGGTCCAGCCCGGGGGCACGTAGACCGGGTCGTTCAGCCGCTTGTAGTCGGTCTTGGTCTCCGACACCGACACGCCCTTGGCGTCGCGGTTCTTCCACACGCCGTCCAGCAGCGCCTTGGCCATGGTCCTGGCCGCGGCGTTGTTCGCCTTGGCCGCGTAGTACATCAGGGCCTTGGCGTACGAGCCGGCCACGCCGACGTCGTTGGTGTAGTCGGCGACCGTCACGTGCAGGCCGGGGTTGGCCGGCGGCATGCCGCTCGTGGCGCTGAAGTCACCGGCGGGCTGGCCGGTCCACTTCAGCGTCGACGGCATCTCGTACGTGCCGTCCGCGTTGATCTTGGTGTTGGCCATCGCCCAGGTGACCCACTTGTCCAGCAGCGCCTTGGCGTCGGCGTTGCCCGAGGCGTAGTAGAGCTCGGCCACCCGCTCCATGGTCCACGCCTGGAACCCGAACCACTGGTTCGACGGCGGGTCGTGGTAGACGGGCTGCCAGTCGTAGGTCATGCCGTGGAACTTCGGCAGCCCGGCCGGCGGGCTGGCGTAGTGGCCCTCCCAGCTGTTGGTCGCGCCGCCCGCGATGGCGCCCTCGGCCGACTGCAGCCAGGTGTAGAACTGCAGCTGGCGGGTCAGGCTGGTGCTCCAGTCGGCCGCGCCGGTGCCGCTCTTGGGCTTCAGCTCGGCCACGTTGGCCAGCGCCCAGGCCGCGAGCGGGTTCTGGTAGCCGGAGTGGTTGTGGCTGGAGCCGATGCGCCAGGCCCAGCCTGCGCTGGTGTCGCTCGCGCCGCCCCAGGCGTAGTACCAGGACAGCAGGTAGTTGGAGGCGTCCTTGCCGGTGCCCGCGGCACACGAGGTGCTGGTGCAGCCGGGCTTCTTGAAGTACTTGTCGTACATCGCGTACCGCAGGTAGTCGCCCATCTTGGCGGCCTTGGCGACCGACGTGGAGATCTGCGACTCCTTGCCCTGCTGCTTGGCCCACGTCTGCGCCCAGTACGCCGCCTGGACGGCCCGCGCGTCGGCGTCGGGGGCGTTGGTGTACTTCCACTGCTTGGCGTAGTTGCTGTCCTTGGTGAACAGGTCGAGGTAGCCGTTGGGGCCGCCGAACTTGAACGTGTCGCAGGACGGCTGCGGGATGGTCTCGAAGACCGACTCCTCCGGGCCGCGCTGGTAGGTGTTGATGTAGGTGTTCTTGCTCGTGCCGTCGCCGCAGCGGCCGAAGCCGTAGGTGTTGTCGACGTCGAGCAGCCAGTGCATGCCGTAGACGTCACTGGTGTTGTACGCGCTCTTCAGCTCGTTGGCCAGCGGGTCCGAGCCCACGGACACCCCGGAGTCGAGCTGCGTCGGGTACTGCTTGATGTCGTTCCACTCACCGGCGTACGTGGCCGGCTTGGCGGGGTTGTAGAAGGAGTTCGTCGGCTGGTCGGCGGTCGAGGGGATGATGTACTTCTCCATCGAGGCCCACGCGTTGTTGAACTTCGCCCAGTCGCCGGTCACCTGCCCGTAGGTCGCCTCCAGCCACAGGTAGTAGCTGTAGGCCTCGGACGTGGTCTCGTGCCCGTGGTCGGGCGCCTCGACCATGAACGTCTCCACCGAGTGGTACGGCACGCCGTCGGGCGAGAAGTACCCGTTGGCCGGGTCGTGCAGTTCGTTGTACATCTCGACGAACCGCTTGACGTACTCGTTGTCGCCGCCCAGGTCGTCGTCCGCCTCGCTGGCGGTGACCTTGACCGGGGTGTAGCCGGTCGCGCTCACCGTGAACTCGGCGGTGCCGCTGGTGGTGTCGGCGTCGTCCGCCGCCGCCAGGGTGACGTTCTGGACGGTGTTCCAGTTGGCCGGGGTGAAGGTGAGCGAGCCGCCCGCGCTGACGGTCAGGTCGGCGTCGCCGCTGGTGCGGGCGGTGGTGACGGTCACGTTCGCGGCGGGCGCCTGCGAGAGCTTCACGCCGAAGCCCGCGGTCCCCTTCTCCGGCACGGAGATCGTGGTCGGGCTCACCACGAGGGCGGGCCCGGTGTCCTGCGCGACGGTGATCCCGACGGGGGCCGAGGTCGTGGTCGCGCCGCCGTTGTCGGTGGCCTTCGCGGTGATCGAGTAGCTGCCCGCGGCCACGTTCTGCCAGGTGTAGCCGTACGGCGCCGAGGTGTCGGTGCCGAGCAGCGTGGAGCCCTGGTAGAAGTCGACCTTGGAGACCGTGCCGTCGGTGTCGGCGGCGTTCGCGGCGATGGCCACGGTGGCCGGGGCGGTGAACGTCTGGCCGGCGGTGGGCGAGGTCAGCGCGACCGTGGGCGGGGTGTTGGCGCCGCCGCAGGTCACGCCGTTCACGGTGAACGAGGTCGGGCTCGGGTTGCTGCCCGTCCAGGTGCCGTTGAAGCCGAGCGTGGTCGAGGCGCCGGTGGCCAGGCTGCCGTTCCACGGCATGTTGGTCGCCGTGACGTGGGTGCCCGACTGCGTCCAGTTGGCGCTCCAGCCGGTGGGCGTGTACTTCTGGCCCGCGGTCGGGAAGTCGAAGCCCAGCGTCCACGAGGTGATCGGGTCGCCGGTGTTCTTCAGGGTCAGGTTGGCGGTGAACCCGCCCTGGCCGGGGCCGCTCGTCCACTGGTTGGCGGTGTACGTCACGTCGCAGGCGACGGCCGCGTGCGCGGGCAGCGCCGCGAGGGTCGTGGTCGTGCCCGCCGCGAGCACGAGCGTCACGGCTGCGGCGAGCCGCCTCGACAGGCGGGAAAGGCGGGAAGGAGGTCTGTGTTTCAAGGGATCTCCATGGGAGTAGGGGGTGTGGGAGCGCTCCCAAGGGGGATTGTGGGTGACCGGCGGCGTATGTCAACGGATCGCCCGTCCGCCGGCCCCCGCGTTTCCTCTCACCAGGCTGCCGATGATGAAAGTTTCATCCACGTTACGGGGCATTCGGCGAGCATGCGGCCCGGGAACGCCCGCCGCGGAGCCGCACTCATTTACAGGGCCGGGAGGGCGTCTCACTATGGGAGCGCTCCCAGCCAACTGACGTTCTGGAGATGATCGCTAGTGAGACTCCACAGCGGCCCACGCCGATGGGCCGTGACCATGACCGCCGCGAGCGTCGCGGCCCTCGGGCTCGTCGTCGGCCAGACCACGGCCGCCAGCGCCGCGGTGAACTGCGACGTGACCTACTCCGCCAACTCGTGGACGAGCAGCCCCGGTCAGGGCGGTTTCACCGCGAACATCACGTTGAAGAACACCGGCGACCCGATCACCTCGTGGACGCTGGGCTTCGACTTCCCCGACACCGGCCAGAAGTACACCCCGACCGGCTGGAGCGCCAACTGGACGCAGTCGGGCACGCACGTCACCGCGACGAACATGCCCTACAACGGCAGCCTGGCCACCGGCGCCTCCACCACCATGGGCTTCAACGGCACCTGGACGGGCAGCAACAACCCGCCCACCTCCTTCACCGTGAACGGCGTGACCTGCGGCGGCGTCAACCCCACCACCCCCGCGGTGGTCACCTCCGCCAGCTCGGTCGCGGTCAACGAGGGCGGCACCGCCACCTTCACCGCCAAGCTGTCCGCCGCCCCCTCCTCCAACGTCACCGTCACCACCCAGCGGACCAGCGGTGACACCGACCTGACCGTCAGCGCGGGCGGCTCGCTCACCTTCACGCCCGCCAACTGGAACACCGCCCAGACGGTCACCCTGGCCGCCGCCCAGGACGCCGACACCACCGCGGGCACGGCGGCCTTCTCCGTCGGCGGCACCGGCGTCACCTCGGCCACCGTCAACGCCACCGAGGTGGACGACGACGCGGTCGTGGAGCAGGCGCTGCTCGTGACGCCCACGTCGGTGACCGTGCCCGAGGGCGGGACGGCGGCGTACACGGTCAAGCTGGCCGCGCAGCCGTCCGCGAACGTGACCGTCACCTCGACGGCGGGCAGCGGCGACGCCGACCTGACCGTCTCCGCCGGCGGCTCGCTCACCTTCACGCCCGCCAACTGGAACACCGCCCAGACGGTCACCCTGGCCGCCGCCCAGGACGCCGACACGGCCAACGGCACCCGTCCCTTCACGGTCGCCGCCACCGGCCTGACCAGCAAGACGGTCACCGCCACCGAGGCCGACGACGACGGCCAGCCGCCCACCGGCCACGTGGAGAACCCGTACGCCGGCGCCACCGGCTACGTGAACCCGCAGTGGAAGGCCAAGGCCGCGGCCGAGCCCGGCGGCGCCGCCGTCGCCAACACCTCCACCGCCGTGTGGCTGGACCGCATCGCGGCCATCGCCGGCTCCTCCTCGGCCATGGGCCTCCAAGCCCACCTGGACGAGGCCGTGGCCCAGGACGCGCTCAACGGCTCGGCCCCGCTGACCGTGCAGTTCGTCGTCTACGACCTGCCCAACCGCGACTGCTCGGCGCTGGCCTCCAACGGCGAGCTGCTGATCGCCGAGAACGGCTTCAACCGCTACAAGGCCGAGTACATCGACGTGATCGCGAACATCCTGCGCGACCCCAAGTACGCCAACCTGCGCATCGTCACGATCATCGAGCCCGACTCGCTGCCCAACCTGATCACCAACATCAACAACTTCCCGAAGTGCGCCGAGGCCAACGGGCCCGGCGGCTACATCGACGGCGTCCGGTACGCGCTCAACAAGCTGCACGCCATCACCAACGTCTACACCTACGTGGACGCCGCCCACCACGCCTGGCTCGGCTGGGACTCGAACTTCGGCCCCGCCGTGAACCTCTTCTACAACATGGCCGCGGGCACCACGGCCGGCGTGGACAGCGTGGACGGCTTCATCGTCAACACCGCCAACTACTCCGCCACCAAGGAGCCGTACTTTACGATCAACACCATGGTGAACGGCCAGACCGTCCGCCAGTCCAAGTGGATCGACTGGAACTACTACGTGGACGAGTCCACCTTCGCCACGGCTCTGCGCACCGCGCTGGTCAACAAGGGCTTCAAGTCCGGGCTCGGCATGCTGGTCGACACCTCGCGCAACGGCTGGGGCGGCACCGCCCGTCCGAGCGGCGCGAGCACCTCGACGGACGTGAACACCTTCGTCAACCAGTCACGCGTCGACCGGCGCATCCACGCCGGCAACTGGTGCAACCAGAGCGGCGCGGGTCTCGGCGCGCGGCCGACGGCCAGCCCCGAGGCCGGTTTCGACGCCTACGTCTGGATCAAGCCGCCGGGCGAGTCCGACGGCGCCAGCACCGACATCCCGAACGACGAGGGCAAGAAGTTCGACCGGATGTGCGACCCGACCTACACCGGCAACAACCTCAACGGCAACAACATGTCGGGCGCCCTCGGCGGCGCCCCGCTGTCCGGCCAGTGGTTCTCCGCCCAGTTCCAGGAGCTGGTCAGGAACGCCTACCCGCCGGTCAGCTAGCTCACCGAGCCGGCCGGGGGCTCCGGGGCCCCCGGCCTCCGACCGAGGGGCCCG
The DNA here is from genome assembly GCF_040675235.1 of Nonomuraea sp. NPDC049637. Lineage (NCBI taxonomy): Bacteria > Bacillati > Actinomycetota > Actinomycetes > Streptosporangiales > Streptosporangiaceae > Nonomuraea > Nonomuraea sp. NPDC049637. The sequence continues at coordinate 100,685 of NZ_JBFAOM010000003.1, forward strand.
CCTGACCCGGGCCCCTCGTCCGGCGAAGGGGCCCGGGCCGGCGCCCGGGCCCCTTCCGCATCGGCGGGTGCGCCGCTCAGCGGCTCGCGCGCCACTCCGACACGACGTGATCGACGTCGAAGGGCATCAGGTTGAGCGGCGGCCCCGGCAGGCCCTTCCTGATCGCCTCGCGGATCTTCTCGTTGACCTCTTCGAGGATCTGCCGCACCTCGGTCTCGGACCGGGCCCCGCGGGCCTGCCGCAGCGCCTCCTCGGCCTCCTTGCGCAGCGCCAGCGTCGGGGGCAGCGGCATGGACAGCCCCTCGCTCTCCAGCTTCTGCTTGATCCACCACATCTCGTCGTGCGGCCGGTCGAGGCCGGGCAGCGGCTTGCCCGCGCCCGGCAGGTCGTCGAACTCCCCACGCTCGGCCGCCTCGCGGATCTGCCGGTCGATCCAGCTCTCGAACGGCATGCCCGCCGGCTTGCGGTCGGTCACGGACGCGGCTCCTCTCAGGCCAGGTTGTGGCTCGGCGCGACCGGCCCGCGCCAGCCGAGCACGGCCTCGGTCATGCGCACGGACGCCACCGTCGCGGCGACGTCGTGCACCCGCAGGATCCGGGCGCCCTTGAGGATGGAGACGACGTTCGCGGCGATCGTCCCCTCCTTGCGCTCACCCTGCGGACGGTCGATGGTCTCGCCGATGAAGTCCTTGTTCGACAGCGCGACCAGGGTGGGATAGCCGATCGCGGTGATCTCCTCCAGCCGCCGGGTCAGCTCCAGGGAGTGGAAGGTGTTCTTGTTCAGGTCGTGGCCCGGGTCGATGATGATCCGGTCGGGGGCGATGCCGGCCTTGAGCGCGAAGGCGACCCGCTCGCGCAGGAAGCCGGCGACCTCGGCGACGACGTCGTCGTAGCTCGGGCGGAAGACCCGCCGGCCGGGGCCGCCGAGGCTGTGGGTGACGACCACGCTGGCGCCGGTCTCGGCCGCGACCTCGGCCAGGCCGGGCTCGCGCAGGCCGTTGGTGTCGTTGATGACGTCGGCGCCGGCCTCGACGGCCGCCCTGGCGACCTCGGGGCGGTGGGTGTCGACCGAGATGACGGCGTCGGTGGCGGCCCTGACCTCGGCGATCACCGGGACCACCCGCTCGATCTCCTCCTCGACGCCGATCGCGGCCTGGGCGGCGCTGAAGGCGAACCCGCCGATGTCCACCCAGTCGGCGCCCTCCTCGACGGCCCGCGCGCAGGCCGCGACCGCGCGGTCGAGCTCGTACGTGCGCCCCTGGTCGTGGAAGGAGTTGGGGGTCCTGTTGACGATGGCCATGATGGCGATCTGGCGTTCGAAATCGAACTCCCGCCGCCCGATGCGGCGGACCGGGGAGATGATCTCGGGGGGATTGTTTCCGCCGCTCACGTAGTGGCCCCTTCCGTCTCCTGCCGAGCCTACCCGGGGCCGTGGCAGCGCGGTCGGGCGCGGTCGGGCACGGTCGGGCACGGTCGGGCACGGTCGGGCGCGCCCGCGCTCAGACCGGGAAGTGCCCGGAGGGCCCGCCGCCGCCGGTGACCCGGATCCGTTTCATGGAGCTCGGCGGGACGGACGCGTGCGGCAGCCGCATGGTGAGCCGGACCGTGGTGCCGTCCGGGCCGGTGCGGACGTCCACGACGTCGCACAACCGCCGGATCAGGTAGATGCCGCGGCCGGTGTAGGAGAGGCTGGACGGCTGGACGTCCCCGTCGAGGTAGGCCTGCGGGATGCCCGTCCCCTGGTCCGTCGTCTCCGAGCGGATGACGCCGTCGACCGTCCACAACGTCAGGTGCCCGCGCCCGCCCGCGTGCTCCACGGCGTTGACCACGCTCTCGTGCACGGCGAGCACGAAGTCGTCGAGCCGGCCGTCGCGCAGCCCGCTGCTCTCCGCCTGCTCGGCGACCGCGCGGCGCAGCTTGGTGACGTCGTGGAGGGTGAAGACCTGGGTCAGGAGAAGGGCCATGGCGCTCCTTCGTGTCGTCACGACACGCAGGCCACGCCTCTGGACCTTGCGTAGAGAACCGTCCCCTTCCCCGGCCGGGCGGCCCTACACCTGCGGATCAGGGATGGGTGCCGACCCCTGTGGCCAGCTCCTTGACCCGGCCCAGCGGGCCGCCGTCGGGGGCCAGCGGCGGGGTCTCCATGCCGGCGCCGTCGTGCAGGCCGTCCAGCAGCTCGCGCATGGCGTCCCAGGAGGAGTGCCGCGGCCGCCAGCCCAGGACGTCCCTGGCCCTGTCGGTCTTCATGACGGGGATGCGCAGGGCCAGTTCGAGCAGGCCGGGCGAGGCGGGCACCAGCCGCAGGTGCCAGCCGGCCGACATCAGCGTCCTGGCCAGCCAGGGCGTGACCGGTATCGTCCGCGTGCCGAGGAGTTTGGCCAGGTCGGCGGGGTCGAGCACGGGTTCGGCGGCCAGGTTGAAGGCCCCCGACACCGTCCTGGTCACCGCCAGCCGGTACGCCTCGGCCGCGTCGTCGGCGTGCAGCACCTGGAGCCGCAGTCCGGGCACGTCGGGCACGAACGGGATGCGGCCGGGCCGGATCAGCCGGCGCGGCAGGAACGGCCCGGCGAACAGGCGGCGCTGCTCGGTGGCCGCCGCCCGCTGGAAGATGAACCCCGGCCGCATCCGCACCACGCGGATCGCCGGGTGGTCGTGCTCGAAGACGTCGAGCACCCGCTCGACGTACGCCTTCTCCCGGCCGTACGCGGCGCCCGGCCAGCCGTGCGTGGGCCAGCTCTCGTCCACCGGACGGTCCTTGGGGCCCGGCGAGTACGCGCCGACCGAGGAGGCGTGGACCAGCGCGGGCACCCCGGCCTCGGCCACCGCGCGGAACACCCGCATGCTGCCCAGCACGTTCGCCCGCCAGGTCACGGCCGGGTCCCTGGTGGGCTGGAACAGCCACGCGAGGTGCACGACGGCGTCGGCGCCCTCGAAGATGCGGGACAGGTCGCCGGTGGCGACGTCGGCCTGCCGCCACTCGGTGCGGTCGATGCGCCATCCCGGCAGCCGGCGGGCCACGCCCACGATCGACGTCACGTTGTCATCCGCGGCGAGCGCGCGTACGACGCTCGTGCCGACATTGCCGGTAGCCCCGACCACCACGACTCTCATGACCGCACCGCTGCCCGCGCTCCGGAGGGTGAAACCCCTGGTCAGGGCTGTAGCACGAGCTTTATCGCACCGTCCGCCTTCTTCTGGAACATCTCGTACGCCTGCGGCGCCTCCTCCAGCGGCATGCGGTGGGTGGTCAGGTCCATGACGCCGAGCGGGTCGGAGTCGTCGGTGACCAGCGGCATGATCCGGTTGATCCACCGCCGCACGTGGGCCTGGCCCATCCGCAGCGTGATGCCCTTGTCGAACATGCGCAGCATCGGCATCGGGTCGGTCATGCCGCCGTAGACGCCGATGACGGAGATGACGCCGCCCCGGCGGACGGTGTCGATGGCCTGGTTGAGCGCGGCCAGCCGGTCGACGCCCGCGTGGGACATCAGCGGCGCGGCCACCGCGTCGGGCAGCAGCCCGGTGAGCGTCTGGGCGATCTTGGCGGCCGGCGAGCCGTGGGCCTCCATGCCGACGGCGTCGATCACCGAGTCGGTGCCGCGGCCCGAGGTGAGCTCGCGGATCGCCCCGGGCACGTCGGAGGTCTCGCTGCCGTCCACGACCTCGATGCCGTGGCGGCGGGCCATCTCCAGGCGTTCGGTGACGCCGTCCACGCCGATCACGCGGTGGCCGAGGTGGCGGGCGATGCGGGCGCACATCTGGCCGATGGGGCCGAGGCCGAAGACGGTGAGGCTGCCGCCGTCCGGGATCTCCGCGTAGTCCACGGCCTGCCAGGCGGTCGGCAGCACGTCGGACAGGAACAGGAAGCGCTCGTCCGGCGGGCCCTCGGGCACCTTGATCGGGCCGAACTGGGCCTCGGGCACGCGCAGGTACTCGGCCTGGCCGCCGGGCACCTGGCCGTACAGCCTGGTGTAGCCGAACAGCGCGGCGCCCATGCCCTGCTCCTTCACCTGCGTGGTCTCGCACTGCGCGTACAGCTCCAGGCCGCACATGTGGCAGTGGCCGCAGGCGATGTTGAACGGGATGACCACGCGGTCGCCGGGTTTGATGTCGGTGACGGCGGCCCCGACGGCCTCGACGACGCCCATGGGCTCGTGGCCGAGGATGTCGCCCTCGGCCATGAAGGGCCCGAGCACCTCGTACAGGTGCAGGTCGGAGCCGCAGATGCCGGTGCTGGTCACCCTGATCACCGCGTCGTTGGGCTCCTTGATGGCCGGATCGGGGACCTCCTCGACCCGTACGTCCCGCTTGCCGTGCCAGGTGACGGCCTTCATGACGCCTCCAGATGGGATTCGGACGGCACAAATCCCGCATACCCCCACATAAGGCTCCAAACGGTTTGCCCCATAACACCGTGATAGGGGTGTTTTGAGACGACCACTCCTCGTATTCGGACTCGTACCGTGCAGACACCCCCCTGTACGCGAGGAGACGTGCACATGCTCCCCAGGAAGACCGTGACGGCGGGCATCGCGATCGCCGTCACCATGATCAGCGTCCCGGCCCTGGCCTTCGCGGCGAAGGGCGCCACGGCCCAGGACGAGACCCCCTACTCCATCGCCCGCAGCAACGCAGAAGCCGTCGCCGACCCCCCGCAGGGCCTGGTCGACGCCATGAGCCGGGACCTCGGCATCACCGGCCAGCAGGCCGAGGCCCGCCTGGTCAACGAGGCCGCCGCGGCCGGCCTCGAACCCACCCTGCGCGCCCAGTTAGGCGCCTCCTACGCCGGCTCCTGGGTGACCGGCCCCACCTCCACCCCGGTCACCGCCACCACCGACCCGGCGCAGGTGGCCGCCATCACCAAGGCCGGTGTGCAGGCCCGCGTGGTCGCCCGCTCGCTGAGCAGCCTCGACGGGGTCAAGGCCAGGCTCGACGCCGCCTCGGCCAAGGCCCCGAAGACCGCCCCCGTCTGGTACGTGGACGTCGTCAACAACACCGTCGTCGTCCTCAGCTCCAACCCCGCCAAGGCCGCCGCCTGGGTGAAGGCCAGCGGCGCGGACGCCTCCGCCGTCCAGGTCGTGCGCTCGGCCGAGAAGCCCACGCTGTTCTACGACGTCCGCGGCGGCGACGCCTACTACATCGGCTCCGGCACCCGCTGCTCCGTCGGCTTCTCGGTGACCAAGGCCGGCTCGCAGGGCGGCTTCGTCAGCGCCGGCCACTGCGGCACCGCCGGGTCCAGCACGTCCGGCTCCAACCGGGTCGCCATGGGCACGTTCCGCGGCTCGTCCTTCCCGGGCAACGACTACTCCTGGGTCGAGGTCAACGGCCAGTGGACCCCGACCGGCGTGGTGAACGGCTACAGCGCCGGCATCCTGCCCGTACGCGGCTCGACCGTCGCCCAGGTGGGCTCGGCCGTCTGCCGCGCCGGATCGACCACCGGTTACCACTGCGGCTCGGTCCAGCAGCTCAACACCAGCGTCACCTACCAGGAGGGCACCGTCTCCGGCGTGACGCGGACCAACGTCTGCGCCGAGCCCGGCGACTCCGGCGGCTCGTTCATCTCCGGCGACCAGGCCCAGGGCGTGACGTCGGGCGGCTCGGGCAACTGCAGCTCCGGCGGCACGACGTACTTCCAGCCGGTCAACGAGATCCTGTCCACCTACGGCCTGACCCTCGCCACCCAGGGCGGCGGCCCCGGCCCGACCAGCACGCCGACGGTCACGACCACCGTCGGCGGCACGTGGGCGGCGGGCACGACGTACGCGGCCGGCGCGACGGTGACGTACGGCGGCTCGACCTACCGCTGCCTCCAGGGGCACACCGCCCAGCCCGGCTGGGAGCCGCCGAACGTGCCGGCTCTCTGGCAGCGCGTCTGACCCCCTAGACGTCCAGGGCGGAGATACCCCCTCACGACCTGGACCGCGCGGCCGGGCGATGTCCCACTCCTCCGTCAGGGACATCGCCCGGCCCATGCGCTTCAAGCGGCCGTCAGGACGCCTCTCCGGCCAGCCGCAGGGCCTCCTCGACCAGCGTCTCCACGATCCGCGACTCCGGGACGGTGCGGACCACCTCGCCCCTGACGAAGATCTGCCCCTTGCCGTTGCCCGAGGCCACCCCCAGGTCCGCCTCCCTGGCCTCGCCCGGCCCGTTGACCACGCAGCCCATCACCGCCACCCGCAGCGGGTGGGGGAACCCGTCGAGCGCCGCGGCGACCCGTTCGGCCAGCCCGTACACGTCGACCTGGGCCCGCCCGCACGACGGGCAGGAGACGATCTCCAGCCTGCGCCGCCGCAGCCCCAGGGACTCCAGGATCCCGATCCCGACCTTGACCTCCTCCACCGGCGGCGCGGACAGCGAGACGCGGATCGTGTCGCCGATGCCCTCGTCGAGCAGGATGCCGAACGCCACCGCCGACTTGATCGTGCCCTGCATGAGCGGCCCGGCCTCGGTGACGCCGAGGTGCAGCGGGTAGTCGCAGCTGCGGGCCAGCATCCGGTAGGCCGCCGTCATCACCTGCGGGTCGTGGTGCTTGACGGAGAGCTTGATGTCGCGGAAGCCGTGCTCCTCGAACAACGAGCACTCCCACAGCGCCGACTCCACCAGCGCGGCCGGCGTGGCCCTGCCGTGCTTGGCCAGCAGGCGGGGGTCGAGCGAACCGGCGTTGACGCCGATGCGGATCGACACCCCCGCCGCGGACGCGGCCCGCGCGATCTCGCCCACCTTGTCGTCGAATCTCTTGATGTTCCCGGGATTGACCCGGACCGCCGCGCACCCCGCCTCGATGGCGGCGAAGACGTACCGCGGCTGGAAGTGGATGTCGGCGACGACCGGGATCTGCGACTTGCGCGCGATCGCCGGCAGCGCGTCGGCGTCGTCCTGGGTCGGCACCGCGACGCGGACGATCTGGCAGCCCGCCGCCGTCAGCTCGGCGATCTGCTGCAACGTGGCGTTGACGTCGGCCGTCACCGTCGTCGTCATCGACTGCACCGAGACGGGCGCGTCGCCCCCCACCGGCACGGACCCCACCATCACCTGCCTGGACGCCCTGCGCGCCCGATGTCGCACCGGCAGTCCGAGATCTACAGCGGCCACCTGTCCAGCTCCCTTCGAACGGTGTGCGCGATGCCCTGGCCGGTGAGCCCGGCCTCGGCGAGCAACCCGGCCCGGCTCCCGTGCGCGACGAACTCGCGCGGCAGGCCGAGGTTGACGATGTGCCGCCCGGGGCCGCACTCCTGCCGGAGCAGGGCGCCGGCCCCGCAGGCGGCCAGGCCGTCCTCGACGGTCACCACCAGCCGGGCGGCCGCGGCCGGCCCGCGCAGACCGGCCGGGACCGGGATCACCCAGCGGGGATCGACCACGGTCACGCCGATCCCGGCGGCCGACAACATGGCCGCCGCGCCCAGGCACGGCCCGGCCATCGGCCCGACCGCCACCAGCAGCACGTCGGGGCCGCCCGCGAAGAGCACGTCGACGTCGCCCACCCGCCCCACGCGCGGGAGCTGGGGGCCGGCGACCGCCTTGGGGAAGCGCAGCGCGGTCGGGCCGGGGTGCTCGACCGCCTCCTCCAGCAGCTCGCACAGCCGGTGGGCGTCGCGCGGCGCGGCCACCCGCATGCCGGGCACCATGGCCAGCGCCGCCAGGTCCCACATGCCGTGGTGGCTGGGCCCGTCGGGGCCGGTGAGCCCGGCCCGGTCGAGCACCAGCGTCACCGGCAGCCGGTGCAGGGCGACGTCCATCAGCACCTGGTCCAGGGCGCGCCCGAGGAACGTCGCGTAGACGGCGACCACGGGGTGCAGGCCCGCCATGGCCATGCCCGCCGCCGAGGCCAGCGCCTGCTGCTCGGCGATGCCGACGTCGAACATGCGGCCGGGGAAGCGCCGGCCGAAGCAGGCCAGCCCGGTCGGCCCCGGCATCGCGGCGGTGACGGCCACCAGGTCGTCGCGGCGCTCGCCGAGCACGCACAGGTGGCGGGCGAACGCGTCGGTCCAGGTGACGGAGCCGGCGGCGAGCGGACGGCCGGTGGCCGGGTCGGTGGCCGGGATCGCGTGCAGGTGCTCGTCGTGGTCGCGCTCGGCCGGGTCGTAGCCGCGGCCCTTGCGGGTGACGCAGTGGACCACGACGGGGACGCGCAGCTCGCGGGCGGCGCGCAGGACCCCTTCGAGCGCGGCGATGTCGTGGCCGTCGACCGGGCCCAGGTAGCGCAGGCCGAGCTGCTCGAAGACGGTCACGTCGGCGGCCGTGCGCAGCCGGGCGAGGTGGTCGGCGATGCCGCCGTGGGTGGGGGCGTAGGAGCGGCCGTTGTCGTTGAGCACGACGACGACCGGCCGGTGACGGGCGGCGCCCAGGTTGTTGAGCGCCTCCCAGGCCATCCCGCCGGTCAGCGCGCCGTCGCCGACCACGGCGACCACCGCCCGGTCGGCGTCGCCGGTCAGCAGGCGCGCCTTGGCCAGGCCGTCGGCGTAGGCGAGCGCGGTGGAGGCGTGGGAGTTGTCGACGTGGTCGTGCACGGACTCGTCCCGGCTCGGGTAGCCGCTGAGGCCGCCCCGGCAGCGCAGGGCGTCGAAGGAGTCGCGCCGCCCGGTCAGGATCTTGTGGACGTACGCCTGGTGCCCGGTGTCGAAGACGATGGCGTCGCCGGGCGAGTCGAAGACGCGGTGGAGGGCGATCGTGAGCTCGACGACGCCGAGATTGGAGCCGAGGTGCCCGCCGCGGACGCTCACCTTCTCGACCAGGAACTCGCGGATCTCGCGGGCGAGGCCGGGCAGCAGCTCGGCGGGCAGGGCACGCAGGTCTTGGGGAGTGGAAACGTACGGCAACAGGGTCGTCATGACATCCCCTGACGGTGTTGCGGTGAGCCAAAAGAATAGTTGAAAGGCCCAAGACACTTTACACGCTCTGTATTCAAGTAGTAACTATTGGTAGTGCGTCCCGACCAGAAGGAGCCGAGCGGATGCCGGTGAGCTTCACTCAGCACTACCTCGGATCGCGGATCGAGCGACGCCTCGCCGACTTCCTGGAGACGTGGCGCGCGCCCGTCTCCGATCCCGACGTCCAGACGGCCTACCGGCTGCTGACCGAGTTCATCCTCGGCGGCGGCAAGCGCATCCGTCCCCTGCTGTGCTACTGGGGCTGGCGGGGTGCGGGCGGCGCCGACTGCGACGAGATCGTCAGCGCCGCGGCGGCCCTGGAGCTGTGCCACGCCGGGCTGCTCATCCACGACGACATCATGGACGGCAGCGAGCTGCGCCGGGGCCGGGCGACCATCCACCGCAACCTCGCCGACCTCCACCGCGGCCCGTCCGCGGAGGCGTTCGGGCACGCCGGCGGCATCCTGCTCGGCACGCTCAGCCTGGCCTGGTCCGACACCCTGCTGTCGTCGTGCGGCGTCGAGCCCGTCCGCCTGCGGGCCGCCCACCACCTCTTCGACGCCATGCGCACCGAGGTCATCAGCGGCCAGTACCTCGACATCCTCGCCCAGCTCCGCGCCGGCGCGAGCGTGCCGGAGGCGCTCACGGTGATCCGCTACAAGACGGCCAAGTACACCGTCGAGCGGCCGTTGCAGATCGGCGGCGCCCTGGCCGGCGCCTCACCCGAGCTGCTCGACGCCTTCTCCCGGTTCGGCGTGCCGCTCGGCGAGGCGTTCCAGCTGCGCGACGACGTGCTGGGCACGTTCGGCTCGGCGGCCGAGACCGGCAAGTCCGCGCTCGACGACCTGCGCGAGGGCAAGCACACGGTGCTGATCGCGCACGCCGTGGCGCACGCCTCGCCCGCGCAGCTCGGCTACCTGCGCGCCTGGCACGGCAACCCGGCGCTCACCGAGGAGCAGGCCGCCGGGCTGCGCACCATCCTCATCGACACCGGCGCGCTCGACCAGGTCGAGTCGATGATCGACGAACGCGTGGGCGAGGCCACGGCCGCCCTGGCCCGGGCGCCGATCGGGCCCGAGGCCGGCGGCGCGCTGTCCGTCCTGGCCGACCAGCTCGCGCACCGTACCAAGTAGGGGGCTCTCCGATGGGACGCGTACTGCTCGCGGCCCCGCGCGGCTACTGCGCGGGCGTCGAACGGGCCATCTTCTCCGTGGAGGAGGCGCTGCGGCGCTTCGGGCCACCGGTCTACGTGCGCAAGCAGATCGTGCACAACACGTTCGTGGTGGCCGACCTCACCGAACGCGGGGCGGTGTTCGTCGAGGAGCTCGACGAGGTGCCGGGCGGCGCGCTGGTGATCTTCTCGGCCCACGGCGTCTCCCCCGCGGTCCGGCAGGAGGCCGGGGGCCGCGGCCTGCGCACGATCGACGCCACCTGCCCTCTGGTCACCAAGGTGCACAAGGAGGCGGTGCGGCTGGCCGAGGCCGGTCACGAGATCGTGCTCATCGGCCACGCCGAGCACGAGGAGGTCGAGGGCACCCTCGGCGAGGCGCCCGGCCGCATCCACGTCGTCGATCCGGCCAGGCCCCACGAGGTCACCGCGAGCGGCGCGGCGCGCATGACCTGGCTGTCGCAGACCACCCTGTCGGTCGACGAGACCATGGGCGCCGTCGCCGAGCTGCGCGGCCGTTTCCCCCAGCTGGCCGACCCGCCGAGCGACGACATCTGCTACGCCAGCCAGAACCGCCAGGAGGCGATCACCCGCATCGCCCCCCGCTGCGACCTGGTCATCGTCGTCGGCTCGGCCAACTCCTCCAACTCCCGGCGGCTGGTCGAGGTCGCGCTGCACGCCGGCGCACCCGCCGCCCACCTGGTCGACCGCGCCGCCGACGCCGACCCGCGATGGCTCGGCGGCGTGGGCACGGTCGGGGTCAGCTCCGGCGCGTCCGTGCCCGACGTGCTGGTCGAGGACCTGCTCGGCTGGCTCGCCGGCCACGGCTACACCGACGTGGAGCCCGTGACCGTGACCGAGGAGACGCTCACCTTCTCCCTCCCCCTGGAACTCCGTTCCTCCCGCAACCCCGGCTAGACCCCACACCGAGATTGGCGGTGCACCATGACAGAAACCACCGACTCCAGCGCGCCCGTGAACGGCAACGGGCAGCTCAGCCTCAGTACCGAGGCCGCCAAACAGCTCGCGACCACCACCAAGACACCCCCGCAGATGCAGGAGATCACCTCCAGGTGGCTGCTGCGGCTGCTGCCCTGGGTGCAGTGCTCCGGTGGCGTGTTCCGGGTCAACAGGCGCCTGACGTACACGCTCGGCGACGGGCGCATCACGTTCTCCACGACCGGCTCCGACGTGCGGGTCATCCCCGCCGAGCTGACGGAGCTGCCCGTGCTGCGCGGCTTCGACGACATGGAGGTGCTCGAAGCGCTGGCCGACCGCTTCCAGCAGCGCGAGGTCGAGCCGGGCGAGGCCATCGTCAGGGAGGACGACCCGGCCGACCAGCTCGTGCTGATCGCCCACGGCCGGGTCGGCAAGGTAGGGCAGGGCGCCTACGGCGACGAGCAGAACCTCGGCGTGCTGGCCGACGGCGACCACTTCGGCGAGCAGGCGCTGACCGGCGGCGGCACCTACGACTTCACCGCCACGGCCAAGACGCACACCACCGTGCTCACCCTGTCCAGGCAGACCTTCGAGCAGCTGGCCGAGCAGTCCCCGGCGCTGCGCGAGCACATCCAGAGCCGGCAGGCGGCCGGCGACCACGCCCAGAACGCCTACGGCGAGGCCGCGATCGACATGGCCTCCGGCCACTCCGGCGAGGTCGCGCTGCCCGGCACGTTCGTGGACTACGAGCAGTCCCCCCGCGAGTACGAGCTGAGCGTCGCCCAGACGGTCCTGCGGGTGCACAGCCGGGTCTCCGACCTGTACAACCAGCCGATGAGCCAGCTCGACCAGCAGCTCCGCCTCACGATCGAGGCCCTGCGCGAGCGCCAGGAGCACGAGCTGATCAACAACCGGGAGTTCGGCCTGCTGCACAACGCCGACTTCAGCCAGCGCATCCGCACCCGTTCCGGCCCGCCCACGCCCGACGACCTCGACGACCTGCTGGCCGTGGTCTGGAAGGAGCCGGCCTTCTTCCTGGCGCACCCGCAGGCCATCGCCGCGTTCGGCAGGGAGTGCAGCAAGCGCGGCCTCTACCCGCAGGCCAGCGAGGTCAACGGCCACCGCATCCCGGCCTGGCGGGGCGTGCCGATCTTCCCGTGCAGCAAGATCCCGGTCACCGGCAAGCGCACCACGTCGTTCCTGCTCATGCGGACGGGCCAGGAGAACCAGGGCGTCGTCGGCCTGCACCAGACCGGCATCCCCGACGAGTACCAGCCCAGCCTGTCGGTGCGCTTCATGAACATCAACGAGAAGGCGATCATCTCCTACCTGGTCAGCGCCTACTACTCGGCCGCCGTCCTGGTGCCCGACGCGCTCGGCGTCCTGGAGGACGTCGAGCTCGGCAGGAACGGCTAGCAGCCCCTTCGTCCGTCCGGTCCAAGAATTGGTGGTGTTTGTGTTGACGGAGTCGGATCAGCGGCTGAGCCTGGATACCGCCGCGGCGCGGAAACTCGCCACGACGACCAAGACGCCTCCGCAGATGCAGGAGATCTCCTCCCGCTGGTTGCTGCGGATGCTCCCGTGGGTGGACATCGCCGGCACCTATCGGGTGAACCGGCGGCTCACCTACATGGTCGGCGGTGGCCGGGTCAGCTTCTCGCGCACCGGCGCCCGGGTGCGGGTGGTGCCGCCGAGCCTGACCGAGCTGCCGCCGCTGCACGGGCTCGACGACGACCGTCTGCTCGACACCCTCGCGGGCCTGTTCGAGCAGCGGGAATACGCCCCCGGCGACACGATCGCGCGGGCCGGACGGCCGGCTGACGAGATCATCCTGGTCGCCGACGGCCGGGTCACCCGGTTCCAGCCGGGCGACTACGGCAACCGCCTGGTGCTCGGCACCCTCGGCGAGGGCGACCACGCCGGGACCGAACCGCCGGGCGAACGGGCCGTACGGCACGACACGCTGGAGGCCGGCACCAGGTGCACGGTGCTGGCCCTGCCGTGGGAGGAGCTGCGCGCGCTGGCCGAGAGCACGCCCGTCCTGCGCGACCTGCTCGACCGCCACCGCGCCCGGCGGGCGGCCGCCCAGACCAAGCACGGCGAGGCGGCCATCGAGCTGTCGGCCGGCCACCGGGGCGAGCACACGCTGCCGGGCACGTTCGTGGACTACGACCCGGGCCCGCGCGAGTACGAGCTCAGCGTCTCGCAGACCGTGCTGCGCGTGCACACCCGGGTCGCGGACCTGTTCTCCGACCCGATGGACCAGACCGAGCAGCAGCTCAGGCTCACCGTCCAGGCGGTGCGCGAGTCGCAGGAGCGCGAGCTGGTCAACAACCGCGACTTCGGCCTGCTGCACAACGTCGACCCGAGCCAGCGCATTCGCACGCTGACCGGGCCGCCCACCCCCGACGACCTGGACGACCTGGTCAGCCGGCGCAAGAAGTCGCGGTTCTTCCTGGCCCACCCGCGGGCCATCGCGGCCTTCGGCCGGCAGTGCAGCGCGCGGGGCGTCTATCCCGACACCGTCGAGATCGAGGGCGTGCCCGTGCAGTCGTGGCGGGGGGTGCCCATCCTGCCGTGCGACAAGATCCCGATCAGCCGGGCGGGCACCACCTCGATCCTGTGCATGCGCACCGGCGAGAAGGACCAGGGCGTCGTGGGCCTGTTCCAGACCGGCGTGCCCGACGAGCGGGAGCCGGGGCTCAGTGTGAAGCTCACCGGCATCGACCGGAAGGCGGTCATGTCGTACCTGGTCAGCGCCTACTACTCGTGCGCGGTGCTGGTGCCCGACGCGCTCGGGGTGCTGGAGAACGTGGAGGTCGCGAGCTGATGGCTCAGCCGTTCGAGCTGCCCGATTTCTACATGCCGTACCCGGCGCGGCTCAACCCGCACCTGGAGGAGGCCCGTACGCACGCCAAGCAGTGGGCGCGCGAGATGGGCATGCTGGAGGGATCGGGCGTCTGGGAGGAGGCCGACCTCGACGGCCACGACTACTCCCTGATGTGCGCCTACACCCACCCCGACTGCGACGGCGCCGAGCTGTGCCTGATCACCGACTGGTACGTCTGGGTGTTCTTCTTCGACGACCACTTCCTGGAGGTCTTCAAGCGCTCCGGCGACCTCCGGGGCGGCAAGCGGCACCTCGACCGGCTTCCCCGGTTCATGCCGATGGGCGCCGACCTGTCCATGCCGGAGCCGGCCAACCCGGTCGAGGCGGGCCTGGCCGACCTGTGGCTGCGCACGGTGCCGGGCATGTCGGCCGACTGGCGGCGGCGGTTCGCCGAGAGCACCCGCCACCTGCTCAACGAGTCGATCTGGGAGCTGTCCAACATCAACGAGGGCCGGATCGCCAACCCGGTCGAGTACATCGAGATGCGCCGCAAGGTGGGCGGCGCGCCCTGGTCGGCGGGGCTGGTCGAGCACGCGGTGCGGGCCGAGATCCCCGCCCGGCTGGCCGGCACCAGGCCGCTGCGGGTGCTGAAGGACAGCTTCTCCGACGCCGTGCACCTGCGCAACGACCTGTTCTCCTACGAGCGCGAGGTCAGGGACGAGGGCGAGCTGAGCAACGGCGTGCTGGTGCTGGAGACGTTCCTCGGGTGCACGACGCAGGAGGCCGCCGACGCCGTCAACGACCTGCTCACCTCGCGCATGCAGCAGTTCGAGCACACCGCGCTGGGCGAGCTGGGCCCGCTCTTCGTCGAGCACGCCGTCGATCCGCTGTCGGCGATGGGCGTGCTGGCCTACGTCAAGGGGCTGCAGGACTGGCAGTCCGGCGGGCACGAGTGGCATCTGCGGTCGAGCCGCTACATGAACAAGGGCGCGAAGACGGCCCGGCCGCTCGGCCCGAAGTCGCTGATCGCCGGCACGGGGGCCAAGCGGCTGCGCAACTTCGCCCACACCGGGCGGCGGCGCGTCGGCCCCTCGCAGATCCCCGAGCTGTACGTGCCCTTCGAGCTGCGCCTGTCCCCCAACCTCGACCGGGCCCGGCGCAACGCGGTGACCTGGTGCGCGTCCATGGGCCTGCTGGAGGCCCAGCCAGGCGTCGTGGGCTCGGCGGTCTGGGACGCCGAGAAGCTGGCCGACTACGACCTGCCGTTGTGCGCGGCCGGCCTGCATCCCGACGCCACCCCCGAGGAACTGGACCTGGCCTCGTACTGGTTGTGCTGGGGCACCTACGGCGACGACTACTTCCCCGTCGTCTTCGGCCGGTCGGGCAACCTGGCGGCGGCCAAGGTCACCGTGTCCAGGCTCTCGGCGTTCATGCCGCTGGACGGCACGCCGGCGCCGCCGCCGCTGAGCGCGCTCGAACGCGGCCTGGCCGACCTGTGGGCGCGTACGGCGGGGCCGATGCCGGCCGGCGCCCGCGCGCAGCTGCGGCGGTCGGTCGTGACGATGTGCGAGGGCTGGCTCTGGGAGCTGGGCAACGAGGCCGCCGGGCACATCCCCGACCCGGTGGACTACCTGGAGATGCGCCGGCTCACCTTCGGCTCCGAGCTGACGATGAGCCTGTGCCGGCTGCGGCACGCGTACGCGCTGCCCGAGGCGCTGTACGAGAGCGGCCCGATGCGGGCCCTGGAGAACGCGGTCATGGACTGCGGGATGTTGATGAACGACATCTTCTCGTACCAGAAGGAGATCGAGTTCGAGGGCGAGCTGCACAACTGCATCCTGGTGGTCCAGAACTTCTTCGACTGCGACTACCCGGCCGCGCTCGGCATCGTCAACGACCTGCTGACCTCGCGGATGAAGCAGTTTCAGCACATCGCCGCGCACGAGCTGCCGATCCTGTGCGACGACCTCGGGCTCGACTGCGCGGCGCGGCAGGCGCTCGACGCGTACCTGGCCGACTGCCGCCACTGGCTGACCGGCGTTCTCAACTGGCACCGCGGTTGTCTGCGCTACGACGAGCCGTCCCTGCGCCGGCACCACCGGCCGCCGGCCTTCCGGCTGTCCGGCCCCCGCGGGCTCGGCACGTCGGCGGCGAGCCTGGTCTACAGCGGCACGTCGTACGGGCGCGGGGCGTAGAACCAGCCCATCATGCGCAGCAGCCGTCGCAGGTGCGGCGTGACGTTGTGCAGCCGGATCCACCGTTCGTCCGGGGGCAGCGCGGGCAGCGCCAGCACCCGCAGCCCGGACAGGTCGACGAAGGTCAGCTCGCCGATGTCGACCACGATGTACGTGCTGCCCCCGCGCGAGCCGGACAGCGTGCTGGCGAGCGCGGGGCTGTTGGTGACGTCGATCTCCCCGGACAGGGCGACGGCCGGGGCTCCGGGAGCGACCCGCAGCGTGATGCTGAGCTGCCCGTCCTGATAGAGCAGCCGCTCTTCGAGATCGTTCACGACGTGCGCACCCCCCAACAGCTATGGACAGGGGGTTGCCGGTGGGATGACCGTCAAGCTTCCCCCCGGCCGTGGTGGCCGCCCTGAGGAGGTCGCGGTTCCTTCGCCGCGCTGACGATTAACCCGAAACCAGGTTACACGAAGTATGTTTCGCTATGTAATGTTCAGGAGAAAATGACCGAATTGCAGCCCAATAATGAAGAGTTGCACCGGTCTCCGCAGACGCACGAAGCCGGCCCAGCACGCAGGGCTGGGCCGGCTTCGGACCGTCCTCTCGGCGGGGCCCGCACGCGTCCCGCCGCGGCCGATCCGCGGGCGTTCGGCAAGGTGCCGCCACGAGGGTCGTGGCTGCCGGAACGCCTTCAGGTCAGCCTGACGGGCGCGCGGACGGGCCGCCGCCGGTCAGCGGTCTCAGTTGTTGTCGCCGTAGTTGCTCTGGGCGTCCAGGACGTTGAGCTCGATGTCCTGGAGGTGCAGGGCGGTGAGGACGTCGATGTACTTGACGGAGTCGTTGAGGACGTCGTTGGCCAGCGTCAGGTCGTCCAGGATGGACAGCTGGCTCAGGATGGCCTTGCCGCCGTTGTAGGCGTTGGGGCCGACGTCGGCCGAGGCGCTCGTGGCGGTGAACCCGAACAGCGCGCCGGCGATGGCTGCACCGGTGAGAACGCGACGCATCATTTTTTACTTCCCTTTCATCGGAATCGGCGCAGCGGTGCGCGTCATCATTTATTACCCGCCTCCCGAGTGGCAGGATTTTCGCGAATAACGATCTCGTGGGGCCGCGGCGGGCCGCAAGGAAAATATGCTAAGGCAAAGTCAAGTACCCGCACTTATTCCTTGGCCGTCGATCGGGCGAAAGACATCCCGAAATGCCCCGAAATAGTGTGACTCGTCGGGCACGGCAGGTTGTTTTATCCCCATACTCCCGGAGCAGGTAATCGGGAGAAGTCGCTTGAAACGCCGTGCCGTACCGGTGGCGCGGCCGGGCACGCGGGGGTGCCGAATATGCCATGAACGGACTACTGCGATTGTTGGCGATTGCATTGGCGCACACCATTGTGTGCGTTTCCCATTCGATGCCCGCGCAGGGCGCCACGGGCTGCCATCCGCACGGGTGCCGCGCGCAGGCTCCGGCCGTCCGGTCGGCGGCGGGCTCGATCGCGCTGCGGGCGGCGATAGAGATGATCGGCGTCCCGTACTCGTGGGGCGGCGGCGGTCCTGGCGGCCCCGGATTCGGCATCGGCAAAGGGGCCAGGACCTGGGGATTCGACTGCTCGGGCCTGACCGAGTACGCGTGGGCGCGGGCCGGCGTGGCCATCGGGACGACGACGTACGAGCAGTGGCGCTCCGGGATCCGGATACCGCGGGAGGAGATCCAGCCCGGTGACCTGGTGTTCTACGACAGCGACGTCGCCACCCCCGGCCCCGAGCACGTGGCGCTCGCGGTGGACGGCACGCAGATCGTGCACGCGCCCTTCAGCGGCGAATTCGTCCGGCTCGACGCGCTGGAACGGCCGCGCTTCCTGGGCGTCGTACGCCCGAGCCCGGGCCGTTCCGACGCCTAGGCCGAGCCCGCCGAACCGATATCGCTGAGCCGAATTCGCCGAGCTGATTTCGCCGGCCGGGCCCGCGGAGCCGGGTGCGCCTACGCGTGAGCCCCGCGGCCCAGGTCGTCCTGCAGTGATCGACCTGGGCCGCGAGGCGTTCAGAGCTCGGTGCGCACCAAGCCCGTGCCGTGGCCTCGCGAAATGCCACGGCCCGTACTTTCGGTCCACCTCAAGGCACCAGGAAGGCGACCTTGGCCGGGCGGATCCGCGATATCTCCTGCGGGCCGCCGATCGTCTTCCTGCCTACGCCACGCGAGGAGGCTCAGTTGTTGTCGCCGTACTTGTCCTGGTTGTTGAGGACGTTGGCCTCGATGTCGTTCAGGTGCAGCAGGGTGAGGATGTCGATGTACTTGATGGAGTCGTTGGCGACATCGTTCAGCGCCGTCAGGTCGTCGAGGATGCTCAGCTGGCTCAGGATGCTCTGCCCGTTGTTGTACGGGTTGGGGCCGACGTCCGCGGACGCGGCGGAGGCGGAGAAGCCGAGAGCGGTGACCGCGATAGCTGCACCGGCCAGAATGCGACGGATCATGTTTGCTTTCCTCCATGGATCGGCGCTGAATTTGTGCGCCATGGTCGTTTGTGCAGGGCTGTGAGGTGCCGCAAATAACCATCGCGGCAGGCAGCGAAAATCGCAACTCGGAAAGCCCTAACGAAGGTCAAGGGGACGCCTCGATTTCTTGGCACTCGGTTTCCGCGCTCATCGACGGGGCACTGCATATATCCCGGTCCGGCTGCCCGGCGAACGGGATTCTTTTGGCCTTCCGGCGGCGATGTTGGGGCGTTCGTGCCCTGCCGTTCAGGCAACGATCACCCGAAACTTGAGGAACGACCTACGACGCCGGGTCCGAGTTCGGCGAATGTGGAGACCAGGTGAGTGGTTATCCAGGTGATCGCCTCGGAGCGGCTGTTCCGCTATTACCGGTACGGCGGTCGCGCCAGCTGTCCCGCTGACCTGCAAGAACGCCCCCGACCCAAAACCGCCCCCTCCCCGTCGAAGGACAGGAAGGGGGCGGGACGCGAGGAAGCGGGGACAGGGCCGCGCACCGCCGCGCGGGGACGGGCGCACGAGGCGGTCAGGTGGTCGAGGGCGGGTCAGGGGGTGATCAGGTGATCCAGGGCGGCGGTCAGGCGGTGGAGGGCGGTCAGGGATTCGCGGGCGGCGTCGAGGCCGAGCACGTCCACCAGGCGGTCGGCGAACTCGCGGTGGCCCGGGACGATCCCGGCGATCGCCTCGCGGCCCGCCTCCGTCGGCTGCAGGAGCTTGGCCCGCCGGTGCGCGGGATTGGGCCGGTATTCGGCCAGGCCCCGCTCCACCAGCAGGTCCGCGATCCGCTGCACACCCTGGCGGGTCATGCCCATCACCCGGGCGATCCCCGCCACGGGCAGCGGCTCCCCCAGGACGGCGCCCAGCACCTGCCACCAGGCCGCCGTCATGCCCGCCGGCTTGGCCAGCTCCTCCGCCACGTGCAGGAACTGGCCGTTGAGCCGGAACGACGCCAGAGCCAGCCCGGACAACAACTCGGCCGCCGCACTCTCACCGCCGTCACCGCTCCCGCTCCCGCCGGCGCTCCCGTCGCGGCGGGCAGGGGGGTTCTCGGGGACGGGGCCGCCGGGGGTCATGCGGCCATCAGCACCTCGAACGCCGCGGCGTCGCTCTCGCCGAACAGGCGGTACCAGGCGTCGAGGACGTCGGGCCGGTAGACGTCGAGCCGGCGGAAGATCTCCCGGGCGAAGGCGACGGGCTCGGTGGGGCCGGCGGTGACGAGGTCGCCGTCGAGCACGGCGTCCGTCTCCTGGTAGCGGCCGGCTCCGGCGTAGCCCGGCTGGGCCCCCAGGTACGGCAGCGCCGCGCTGGTGTGGCCGCGGTCGTCGAGCAGGCCCTCGCGGGCGAGGCCGGCCGTGGCGCCGCAGATGGCCGCCACCGGCACCCCGGCCTCCAGGAACTCGCGCGCCTTGCGGGCGAACGGCGCCAGCTCGTCACCCGCGTCCCACAGGTCGGCCCCCGGCAGGATGAGCAGCGAGCTGCCCTCGGGCGTGAGCCGGTCGAGCGCCAGGCCCGGGGTGACCCGCAGGCCGCCCATGCTGACGACGGGCTCGCCGGTCAGGCCGACGTTGACGATCTCGTACGCCCCCGGCTCGCGCTGGAAGCGCTCGCTGCGCAGATGGGCGGTCGCGTGCCCGGTCTCCCAGTCGGCGAAGGTGTCGTAGACGGCGTGGTGAATGATTCCCTTCATGACAACATACTGTCATTTCGACAGCATGTTGTCAACGGAGAACCGTGGGAGGATGTGGGCCATGGCACAGATCGTCGGCGGAGGACGGCCGGTCAACGACGCCGAACGGCGCGTGATCTCCTACTTGCGCGACCACGCGCCCGCCGACTGGCTGCTGCTGCACAACGTCGAGGTCCCGCGCGGCGACGACGTGTTCGAGGTCGACCTGCTCGTGCTGACCGCCCACTCGCTCGTGGTCGTCGACGTCAAGGGCACCCGCGGCCGCATCGAGGTGTCCGGCACCCGCTGGTACCCGCCGCGCCGGGAGGCGTTCGGCTCTCCGGTGACCAAGCTGCGGGGCACGGCCAAGGCGCTCAAGGGCCTGCTGGTGTCCAGGGCCACCCAGCTCGAACGCGTCTACGTCGACAGCCTGGTCGTGCTCACCTCGCCCGACGCCGAGCTGGTCGACCAGGCCGGCCGCGACGCCCCCAACGTCACCGACCTGCCCGGCCTGGTGGCCACGCTGGGCGACGTCTCGCGGGTCAGGCGGGGGTGCAGCCCCGACGTGCGGCCCTACCTGACGGCGGTGCTCGACGCGCTCAACCACACCGTGCGCCGCAGCACCGCGCCGCCCAGGTTCGGCAACTGGGAGGTCGAGGAGCAGCTCGGCGGCGACGCCAAGGTCACCGAGTACCGCGCCTTCAACGCCACGCTGCCGGGCAGCGAGACCGTGCTGCTGCGGGTCTACCAGGCCGACCCGCTGGCCGACCACGAGGCGCGGGCCGCCGAGCGCCAGCGCATCGCCAACGCCTACCAGTCGCTGGCCCGCATCCCGCCCCATCCGTGCGTCGTGCGCTCGCGCGACTTCTTCGCCATCGACGACGAGAGCCGGTTCGTGCTGGTGCTCGACGACGTCCACGGCGAGGCGCTGCACCTGTCGCTGGGCAAGGGGGCCCGGCTGGGCGTGATCCAGGACCTGCTGCGCGGGCTCGCGCACGCGCACGCCAACGGCGTCGTCCACCGGGCGCTGACACCCGGGTGCGTGCTGGTGACCGACGACGGGCACGCGGTGCTGACCGGCTTCGACTACGCCAAGCCGGGGCCGCGCAACTACACCGTGGCCCACGAGCTGGGCAACGTGCTCGACGCCCACTACGTGGCGCCCGAGTGCCAGGAGCGTCCCGACCGGATGACCACCGCGTCCGACGTCTACGCGGCGGGGGCCATCGCCTACCAGCTGCTCACCGGGCAGCTCCCGACCAGCTCCGACGCCCACGGTCCCGACGTCCCCGACGTCGTGCGCCGGATGCTCGACCACTCCCCGGCCAAACGGCCGAGCGCCGCCGAGGCGCTCGACGCGCTGCAGGACGTGCCGTTGCAGCAGTCGCGGCTGCGGCGGCTGGTCCGCCGCCTGGTCTCCGGCCCCTGACGTCCTCTCTCAGACCGGCAGGCTGCGGCGCAGGGCGCTGGCGTGCCTGAGGTAGTCGAGGGCCAGGCCGGTGCGCCCGGCCGAGCGGTGCAGCTCGCCGAGCAGCTGGGTGGCCGACGCCTCGCCGCTGCGGTCGCCGAGCTCCTGGAAGACCTCCAGTGAGCGTTCGAGGCCGGTCGAGGCGCGGGTCAGGTCGCCGCGCGCCGCCTGGAGGCCCGCGAGGCTCTGCAGCGCGTACGCCCCGCAGTGGCGGTCGCCGAGTGACTCGAAGATCTCCAGGGCGTGCCGGTGGAACGACATCGCCTGGTGCAGCCGGCCCATCTGGAGGCACACGCAGCCCTCCCGGTGGGCGTCCCCGAGCTCCTGGGCCAGCCGCATGGCCTCGCCCAGCGACTCCGCCGCCTGGACGAGGTCGCCCGAGGTCAGGCAGGCCCGGCCGATGGCCTGCCGGGCGAACGCCTCACCGTGCCGATCCTCCGAGGCGACGAACATGGCCAGCGCCCGGCGCAGGTGCGCGAGCGACTGGAGGTGCCGGCCGCGGAACTGGTTCACGGCGCCGAGCCCGCAGACCGAGGTCGCCTCGGCCCTGACGTCTCCTATTTCGTGAAATATCTGGCGGGAGAGGGTGAAGCCCTCGGCGGACTCCTCGTACCGGTCCTGGTAGAGGCTGACCTGGGCCAGGCCCCTGAGCATGGCGGCCTCGCCGTACCGGTCGCCGGCGGCGCGGGCGGCGGCCAGGGCGGCGGTGTGCGTACGGCGCCAGGTGCCGAGGTGGCAGTGCAGGTCGAGGTAGGGCACCATGGCGGCGGCCAGCCCCCAGGCCGACTCGGCCAGGCCCAGCTCGGCCGCCAGGTCCACGGCTCCGGCCAGCGCCTCGTGCTCCGACTCGAACCAGGTGATCGGGTCGGCGGTGAGCCGGTCGAGCGTGCGCGCGGGCAGCCGCCACCTGGCCGCCCTGGCCGCGGTCAGGCTGAAGACGGTGGTGGGCAGGCGGGCCATGGCGTGCTCGGTGGTGGCCGTCCAGGCCGCCAGCACCCGGGCCAGCGCCCCGCGGTCGGGGCCGCGGTCGCGGGCGTGCCTGCCGACGAGGTCGGGCACGCGGTAGCGCGGCTGGCCCACGTCGTCGGTGCCGACCGGGTCCAGCAGGTGGGCGTCCACGAGCAGGTCGGTGACGTCGTGCGCGCCGTGCCGGCCGAGTGCCGCGTCCACCACCCAGCCCGGCTGGGCCCCGGCGGCGGGCCCGAGGACGCCGAGCGTGCTCAGCGTACGGGCGGCCTCCGCCGGCAGCCTGCGGTACCCGGCGTCGAGGCAGGCCCGCACCTCCTTCAGCTCGGCCAGCCAGTCCTCTTCGAGCCGCTCGCGCAGCACCGACAACGACCAGCCGGGCCGGGCCGCCAGCCGGGCCCCGGCGGCCCTGACCGCCAGGGGCGACCCGCCGCACAGCGTGACGACGGCCAGGGCGTCGGCCGGTTCGCGGGCCACCCGACCGGCCCCGGCGACGCCGCCGAGCAGCGCCAGCGACTCCTCCGGCGACAGCTCGCCGAGCTCGACGCGCAGCGCGCCGGGCAGCTCGGTGATCCGCCGCCTGCTGGTCACGATCACGGCGCTGTCGTTGCCGGGGAGCAGCGGGCGTACCTGGGCGGCGTCGCGGGCGTCGTCCAGCAGGACCAGCATCGGGCGTTCGGCCAGCAGCGACCGCAGCAGCGCCGACCGCTCGCCGGGCGTCGGCGGCGCGCCGGTCACCCCGAGCGCCCGCAACGCCTCGGCCAGCAGCTCGCCCGGCGCCCTGCCGCCCAGCTCCAGGTAGAGCTGCCCGGCGGGGAAGGCCGGGCGCAGGCGATGGGCGGCGTGCACGGCCAGGGCCGACTTCCCCACGCCGGGCGGGCCGGAGATCACCGCGACCGAGAACGTCCCGGCCAGCGCGGCCAGGGGCGCGGCCCGGCCGATGAAGTCCGGCAGGTCGGGCGGGAGCTGCCGGGGCACGGCCGGCGCCGCCCGGCCCTCGTCGGCCAGGATCAGCTCGTACGCCCCGCGCAGCTCGGCCCCCGGCTCGACGCCGAGCTCGTCCACGAGCTGGTCGCGGACCGCCGCGTACGTGCGCAGGGCCTCGGCCTTGCGGCCCCCGCGGTGCAGGGCGAGCAGCAGCCGGCCCCACAGGTCCTCCCGGTAGGGGTGCTCGACCAGCAGGCCGCGCAGCTCGTCGGCGGCGCCGTCGTGGTCGCCGGCCTTGAGGCGCCGCTCGATCAGCGACTCGGCGGCCCGCAGCCGCAGCCGGTGGAGGTGCTCGATCCGGCGGTCCCACACCGGGCTGCCCGGCAGGTCGCTCAGCGGCGCGCCGCGCCAGAGCGCGAGGGCCTCGCCGTACTCGCCGCGCCGCGTCAGCTCCTCGAACAGGCGCAGGTCGAGCGCGCCGTCGGCGACGTCGATCGTGTAGCCGGCCCCGGCGGCGCGCAGGCCGACCGGGCCGAGCTGGGACCGCAGCGAGCTGACGTAGGTGCGCACGTTGGCCAGCGCCGAACGCGGCGGCCGCCCCGGCCAGAGCACCTCGGCGAGCCGGTCGGCGCCGACCACCTGCCCCGCCTCCAGCAACAACGTGGCCAGCAGCATGCGGGGTTTGCCGCCGGAGATCCGTAGGGGGCGGCCGGCGGAGCGGATCTCCAGCGGGCCGAGGACGTGGAAGGTGACCGTCATGACAGCATCAGCCCCTTTACGGGAGATCTGACAGCTCTTTGTATCGGTTCTGGATGATTCTTGTGCGGCCAATGCGGACTCTGGTGTCACAGATCCCACTGGAAAGGATCACCCCATGAAGCTCAGCCGATCAATGGTCGCCGGCCTGGCTTTGTTACTCGGCCTCGGTACGACGACCCCCGCCTTCGCCGACCCGGAGCCGGAGTCCGCCCAGGCGCAGCTCCTCGCGACGAACTTCCAGATGCCGTTCCCCTGCGGCCAGACCTGGACCGGCAACTCCAGCGCGAGCAGCGCCCACCAGTCGTGGGAGATCGACTTCAACAGGGGCAGCACCGCCGACGCCGACCTCGGCGACCCGGTCGTGGCCGCCGCCTCGGGAACGGTGGCGATCTCGGCGCACCAGGGCTCGACCAACGGCTACGGCAACCTCGTCAAGATCGACCACGGCGGCGGCTGGTCCACCTATTACGCCCACCTGAACACCCGGCTGGTCAGCGCCGGCCAGTCGGTCTCGCAGGGCCAGCAGATCGGCACGGTCGGCAACACCAGCAAGCCGGGCAACAACATCAGCCCCCACCTGCACTACGAGGTGCGGCTGGGCACCAGCTACCCGTCGAACATCCAGAAGGCCGTCTTCAACGGCGTCACCTTCGGCTACCCGGTGCAGACGCTGAGCTCCAAGAACTGCGGCGGGTCCAGCAACCCGTACACGCCGCAGGAAGCCTGCGGCGCCGGCTACGACGTGATCGACTCGGCCGGGCTCGGCACCGACGGGACCGTCTACCTGCTCTACAACGGCTCCAACGGCAACAACTGCGTGGTCACCATGAAGGCGAAGTCGCTCGGCACGGCGACCGCGACGACCGCCTACCTGGAGGTGCAGGGCAGTACCAGGAAGACCGACTCCGGCAACTACGGCTACTACGCCGGTCCGGTCTACGCCGCCGCCGCGAACACGTGCGTCAAGTGGGGCGGCAAGGCCGGCGCCTCGGCCTACGACAGCCCGTTCGAGCACTGCGGCTGAGGCGGCTCAGGCCGGCGTGATCGTGTCGAGGACGTCGATCACGTACAGCATGGGCCTGTCCCCCGGGGACCCCACGGCCAGCCGGCTGCCGACCCGGCTGCCGACCAGCGCCTCCAGCCAGGCGGGCGGCACCGAGCCGGGCCTGAGCGTGAAGGCGCTGGGACCGCCCTTCCGGTAGGAGGAGTCCACCACCGTGCGGGACGGCCAGGACGCGGCCACGTACTGGATGACCACTTTGGAACCCGCCGTGACGTCCCGTCCCGAACCGTCGATGAGGGTCCGGGGCGGGGAGTCCGGCCGCAGGTCGGGCGGGATCGCCGGCAGGGCCCGCCCGACGAGCCGCGCGTCGGGCGGGTAGCCGCCGAGAATGTCGAAGACCACCACCAGCGTGTCGGCCGGCGAGACGCCGGTCAGCGGCACGTTCGGGCCCATGGCCTCCGACGCCGGGCTGACCAGCATCACCCGGCTGCCGGCCGGCCTGCCGATGAGCGAGGCCCGCCAGGTCTCGGAGACCTGCCTGCCGTCGAAGACGACCGTGGTGGGCTGGTTGCCGTCGTAGGTGCTGAGATACGGCTGGTTGCCCGACCATCGCCGGATGTCCACGTCGGCGAGCACGACGTCCCCCGGGACCGTACGCCGGCCGTTGCCCATGGAGAGCACCGTGATCCGCGGCGTGCGCCCCGGCTTCCCCCGAGGTATGGCGACGACGGGCTTGCTGCCGAACGCGCCCGTCACGACGGGCTGCGAGCCGTCCTCGGCGACGCCACACGAGGTGGCCAGCATGAGTACGGCAGGCCAGAGCAGGCGCACGATTTCCCCCAAGATGCCAGATCCGAAGGGGTTACTTGCCGCAATAGCCAAAAGGAAAGCTGCGGGTCTCGCCATCTCACGACAAAGGGCGCGGGAGACTGGACCGCGTGAGCAAGCCCAACCTGGCCCGCAGGGTCGCAGAAGCAGCCGAGATCGCGTTGACCACCCGTCACTACGTGACGTTCATCGACGTCGTGACGGGGTTGCGCTGGCTGCGGTCCCGGCACGTGGACCTCTGGCGGCAGGGCCGCGCCGGCACGCTGGCCGAGCTGGCCGCGGTCGACGAGGAGCGGCTGCTCGTCACGGCCGGGCTGCTGCGGGAATGGGCCCTGGCCAAGGGGCTGCGGCCGGTGGAGACGCCGTACGTGGCCGGCACCCGCGACCGGCGCGACCTGCGTTTCACCTCCGGCCACGGGCAGGACGCCTTCCGCGTCCACTGGCTCTCGCCCGACCTGAGCGAGGCCCGGGTGCGGCGGCTCACCGAGCGGCAGAGCAAGGCCCCCGACCTGGTGGCGGTGGTCTCGGAGGACCCATGGACGTGCGCGTCCTGCGGCGACACCGGACCGTACCTGATCATGGAGGACGACCGGCCCCACTGCCTGAGCTGCGCCGACCTGGACCACCTGGTGTTCCTGCCGGCGGGGAACGCGGCGCTCAGCCGGCGGGCCAAGCAGGAGAGCGGGCTGTCGGCGGTGGTCGTCCGGTACAACCGGCGGCGCAAGGTCTACCAGCGCCAGGGCGTGCTGGTCGAGGAGGGCGCGCTGGCCGCGGCCGAGGAGCGCTGCCTGGCCGACGAGGACGCGCGGCTGCGCCGCCGCGAGCGCGACCAGGTGCGCAGGGCCGAGCAGGACGTCGCCTTCCAGGCGGCGATGGCGGCCGAGATCGCCCGGCTGTTCCCTGGCTGCCCGGCCGAGCGGGCCCGCGAGATCGCCGAGCACGCCGGCCGGCGCGGCAGCGGCCGGGTGGGCCGGACGGCGGCGGCCAGGGCGCTCGACGAGAACGCCATCACGCTGGCGGTGATCGCGTCGGTCCGGCACCTCGACACCGACTACGACCGCCTGCTCATGTCGGGCGTCCCCCGGATGGAGGCCAGGGACCGGATCAGGGACGCCATCGAGGCCAGGCTCACGGAGTTCCGGCGACCGCCGCGGTGACCGCGCGGGGCCGCCTTCGGTACCGTCCATACATGGACGACTGGCACACCGTACGTGCGGAACTGCGGGCCTTCGCGCTGGGGCTGCCCGAGACCCACGAGGACCATCCGTGGGGCGAGACGGTCATCAAGGTCAACAAGAAGGTCTTCCTGTTCCTCGGCCTGGACGAGCAGACGGAGAAGTGGGCCCCGACGTTCGGCGTGAAGCTGCTGTCGGAGGCGCACGGCCACGCGCTGACCGTCGAGGGCGCGGCCCCCAGCGGGTACGGCCTGGGCAGGGCCGGCTGGGTGACCGTGCCGTTCCTGTCGGCGCTGCCCGAGACCGACGTGCTGCTCGACTGGGTCGAGGAGAGCTACCGGACCATCGCCCCGAAACGGGCGGTCAAGCTACTGGACGGCCAGCCGTAGCGCGAAGGCGACCAGCAGCACGCCGGTCACCCGCTCGACCCTGGCCCGCACCCGCGGCCTGCGCAGCAGCGCGCTCACCCGGTCGATGATCACGTTGTAGAGGCTGAACCAGAGCACGTAGAGCACGGCGATGATCCCGGACAGCAGCAGGGCCCGTCCAAGGGTGTCGCCGTGGCCGGGCAGGAACTGCGGCAGCCAGGTCACGAAGAGCAGCAGCACCTTGGGGTTGAGCAGGTTCGACAGCAGCCCCCTGCGCACGTGCACGAGCGGCGAGCCGGTCGGGGGCGCGGCGCCCTCCACGGCCTTGGCCCGGTTCCGGCTCGACAGCAGGGCGTGCACCCCGAGCCAGAGCAGGTAGCAGATGCCGAGGGCGCGCACCACGGTGAAGGCGGTGGGCGAGGCGGCCAGCAGCGCCGACAGGCCGACCGCGGCGGCCGCGGCGTGCACGGACAGGCCCAGCAGGCCGCCGAGCATGGTCAGCAGGCCGGCCCCGCGGCCGTGGGCGAGGGAGTTGCGCATGATCAGGGCCGCGTCGGGGCCGGGGATCATGATCATGATCAGCGTCGTGACCGCGAAGGTCAGCAGCATGGCGGGGGTCTCCCGGAGCTGGGGGCGCGCTCCCGCCCGACCCGCCGGGTGTGCGGAGGTCGCACGGTCACGCGGGCGAACATCGTCAGTGCCTTGTGGGCAGAGGTCATGATATCTGGATCAGTTCGCCGAAACACGCCAGGAGAGGCGATAAGGGACCTCTGTGACCAAAGCCACCATGAGGCCCCTGACCTACTTCGCGAAGGCCGCCAGTGCGATGCCGAGGCCGCGTTCGTTCTGGCCCTGGGCCTTGGCGTCGGTGGAGTTGACCGAGAAGACCACGACGCGGCTCAGGTCCTGGGTGGCGCCGATGCCGGCGGAGCTGCCGTAGCGGGCGCCGGTCTTGCCGTACGCGACGATGCCGCCGGGCAGCGTCAGCTCGGTCAGCCCCGAGGTGTAGTGGGCCGGCTCGCCGTCGGTGCCGTACATGGTCACCTTCGGCACCGCGAACATCGGCTTCAGCTGCTCGGCGGGCACGAGTTCGCCACCGAACAGCGCCTTGGTGAACTTCTCCAGGTCGGCGGTGGTGGTGATGAGGTCGCCCGAGGCCCAGGTGGAGGTGACCTCCATCTCGGTGACGTCCACGACGTACGCGCCGCCGTAGGGGAAGGAGTCGGGGAAGCCCTTGGGGACGACCTGGTAACCCTGGTTGTGCCGACCGTGGATCTTGACGGACCTGCCGGGGAAGTAGCTCTGGTTCATGCCGAGCGGGCGCAGGATCCGGGCGCCGACCTCCTGCTCGTACGACCTGCCGGTGACCTTCTCGATCACCAGGCCCTCGACGAAGGTGTTGATGTTGAGGTAGTGCTGCCTGGTCCCGGGGGTGAACTCGATCGGGTTGAGCACGGCCTGGCGGACGTACTCCCGCGGGGTGATCGTCTTGAAGCGGTCGGCGTAGACCCGCTCGAAGCCGCCCTCCGACTTCGGCGCGGGCAGGCCGCTGGTGTGGTTGAGCACCTGGGCCAGCTTGACCGGCGGGTAGTCGGCGGGCAGCAGCCCCGGCAAGTAGTCCTGGACCGTGCGGTCGAGGGAGACCCTGCCCTCGGCCACGAGCTGGAGCACCACCGCCGTGGTCAGCACCTTGGTCACGCTGCCCGCCCGGAACCTGGCCCCCTCCCTGGCCGGGTGCTTCCCGCGCAGATCGGTGACGCCGGAGACGCCGTGCCAGGAGCCGGCCGAGCCGCTGACCCTGACCTCGGCCGCGGTGGCGTCGGCCGCGGGCAGCCCGGCGATGCTCTTCCGCAGCGCCGCCTCGTTGATCGGCGGCACCTGGACGGCGTCGGCGGCGCTGTGGGCGCCCACCTCCGCATGGGCGAGGGCGGGGGCGCCCACGGTCAGGGCGGACAGAGCGGACAGGGCCAGGACGGCGGCGGCCAGACGGGTGCGCTTCATGGGGATCTCTCCAGGTCACATCGGCTTTCGATGGGACAATCCTGGCCGGGGCCCCCTGGCGGCGGATCGCCGACGACAGCGATGTTCCAGCTCGCTCCCAGGAGGGAGAGGACTCGCCCGATCAGGTGACCGCGAGCCGCCGGGCGTACCGCTCGTCCCGCCACAGCTCCTTGTCCAGCACCTCCAGCAGCGTGGTGGCCGCGTCGTGGACGTCGGCGTAGCCGATGTAGAGCGGCGCGAAGCCGAACCTCAGGACGTCGGGCGCGCGGAAGTCGCCGTGCACCCCCCGGTCGATGAGGGCCCGCATGACCGGGTAGCCGTCGGGGTGGTGGAAGCAGACCTGGCTGCCGCGCGCGTCCGGCTCGGCGGGCGAGACCAGCTTGAGCGCGTCGCCGACCAGGTCAACGAAGAGCGAGGTCAGGGCGACGCTCTTGGCCCGGACCTGCGCCATCGGCACCCGCTCCCAGATGTCCAGCGCCGCCTCCAGCGCGGCGAAGGACACCACGTGCGGCGTGCTGACCGCGAAGCGCCGGATGCCCTCGGCCGGGCGGTAGCCGGTCTCGAAGGCGAACGGCTCGGCGTGGCCGTGCCAGCCGGACAGCACGTTCTCGGCGGTGGCGTGGTGGCGCGGGTTGACGTAGAGGAAGGCGGGCGCGCCGGGTCCGGCGTTGAGGTACTTGTACGTGCACCCGACCGCGAAGTCGGCCTGCGACACGTCCACCTCCATGGCGCCCACGCTGTGGCACACGTCCCAGACCATGAGCGCCCCGGCCGCCTGGACCTGGGCGGTCACCGAGGGTACATGCCGCCGGGCGCCGGTGCGGTAGTCCACCTCCGACAGCAGCACCACGGCCGCGTCGTCGAAGCGGCCCTCGGCGTAGTCGCGCACCTCGTAGTCGCCGAGCAGCCGGGCCAGGCCCTGGGCGATGTAGTGGTCGGTGGGGAAGTTCCGCGGGTCGGAGACGATCACCTTGCGGCCGGGGCGCAGCCGTACGGCGGCGGCCAGCGCCTGGTAGGCGGCGATCGTGGTGGTGTTGCCCACGACGACCTGGCCGGGGCCGGCCCCGATCAGCGGCGCGAGCCGGTCGCCGGCGGTCAGCGGCTGGTCGTACCAGCCGGCCGCGTTCCAGCCGCCGACCAGCTGGCCGCCCCACTCGTCCTCGACCGTGCGGCGCACCCGTTCCGCGGCGCGGCGGGGCATCGCGCCGAGCGAGTTGCCCACGAGGTAGACGACCCCCTCGGGCAGGACGAACTCGTCCCTGAACGGCCGCAGCGGATCGTCGGCGTCGAGGGCGAGGCAGGCGTCGCGGTCCAGCACCGGTTGTGCTCCTTACGAGGGCGAGATGGTGGCGATTATCCGGTTTACACCATTCTGGTACTGGCGGACGTACCAGTTCTGCACCGGATTGTGCGCCGAGTCCAGGCGGAGCGACCCCCGCGGGCCGTCCAGCTCCCGCACCCCGGCCAGCGCCCTCGTCAGGTCGCCGCCCGCGGCCGCCGCCCGGTCGATCAGCCGCATCGCGTCCCAGCTCTGCAGCGCGACCGCGGACGGGTTCCGCCCGGTACGCGCCCGCCACCCCGCCACGAACGCGGCGTTGGCCGGGTTCCGCAGCGCGGGCGACCAGAGCCCGACGCTGACCATGCCCTCGGCGTCCCGGCCGACCGCGCGCAGGACGTCCTCGTCGGCCAGGTTCTGGCAGGCCAGCAGCTTGATCCTGGCATCGTAGCCGAACCGCCTGAACGCCTTGACGAACGCGACCGCCTCCCCGCCCGCGTAGAAGGCGTACAGAAGCCGCGCCTCGCGCGGTATGCGCGCCAGGTACGGCTCCAGGTCGGCCTGCCCGCCGAACGGCGTCAGGATGCGCTTGAGCGGCCCGGCGCCGTATCCCTCGGCGAAGCCGGTCAGGGTCTCGGCGCCCGCGGAGTAGTCGGGGGCCATGAGCACCACGTCCTGGCCGGCGTAGTGCTCGGCGGCGTACCGGCCGGCCGCGTAGCCGTGGGCGCGGTTGGTGTAGGACACCCGGAAGACGCCGGGCCCGCCGAGCTGGTCGGCGCCCGCGTTCGCGATCACCACCGGGGTGCCGGCCGCCTCCTTGACCACCGAGACGGCCACCGGCGAGGCGAGCAGGCCGGTGAGCACGTCGGCCCCGCCGTCGATCAGCTTCCTGGCCTGCTCCGCGCCGATCTCCGGGCTGCCGGCGTCGTCGGCCACGACCAGCCGGGCCGGCCGGCCGCCGAGCAGGCCGTGGTGGTCGTCCAGGTAGAGCCGCATGGCGGTCTCCATGTCGTCGCCGAGGGTGGCGTACACGCCGGTCTGCGAGATGATCGCGCCGACCCGTACGGGCTCGTCCTCCGCGGCGAGGGGCACCGAGCCGCCGCAGCCGGCGACCATCAGCGCGACCAGCCCCAGCACGGCAACGCGCATGGGAGCCCCCTTCAGCCCTCGCCCGACGCCCCGGGCACGCGCGGCGCGCGGGCGTCGGTGGCCAGCTAGCCCTTGCCGGGGTGCAGCGCGCCGCACCGGTCACACGTGCGGGCCTTCTCGTCGCCGTAGAACGCCTCGAAGACCGGCGGCAGGTCCTTGACGATGTCGCGCACCTGGAGCTCGACCTCGTGGACCTTGGCGCCGCACTCCGCGCAGTACCACTGGAACTTCTCCAGCTCGCCCTCGGGCCTGATGCGCTCCACCACCAGCCCGACGGACCCGGCCTCCGGGCGCTGCGGCGAGTGCGGCATGCGCGCCGGCAGCAGCCACATCTGCCCCTCCCTGACGTGCACGGTCTCCGGGCCGTTCTCGGTCACCACGTTGACGTGCATGTTGCCGCGCACCTGGTAGAACAGCTCCTCGTACGGATCGACGTGGAAGTCGGTCCTGGAGTTGGGCCCGCCGACCACCATCACGATGAAGTCGCCGGCCCCCTCGAAGACCACCTTGTTGCCGACCGGCGGCTTGAGCAGGTGGGCGTGCTCGTCGATCCACTTGGTGAAGTCAATGGGGGGAATCATGGTCGCTCCTGTGGATGGTAGGCGACGGCCTGCATCTCGATGAGCAGGTGCGGGTGCGGGAGCTGGTGCACCGCCACCGTGGTCCTGGTCGGACCGTCCTCGTCGAAGAATTCGGCGTACACCTCGTTGTAGCCCTTGAAGTCGTTCATGTTTACCAGGTACGTGGTGATCTGTACGAGATCCGCGAGCGAGCCTCCGGCGGCCATGAGCAGGTCGCCGATGTTCTCGATGACCGCCCGCGTCTGGGCGCGGATGTCCAGGTCGGTGACGCCGAACCGGTCGGCGCGGGCGCCCGCGAAGCTGCCGTCGGGCCTGCGGGAGCTGGTGCCGGAGACGTACAGGAAGTCGCCCGCGCGCTTGACGTGCGGGAACCGCCCCCGGGGCACGGCCTTGCCGGGGACGCGGATGGCCTCGCGGCTCACGTGCCGAACACCGCCCGCACCGATCCGAGCCCCTCGATCCTGGCCTCGAACACGTTCCCCGCCTCGACCGGCACGACCGGGCCGAGCGCGCCGGTCAGGACGACGTCCCCGGCGCGCAGCGGGTGGCCGGTGGCGGCCAGCGCGCCGGCCAGCCAGAGGGCGGCGTTCAGCGGGTTGCCCATGCACGCGGCTCCGGACCCGGCCGAGACCTCCTCGCCGTCGCGGGTCATGGTCATCGCCGCCGCGCCGAGGTCGAGGTCGGTCAGCCGCTTCGGCGTGGCGCCGAGCACGTACGCGCCGGAGGAGGCGTTGTCGGCGACCGTGTCGGTGATCGTGATGTCCCAGTCGGCGATGCGCGAGTCGGCGATCTCGATGGCGGGCAGCGCGAACTCCACCGCCCTGAGCACGTCCACCAGCGTGAACGGCCCCTCGGTCAGGTCCTTGCCGAACACCAGCGCGACCTCGGCCTCGGCGCGCGGCTGCAGAAACCGCTCCGCCTTGATGGGCCGGCCGTCGAGCTCGGCCATGTCGGCGAAGAGCATGCCGTGGTCGGGGTGGTCGATGCCGAACTTCCGCTGCAGCAACGGGTTGGTGGCGCCGATCTTCCGGCCGACCGGCCGCCGGCCCTCCGCCAGCGCCCGCCGGGTGTTGATCTCCTGCACTTCGTAGGCGTCGGCCACCGTGGTGATGAGGTCCCTGAGCGGCGCGCAGGGCTTGCCGGTACGCGCGGCCTCGACCAGCCGCTCGGCGGCCTGTCCCCGGGTGTCGACGGCCAGGGACCATTCGTCATGCATCGGGTTGCTCCAGTTTGATGGTGATCGTGGTGGGCTCGGAGTAGAAGTCGAGCGACTGCGTGCCGCCCTCCCTGCCGATGCCCGACAGCTTCACGCCGCCGAACGGGGTGCGCAGGTCGCGCAGGTACCAGGTGTTGACCCAGACCAGCCCCGCCTCCAGGCGCTGGGCCACGCGATGGGCGCGGTCGAGGTTGGTGGTCCAGAGGGTGGCGGCCAGGCCGTACTCGCTGCCGTTGGCCAGGTCGATCGCCTCGGCCTCGCTGTCGAAAGGAGCCACGTGGCACACGGGACCGAAGATCTCCTCTCGATTGAAACGGGACCACTCCGACAACCCTGTCATTACCGTCGGTTCCACGAAATATCCGGAATCGCGGTGGTCGCCGAACGTCGGGACGCCGCCTCCCGCGAGCACCTTGGCCCCCTCCGAGCGGGCCAGGGCGTAGTAGGACAGCACCTTCTCCCGGTGCCCGGCCGAGATCATCGGCTGGAGCTCGACCTCCTGGGCGCGCGCCGCCAGCCGGCCGCAGAAGTCCTCGAAGATCGTGCGCTCGACGTAGAGCCGCTCGGTGCACAGGCACACCTGGCCGCCGTTGGTGAAGACCGACTTCACCGTGCCCTCGACGGCCCGGCCCAGGTCGCAGTCCTCGAAGACCAGGCCGGCGTTCTTGCCGCCCAGCTCGAACGAGATCGGCTTGACCCGGTCGGCGGCGGTCTTCATGATCTGCGTCCCGGTCGCGGTCGAGCCGGTGAACGTCACGCCGTCCACGCCCGGGTGCTCGACGAGGAGCTGGCCCGCCGGGCCGTGCCCGAAGATGATGTTGACCACGCCCGGGGGCAGGCCGGCCTCGGCGCAGATCTCGGCGAAGACCGCGGCCGAGCCGGGCGTGTGCTCCGACGGCTTGACGACCACGGTGTTGCCGGCGACGAGGGCGGGGGCCAGCTTCCACGTCATGAGCAGGAACGGCAGGTTCCACGGCACGATCACGGCGACCACGCCGAGCGGCCTGCGCACGGTGTAGCTGAGCACGCCGGCGAGGTGGAAGGCGTCGTCGGGGCGCTGGGAGGCGATCTCGGCGAACGCGCGGAAGTTCGCGATGCCGCGCGGCACGTCGAGCGTGCGGGTCTGGCCGAGCGGCTTGCCGGTGTCGGCGATCTCGGCCGTGACGAGGTCGTCGAAGCGGACCTCGATGCCCTCGGCGAGGCGGCGCAGCCATCCGGCCCGCTCGGCCACCGGCAGCCCCGCCCAGTCGCGCGCCGCCTCCCTGGCCGCGCGCACCGCCCGGTCGACCACCTCCGGGTCGGCCTCGTGCACCTGCCTGATCACCCCGCCCGTCACCGGGTCGTGGACCGGGAACGCATGGCCAGCCGCCACCGGCAGCCCGCCGATGAAATGGGTCAGCACAGCAGCCTCCTCTAGCCTCACTCCCGGTATAGATCGTCGGGCGACGCTGAGACAACAGTCCGGCGGGGGCGGGAACCGCGCCGGCCCGTCAGGCCCCGGTGGTGGCGGTGACAGTGAGCCACCCCTCAGCCGGGCCCTGGCGGACCTGTCCGTACAGACACCTTCCGGTACCCCTCGGCCGCCCAGGATGATGACCAAATGGCGCGCACATGGGAATTGTGGGGAAATATCATTATCGCTGGGGTTTTAGCGCTTCCCGTGGCCGTCCTGGCGATCATCCTGCTCGCCCGCCGCCGGGCCCGCGCCGGGCATCCGGCGCCGCTGCGCACCTCGCTCGCCGACGTCGGCGTCGTCGTCGGGACCGCGCCGTGGGTGTGGATGATCCTCACGCCGTCCACCGGCCGGGCGGGCGTCGGTCTCGTCCCGTTCATGGACCTCGCCGATCTCGCCGGGGCCCCGTGGGAGACGGTCGCGGTGCAGGTCGGGGGCAATCTGCTGGTGTTCGCCGCGCTGGGCGCCCTGCTGCCCGTACGGACCGCCGCCATGGCCTCCTACGGCCGGGTTGCGGCCGTCGCGGCGGCCTTTTCGGTCACGGTCGAGTTCCTCCAGTACGCCCTGAGACTGGGCCGGTTCTCCTCCGTGGACGACGTGATCATGAACACCGCGGGCGCGGTGCTCGCCGCCTCGGTTACTCGCCGCTGGTGGGCCCCCCGGATAGCGGCCGGGACCGTTCCACGGTAACGGTCTGCATAAACGTCCTCGCATTCATCACACAGGCACGATCAGCTCAAAAGAAGCTCGGGACCAACCTCTGTATCTGTGCGATCGTGGACAAGACGGGGCAAGTTCTCTGGAGACGCCACAACCTGGTTGGTGACAGAGGGTGATCGAAACGTGTCTGAATCCCCGGTACCCCACGAGCCCCCTATTTATCGCCGCATCGCCGACGGCCTCCGCGCCCGGATCCTGTCCGGCGAACTGCGCGACGGGGACCGCCTACCGGGCGAGAACGCGCTCATGGCCGACTACGCAGTCGCACGCGCCACCGCCAGGCAGGCGCTTGCCGTACTGATCAACGAAGGGCTGGCGGTGCCCAAACGAGGTTCGGGGGTCTACGTGCGCCTGTTCAAACCGATCCGCAGACACGGCTCGCGCCGCCTGTCACGAGAGCAGTGGGGTCAGGGCCGTGCCATCTGGGACGCCGACACCCGTGGCCGTCCCTTCACCGTGGACCAGGTGGAGGTGGTGCTGGAGCGGGCGTCGGAGGAGGTGGCGGGCGTCCTGGAGAGCGGCGAGGTATGGGTGCGTCGGCGCCGCTACTCCGTGGACGGGCGGCCCGTGCAGCTGGCGACCTCCTCCTTCCCCGCCCGCCTGGTCCAGGGCAGCGCCATCACCCTGCCCGACACCGGGCCGGGCGGCGTCTACGCCAGACTCGGCGACCTGGGCCTGCCCCCGGCCCACTTCACCGAGGAGGTGCGGGCCCGCATGCCCGGCCCCCGCGAGACCGGGCTGCTCGACCTGCCCGGCGGAACCCCCGTCATCGTCATCGCCCGCACCGCGTACACGGCGGGCGGCAGACCCGTCGAGCTCAACGAGATGGTCCTGGACTCGGCGGCATACGTACTCCAGTACGACTTCGACGCCTAGTTCAACCCGATCTGTCAAGCGATAGGTTGACCTGTCCATCACGATCATTGATTTCTCTAGAGAGGTCCCTCATCTTCTAAGGAGATGGAACCGTTCAGGAGATGGAACCTTCGCCTGGGGCCCGGGAGAGGTGCGCGGATGTCCGTTGACCCGCATCTTGCCGAGATCGCCCGGGAGTACCCCAGGTGGACCATCTGGCGGAGCGACGCGGGCCGCTGGTGGGCCACGCGGCACCATCCGCTCGACGCGGCGCAGCGCGCGGCCGGATGTGCGATGACCATCGACGCGGACGACCCGGACGGCCTGCGCGACCAGCTCCGGGACCAGGAGGAACGGACCGGCCGGCAGCCCCGCTGGTGGGCCGGCCCCGCTCCTCCCTGACTGCGGGCCGTGGAGCGTTCCGCGGCTCGCACGCGAGCAGCCCGGTGCCGGGTCCAGCGTCTCGGCGGCCCCGGCACCGGGCCCCCAACGGGGCCACGAACGCGGAAGTCTCCGACCCTATCGGGGGCGGGGGCTTCCGCTCCCCGCCCCTTCACCCGCTAGCTGTGGTACTCGCCCAGCCGCAGGATGTGCACGTCGGTGTCGTCGGAGACGCCCTCCCTCGGCTTCTCCTCGTCCTCCTCGACGATGACCCGCACGTCGTCCTGCACGGACTGCTGCGGGGCCGGCGCGGCCTCGATGGCGGGCTCCGGCGCGGGCGCCGGGACGGCCGCCGGCTGCTGGGCGGCGACCGGCGCGGGCGGCAGCGCCGACTCCGGCACGAGCTGCCCGGCCGCCGCCTCGGTGCGCATGAGGTCGCCGAGCACCGAGCCGATCTCGGTCAGCCGCCGCACGACCTCGGTGTGGGTGTTGGTCAGGTACTCCACCCGGCGCCCTGCGTGCTCGTCGAGCGTGGCCGTGCGCTGACGCGCCGCCGCCAGCATCGACTCGGCCTCCGCGTGCGCCCCCGCCACCAGCTGCTCGGCCTGCGCGTGGGCGGCCGCCATCATGCGCTCCGCCTCGGCCTGCGCCCCGCCGACCAGCCGCTCGGCCTCGGCGTGCGCGTCGCGCAGCAGGCCCTCGGCCTCGCTGCGGGCCGACCCGAGCTGCTCCTCGGCGTCCGCGCCGGCCTGGGCCAGCATGCGCTCGGCCGCCTGCGTGGCCTCGGCCACCCGCCGCTCGGCCTCCGCCTGCGCCGAGGTCAGCATCTTGTCGGACGTCTCGCGCGACGTCGTCACCAGCCGCTCGGCCTCGGCCCTGGCGCTCTCCCGCACGGCGGTCGCCTCGGCCTCCGCGTCGGCGCGCTTGGCCGCGGCCTCCTCCTCGCCCAGCTTCAGGATCTGCGCGAGCCTCGGGCTGAGGTCCTCGTAGCTCTGGGGCGCCTCGACCATCCGCCGCCTGGCCTCCGCCAGCTCGACCCGGCCCTGCTCCGCCTGGTCGATCGCCCGCGCCAGCCGCTCTTCCAGATCCCGGATCTGGTTCCGGGTACGGATCATGTAGTCGTGCACCTGACGGCGGTTGTAGCCGCGCATCACGACTTCGAAGGTGTCCTCTTGCATCAGATCGGGAATGCTCTCGTGCTGGTTTGTCATGGGGGTTACCTAAGGGTTTGCGTGAGGCGGGGGAAAACTGCGGGTTGTGAGGGTCTGACGACGAGACGTCAGGAAACGACTTTCCTGCCATCTGCCCACGTCCGCAACCGGAACGCCACACCTGGGGCGGGAATTACGATTGGACGAATGTACATAGCAGCGTTGGACGACGGGGCAGTGCCGGACCTCCACCCGGAGGCGTACATCGCGCCCGGCGCCGTCGTGGTCGGAAGTGTGCGGGTGGGCCGGGCCTCCAGCATCTGGTACGGCTCCGTCCTCCGCGGGGACGACGAGCGGATCGAGATCGGCGAGGAGTGCAACGTACAGGATCTGTGCTGCCTGCACGCCGACGCCGGCCAGCCGGCGATCCTGGAGGACCGGGTCAGCCTGGGCCACAAGGCCATGGTCCACGGCGCGCACGTCGAGACCGGCGCGCTGGTCGGCATCGGCGCGATCGTGCTCGGCGGCGCCCGGGTGGGCGCGGGCACGCTGGTCGCCGCGGGAGCGCTGGTGGGGCCGGGCAAGAAGATCCCGTCCGGGGTGCTGGTCGCCGGCGTGCCCGGCAGGATCGTGCGCGAGCTCACCGACGACGACCGGGCCTCCTTCGCCCGCACGCCGGACAACTACATGGCCAAGGCGGTCAGGCACCGGCAGGCGTCAGCAGTTTGATCAGGACCTGGTCCGACACCGAGGCGGTGTTGAGCGGGTCGGCGTACTCCGGCAGCTCGGGGCGGAGGAAGCGGACGAAGTCGACGGTCAGCTTGAGGTCGGGCACCCCCTTGATCTGCTTGGCGTTGGCCTTGGCGGCGTCCTTCTTCAGCGCGCCGTAGCTGTCCCAGTCGGTGTAGGCGGTGACACCCCATTGCAGCACCTCGGGCAGGTTCGAGGGCCAGCGTCTGGCCACCTTCCAGGCGCCGCCGTCCTCCTTGTAGAGCGCGACGGCGACCCGGCCGAGCCTGGCCAGGACGAGGTCCACCCAGCCGTCCTTGACCGCCATCTCCAGCGGCTTGGAGCTGCCGTCCTGGGTGAACTTGGCCTCCACCTGCCCGGCCGCGTCGGCGGTGCCGGTGGTGACGGACATCCACGCGGGCTTGTCGTACGTGCCGGGCTGGCGGGCCATGAGCCCGCCGAGCGAGAACTTGCGCGCGGGCCTGCCGCCCTTCTTGCCGGTGACCTTGACCCGGGCGTGCATGACGATGTCCCCGGCCAGTTCCTGGTAGACGAAGGGGCCGCGGAAGCCGTCGTACCAGGTGGAGGTCTTCGGCTCCAGGTAGAGTGCGCCCTTGGCGGTCTTGTTCACGTCGAGCTTGGCGATCCTGTCGACGTCCTTCTCGGTGTCGCTCAGCTTGCTCCACACGGCCAGCTCCGCGGCGTCGGCGAACTCGCTGGAGGCCGATCCGACCTCGCCGCCGGGCGCGGGCGCCTGGGCGTTCTGGACGGTGAGCACGCCGGGACCGGTGGGAGTGGGCGCCGCGGCGGTCCCGCAGCCGCTCACCACACCCGCCACTGCCAACATCCCTGCCACCTTTGCCCTCATAGCGGACATTCTGCCGTGAAATGCCGACGGGTGCCGTCGGGCGGCCCAGTACGATGACGGCCGTGCGCCCCTGGGATGCGTTCACCTCGGCAGAGGCGGAGGTCCGCGCGATGGTCGCGGACCCGCGCTGGCAGGGCCTGTCCGTGCCCGACCGCGCGCACGTCCTGGCGGCCAGGGTCCTGGTGACCCAGGACGGCGACCGCTGGCTCTACGGCGCGTACGCGCGCTGGCACCTGCACGACCCCGGCGACGGCCGCTGGCACCCCGCGCCGCCGCCCAGGGGCGAACGGGCGCGCAAGGTGGGGCACGCCACGGCCGCGCTGCCGGACCAGGTGGTGCCCACCGGGCCCGACTTCACCGCCGAGCCCGGCTCGACCCAGGCGTTCATCGGCCCCGACGTGCTGCCGGTGGTGACCGAGCAGATCGCGGAGATGGTCCGCGGCGCCGGGCGCAAGTCGGAGCTAGACTACCCGCTGACCGCCTTCGGGGAGATCTTCGCCGCCGACGTGCCGAGCACGGTCGCCGCCGTCTGGGGGACGATCATGTGGTGCGCGTACGCGCCGGCCTTCGACGGCAACGAACGCCTGATCACCCTGTTCGGCGAGTACCTGCGCCGCTCGCTGCCCGGCGACGAATGGGTGCGCTGGCTGCCCGCGCCGCCGCTGCTCGACCTGGTCACGCTGGTGTCCGAGCGCACCCGCGCCGGCCGTCCGCGGGCCGCGCTCCGGCTGGCCGCGCTGATCGCCGACACCGCCCAGGTGCTGCTGTCCGACATCCGGTTCAGGCCGCGGGCGCTGGCGCTGCTCACGATGGTGGAGCCGGTGCTGCGCCGGCCCGGCCGCGACGACGCCACGGCCGCGCGGGGCGACGACGCCGTGCGCCGGGCCTGGCTCGACCGCTGCCCGCCGCGGCTGACCCTGGCCCTGCTGCCCGAGACCGATCCCGACGCGTACTTCGCCCACTCGGTGTACGACCTGGTCGAGGCGCTGGGCTTCGTGAAGGACGCGTCCGGGGCGGCGGCGGCGTACCTGGCCGACCTGTCGGACTCCAGGAGGATGTTGCCCGAGCGGCTGAACCACCGGTTGCGGCGGGCGTACGTGGAGTTGGAGCGTGCCGGGCTGACGGGCACGTCGGCCGCCGAGCGCACCGAGCCGGAGGGCTTCGCCGTGCGTCCGGGCGGGGCGCCCGTGCCGCAGCCGGCGGTGGTGACGCCGCCCGACCGGGAGAGCAAGGCGGCCGTGCTGGGCGCCGCGTACGCCACCTGCCTGGCGTGGGGCCGGCTGACCGGCGCCAAGGTGCCGCAGCACGGCCTGGCCGGCCAGAGCGCGCTGGTCCGTGAGCTGATCCACGAACGCGACGACCACCACATCGGCCACCCGTAACGCGCTATTACCGCTATTTCACCCTTACTCCGCCTATATCCCTCTATCACTTCAGTCACCGGGCAATTCGCTGAATTGTGATCTCGACTTCGGGAAATGATCCCTGTGGGGCCCCCGTGACGCCGAAAGGAATGACTCCGATGGGCCATGTCGCCGGAAGGGCCCTCGCCGTAACCTCGTAGAGGGTGTGGGCTGCGGAAGGAAGGACGACGCGGTGGGGCACGACGACCTGGACTCTCGGGTCCACGACCGTGTCGCGTTGGACGAGATTGCGCTCTACGCCGAGGTGCTCACGGCCGTGGCTGTCAGCGAGCGGCGGCTGACCTTGGACGAACTCGACGACGCGCTCGGATTGCGGACTTCGGCGAGTCGCTGAAGACCATCGAAAATTACCTGTCCCGGGCTCCTGTGGGGTCCGGGACAGTGGTTCCCGGCTATTACAGGTAACTAGTCAATCGAGGGTGTGCCTCTCCTACGTATGGAGGAGGCGACCCCCTACGACTTGACCAGGCGGGCGATGGCGGCCGACGCCTCCTTCACCTTCGCCTCGGCCTCCGGGCCGCCCGTGTTGATCGCGTCGGCGACGCAGTGGGAGATGTGCTCCTCCAGCAGCCCGAGCGCCACGGCCTGAAGGGCCCGCGTGGCCGCGGAGACCTGGGTGAGCACGTCGATGCAGTAGGCATCGTCGTCGACCATGCGCTGCAGGCCCCTGATCTGGCCCTCGATTCGCCGGAGGCGCGTCAGATATGCCTGCTTGTCTCCGCTGTACCCATGCATGCTTCTACGGTACCCGTAACCCGTATGAGCTAGCGGAGATCTGACAGCAGCTTCTCCCACTGTTCGGCGACTTCCTCGGCCGAATGACGGACGGCGGTGTCGAGGGCTCCGGCCGCGAGCGAGCGCCGGCGGCGCTCGTCGTCGATGAGCGCGAGCAGCGCGCCCGCGAAGTGCTGCGCCTCGCTCTCGCTCTCGGGCACCAGCACGCCGTTGTAGCCGGTCGCCACGAACTCCCTGGGCCCCCGGGCGCCCTCGAAGGCCACCACCGGCACCCCGCACCCCATGGCCTCCAGCACGGTCATGCCCAGGTCTTCGCTGCGGGAGGGGTTGGCCACGATCGACGCCTTGGCGAACTCCCCCGCCAGGTCGGGCGTGACGCCCATGAAGTAGACGTGGTTGTGCAGGTCGAGCTCGTTCACCAGCGACCGCAGCCGCCGCTCCTCCGGGCCGCCGCCGTAGAGCCGCAGCCGCCAGTCGGGACGCTTGTCCGCCACGATCGCGAACGCCCTGATCAGCCGGTCGTACGCCTTGACCGACACCCACCGGCCCCCGGCCGCCACGATCCGGTTGTCCATCCGCGACCGCGGCCACGGGCCGCCCGGCAGCGCGTCCGGCACGGAGTGGACGGCGGACCCGTCGCCGAGCAGCCTGCCCCACTCCTCCTGGGCCGACTCCGTGGCCGTCACGACGGCGTCGAGGCGCGGATAGAGCCGCTGCACCGGCCCGGGGACGGCGGGCCGCCCCCACTCCCTGGCGATCTTGATGGTTTCACGTGGAGCATGCCGCGCCACCTGGACGCCGATGCCCGGCCGGGTGGTGATCAGCACGTCGGACCTGAGCCCGCGCAGCAGCCGCCAGAGCGCCATCTCGGTGCGCATCTGGCCGCGCGGCAGCAGGTGGCGCACCCCCGGACGGGCGTCGACCAGGCTGCGCATGGCCACCTTGGAGCCGACGGGGAAGAACGGCTTCTCCTTCTGCCGCCGGACGCTGATGACCTCGACCTCGTGCCGCTCGGACAGGGCGGTGGCGAGGTTGAGCGTCGCGCGCACGTCGCCGCGCATGCCGTACGCCGAGGCGAGGACCAGGCTGACCTTCATCCGCCCACCTCGATGCGCAGCTCGTCGTCGGCGGTGTAACAGGGCCGGACGGGCACGCCGTCGATCTCGGCCGAGGGATAGTGCAGCCGTCTTCGTTTGCCGTCGACGTCGTCGAGCCAGGCGCCGAGCCGCAGCGGCGTGGGCACGCCCTCGACCTCCAGCGCGGGCTCCCAGGTGCCGGCCGTGTCGGGGTCGGCCTCGACCACGTTCACCAGCGACACCGCCGCGTGGAAGCGCACCCCCTGGACGGTGGCGTTGGCCGACACCCGTTCCCTGGTCGGCCTGCGGTCGAGGGTGAGCGTGGCCTCGCGGCGCGCGTCGTCGTCCTCCAGCCCGGTGTACGCCAGCAGCCCCGTCACCTCGAACCGGCCCTCCCTGAACCAGATCGCCCGCACCTCGGCCACCGGCGCGGCGTCGGCTATCTTCAGGGCCAGAAACCCGTTCCGCGTCCGGTACGACCGGTAGGCCAGCGTCCGCCGGCACAGCGCGTACGCGTCGAGGTGGTCGAGCGAGAACCCCGGGTCGACGCTGCGCAGCCTGCTGCGGCTGCCCTCGTGCCGCAGGTAGGCGTCCCAGCGGCCGGCGGTCAGCTCCAGCGGCGCCAGCGAGACGGCCAGCGTGGCCTCCCGCGTCCGGCTTCCGGTGCGGCCCAGGCGCACGTCGCGCTCGACCCCCGTGGCGCGATGGCGCAGCACGAGCTCGGTGCCGTCACGCAGGGGCTCATCGATGGCGAGTCGCAGGGAGAGCACGTCGGCCAGGGTGACTTCGGCGTCCGTGACCACGACGCGCATCACTAGCCCCCTCCCCGTCGAATAAGGCCATGCGACGTTGAGGTTACCGTGATTTTCCCGTTATGTGGATGGGAGATTTCCAGCGAGGAGGCCCGTGACGTGCGGAACTCCTCTACAGAGCCTGTAGAGGAGTCCGACTTTTCGTGGTCAGGAAGCGCCCTTGACCGATTTGATCAACAGCTGCGCGACGTCCACGACTTCCAGCGATTCCTTGGCCTCGCCGTTGTTCTTCTTCTCGTTGATCGCGTCGCCGAGCATCACCATGCAGAACGGGCACGCGGTCGAGACGGTGTCGGGATTCGTGGTGAGCGCCTCGTCGACCCGCTCGGTGTTGATGCGCTTGCCGATGCGCTCCTCCATCCACATGCGCGCGCCGCCCGCGCCGCAGCAGAAGCCGCGGTCCTTGTGGCGGTGCATCTCCTGGGTCTGGACGCCGGGCACCTTCGACATGATGTCGCGGGGCTGGGAGTAGACCTTGTTGTGGCGGCCGAGGAAGCACGGGTCGTGGTAGGTGATCTTCTCCTCGA
Source organism: Nonomuraea sp. NPDC049637 (assembly GCF_040675235.1). Taxonomy (NCBI): domain Bacteria; kingdom Bacillati; phylum Actinomycetota; class Actinomycetes; order Streptosporangiales; family Streptosporangiaceae; genus Nonomuraea; species Nonomuraea sp. NPDC049637. The sequence continues at coordinate 145,265 of NZ_JBFAOM010000003.1, forward strand.
TCGGCGTGACCGGGGTGAGCAGGCCCTCGTCCACCAGTTTCGACAGCAGCTGCGTGTGGTGCACGACCTCGTAGGTGCCGCCGAGCTGCGGGTACTCGTTGGCCAGCGTGTTGAAGCAGTGGGGGCAGGTCGCGACGATCTTCTTGACGCCGGCCTCGTTGAGCGTCTCGATGTTCTGCTGGGCGAGCATGTTGAACAGGTACTCCATGCCCAGGCGGCGGGCCGGGTCGCCGGTGCACGCCTCCATCGGGCCGAGCACCGCGAACTTCACGCCCGCGATGTGCAGCAGCTCGGCGACCGCCTTGGTGGTCTTCTTGGCGCGGTCCTCAAGGGCGCCGGCGCAGCCCACCCAGAACAGGTACTCGGCGTCCTCGGGCATCTTCTCCTCGACCAGCTCGACCTCGAAGTCGAGCTCCTCGATCCAGTCGGCCCGCTTCATCTCGGACATGCCCCACGGGTTGCCCTTGTTCTCCAGGTTCTTCACCATCACCCCCGCCTCGGACGGGAACGACGACTCCACCATGACCTGGTAGCGGCGCATGTCGAGGATGTGGTCGATGTGCTCGATGTCCACCGGGCACTGCTCGACGCAGGCGCCGCAGTTGGTGCACGACCACAGCACGTCGGGGTGGATGACGCCGTCCTCGCCGACGAGCGGCTTCTCCAGCAGCGCGAGCACGTCGGTGTCGGCGTGCTCGGTGCTCGCGGCCATCAGGTACGGGGCCACCTTGAAGGCGTGGTCGCGCTGGTCGAGGATGAGCATCTTCGGCGAGAGCGGCTTGTCGGTGTTCCAGGCCGGGCACTGCGACTGGCAGCGGCCGCACTCGGTGCAGGAGTAGAAGTCGAGGAAGCCCTTCCAGGTGGTGTCGCCGATCTTGCCGCGGCCCAGGCGCTCGGCGTCGAGCTCCTCGTCCTCGAAGTCGACGAGCTTGCCGTCGACGCGCAGCTCCGACGCGGCGCCGAGCCCGTTGGGACGCCGGGAGAACAGCACGTTGAGCGGCGCGGTGAAGATGTGCAGGTGCTTGGAGTTCACCACGATGACCAGGAACACCAGCATGAAGCCGATGTGCAGGAGCAGCGCGATCTCCTCCAGCAGCGGGCTGGCCGGCAGCGCGTCGCCGAGCGCCAGGGAGACGAACGCGCCGGAGGAGTAGGGGAAGTTGCCGTTGGCCGCCGAGGCGCCGCGGGCCAGGAACAGCGTCCAGATGATGTTGAAGATCATGAACAGGACGAGCCACGCGCCGCCGAGGTGCGAGCCGGAGAAACGCGACTTGCGGCCCAGCGTCTTGGGCGAGTTCTTGACCCGGATGATCGCGAAGGCGACCAGGCCGAGCAGACACGCGACCGCGATGAAGTCCTGGAGGAAGCCGAGCACGCCCCAGGTGCCGATGAGCGGGATGTGGAAGTCGGGCTCGCCGGTGATCGCGCCCTGGATGATCGCGCCGTACGCCTCGATGTAGACGGTCAGCAGAATGAAGAACGCCCACATGACGAAGAAGTGGGCCGTGCCGGACGGCGTCCACTTCAGCAGCTTCTTCTGGCCGAAGACCTCGACGAGCTGGGCCTTGAGCTCGTCGGCGGCGTGCTCCTTGGCGTACTCGACGCGTTCGGGCGCGGGTGGCCCGGAGGTCGCCAGCTTGAACAGGAACAACACCCTGCGGCCGGCGACGGCCACCGCCAGGACGGTCATGACCAGCCCGATGATCGCTACCCAGAGCACGGGGTCCTCCCACAGACGACGATGGCTGCCAGCATACGGACACGTGTTTCCAGGAAGCTTACCGGCCAGTAACTTCCCGGGATGACATCCATACCCTATGGTCAGTGCCCTATACAGAACAATGCTCTACGCCGTGAAGTACCTCTGTATGGTCGGCGCGATCAGCTCGACCAGTTCCTCCGGATCGGCGCTGGCCAGCGGCTCCAATTGGATCACGTAGCGGCCCATGATCACGCCGTACATCTGGCCAAAAGCCGCCTCGATGCGTAGGTGCGGAACACCAAGGCGGTCGGCCACCTGGAAGAGCAGCGCGTTGGTGATGAACTCGCGGAACATCGCCGCCGCCTGCTCGTTCGTGAGCGCCGAGCGCATCAGGGCGATCATCGGCTCGCGGGTCGCCGGCTCGGCGGTCACCCGCAGGATCATCCGCACCAGCCGCTCGCCGATCTCCTCGCGCGGGCCGTCCAGCAACAGCGGGACGACCTCGTCGGGGGTGATCGGCAACTGCATGGCCGCCGCGAACATGCCCTCCTTGGTCTCGAAGTAGTGGTGGACCAGAGCCGGGTCGACCTTGGCCTCCCGCGCGATCCCGCGCACGGTGGCCTTGTCGAAGCCCTTCTCGGCGAACACCCGCCGCGCCGCCGTCAGGATCTCGCCGCGCGTGTCGGCCGACCCGGGCCTGCGGCCGGGCCGGCGTCGTACGTTGCTCATGGCCGCGCCCCGCCGGTCACCGGCCCACCGCCAGGTACACCCGCATCGGCACCGACAGCACGCCCTCCGGGAAAGCCTTCCTGAGCTCCCCGCGCTGCCGCCCGACCAGCTCGTCGGCCGCCTCCGGCGACAGCGCCGCCATGTACGAGTGGGAGCGCAGGTCGAGCAGGAAGTCCTCGATGCCGACCAGCCGCGTCCACGGGATCCAGCGCTCCTGGACCACCTCGAAGGCCGCGGCGATCGGCGGCACCGACCACTCCTCGACCGCCGGCCCCCAGTACGTGGGCACCGCCTCGGCCAGCCGCGCCTCGTAGGCGGCCAGCCACTCGGCCTGCGCCGCGTGGTGCAGGTTCCAGCAGCCCGCGATCGCGCCGCCGGGGCGCAGCACCCGCCTGGCCTCGGCGATCGAGACGACCGGATCGAGCCAGTGCCACGACTGGGCGTACGTCACCAGGTCGGCCACCCCGTCGGCCAGCGGCAGCGCGTTGCCGTCGGCGATCACCGCGGCGACCGCGGGCGGCTCGCCGTCGATCCGCGTGACCAGCCGGGCCAGCATCTCCGCCCCCGGATCGACCGCGATCACCCGGGAGCCGCGGGCCCGCAGCGCGTGCGTCAGGATGCCCGTGCCCGCGCCCACGTCGATCGTGGTGGCGCCGTCGAGCTCGATCCCGGTCACCTCGGTGAGCACGCGGTACATCTCGTCGGGATAGGACGGGCGGCCCGCGTCGTAGGCGTCGGCCACGCTGTCGAAGACCCGCGCGAGGTCTCTGGTCGGCCCCACGTTCCTGGTCGGCCCCACGTTCATCGGGCCGCCGCCAGGTGCAGACGGGCGAAGGCGAGCGCCTCGGCCAGGTCGTCGACGCGCTCGGTGCGGCTGGCCGCCTTGCGGGTGTTGATCTCCAGCACCACCAGGCCGCCGTAGCCGGAGTTCGCCAGGCGTTCCAGGATCTGGGCGCACGGCTGGTTGCCCCTGCCGGGGACCAGGTGCTCGTCCTTGTTGGTCACGCCCATGCCGTCGGCCAGGTGGAGGTGGGCGAGCCGGTCGCCGAGCTTGGTGGCCATCTCCATGGCGTCGGAGCCGGACACCGCGGTGTGCGACAGGTCGAGGGTGACCTGCGGGAAGTCGTAGTCGATCGGGTTCCAGTCGGGCGAGTACGGCACCACGTCGTTGCCCCTGGCGCGCAGCGGGAACATGTTCTCGACCGCGAACGTGACATCGGTCTCGTCACGCATGCGGGCCAGGCCGTTCTCGAAGTCGCGGGCGTAGTCGCGCTGCCAGCGGAACGGCGGGTGCACCACGACGGTCGAGGCGCCGAGGCGCTCAGCGGCCTTCTGCGCCCTGACCAGCTTGGCCCAGGGGTCTCTGCCCCACACCCGCTGCGTCACGAGCAGGCAGGGCGCGTGGATCGCCAGGACGGGCACCTGATAGTGCTCGGACAGCCGCTCGATCACGTCGATGTCCTGGCTCACCGGATCGGCGCCGACCATGATCTCGACACCGTCGTAGCCCAGGCGCGCGGCCAGTTCGAACGCGTCGGGAGTGCGTTCTGGATATACCGAGGCGGTGGACAATGCGATCTTCGCATTGGGCACGCGGATGACATCAGCCACGTTGCCAGCCTAAGCCGGAGAAGCGCCTCTGGCGCGTGAGCCCCACCAGATAGCCCTACCCAACCCCCCATCCCACCCCAAAGACGCTCCCCAGAACCCCGCTACGGTTGGGGCCATGCCACGGATAGCCAGAGGCGCGATCCCCAGCCCGAACATCTGGAACGCTCCCCAGGTCTACGAGCTGGAGAACCGCGCCGTGGACCCCCAGGGCGCGGCCGACGCCGCGATGCGCGAGCTGCGTCCCTGGGCCGGCGCGACCGTGCTCGACATCGGCTGCGGCACCGGCTTCCACCTGCCCGTCCTGGCCGCCGACGCGGCCTCCGTGATCGGCGTCGAGCCCCACGGCGACCTGGCCGGCCTGGCCCGCCGCCGCTGCGCGAACCTGTCCAACGTCTCGGTGCACGCCGCCGCCGCCCAGGACCTCCCGCTGGCCGACGCCAGCGTCGACGTGGCCATGGCCCGCTGGGCCTACTTCTTCGGCCCCGGCTGCGAGCCCGGCCTGCGCGAGCTGTCCCGCGTCGTCCGCCGCGGCGGCGCCGCGTTCGTCATCGACCTCGACGCCACCCGCGGCCCGTTCGGCCGCTGGTTCTCCCGCACGGTGCCGACGTACTCGGCGCGCGAGGTGGAGGCGTTCTGGGTCCGCCAGGGCTGGCAGCGGCGGCCGCTCGACCTCACGATGACCTTCGAGCGCCGGGCCGACCTGGAGGCCGTGCTGCGCATCGAGTTCGCCCCCGAGGTGGCCGAGCAGGCCATCGCGGAGACGCCCGGCCTGGAGCTCTTCTACCCGAACGTCCTGCGCTGGCGCTACTTCTGAGTCCATGGCCTCACTCCCTGCTCATGGCCTCACTGCGTTCGGCGGGCTCGGTCGCCAAACGCCGCCGCCTTCCCCCGCTCTGGTCGCTGCGCTCCCGCCGCTCCTCCAGACGCCGGCACTCCCTCGCGGCTTGACATTGACGTCGGTGTCAACGTTTACCGTGGTGGCATGCGCATCGGGGAGCTGGCGGAACGCACCGGGGTGAGCACCCGTTCACTCCGCTACTACGAGGAGCACGGCCTGCTCTCGGCCAGACGCGGACCCAACGGCTACCGCGAGTACGCCGAGGAGGACGTCAGGCTGGTGGCCGAGATCCGGTCGCTGCTCTCGGTCGGCTTCACGCTGGAGGACACCCGTCCCTTCGTCGACTGCCTGCGCTCGGGCCACAGCTCGGGCGGTTCCTGCCAGGAGTCCGTCGAGGTCTACCAGCGCAAGATCATGCAGATCGACGAGGAGATCCGGGTGCTGCTCGCCCGCCGCGCCGAGGTCGCCGCCCAGCTCGCCCAGTCGTGTCCCGGCTGCTTCGTAAGGGGAGACAAATGATCACGTTGACCACCGACAACTTCGAGGAGCAGGTACTCAAGAGCGACAAGCCGGTGCTGGTCGACTTCTGGGCCGAGTGGTGCCCGCCGTGCCGCATGGTGGCCCCCGTCCTCGACGAGATCGAGGCCGAGCACGGCCTGGCCATCGGCAAGCTCAACACCGACGAGAACCCCGAGATCATGTCCCGCTACGGCGTGATGGGCCTGCCCACGCTGCTGCTGTTCGAGAACGGCGAGCCCGTCAGGCAGATCGTCGGCGCGCGGCCCAAGCGCCTGCTGGTGCAGGAACTGGGCCTCACGCGGTAGTCGAGGATTGTCGGCACGGGCCGCTAGCCTGCTCGACATGGCCAAGACAGCGCAGAAGCCCGGTTACCGCTGTGCCGAGTGCGGCTGGCGCACCAGCAAGTGGGTCGGCAGGTGCGGCGAGTGCCAGGCGTGGGGCACTGTCGACGAGGAGGGCGCGCGCGCCGGGGTCAACGTCGTCCAGGGCGGCGCCACCACCGGGCCCGCGCTGCCCATCGGCCAGGTCAAGGCCGAGGTGGCCGCGGCCCGCACCACCGGGGTGAGCGAGCTCGACCGGGTGCTCGGCGGCGGCCTGGTACCCGGCGCGGTGGTGCTGCTGGCCGGCGAGCCCGGCATCGGCAAGTCCACGCTGCTGCTGGAGGCCGCGGCCCGCATCGCCGAGCGCACCACCGTCCTCTACGTGACGGGCGAGGAGTCGGCGGCCCAGGTGCGCCTGCGGGCCGACCGCATCGGCGCCATCCAGGACAACCTCTACCTCGCCGCCGAGACCGAGCTGTCGGCGCTGATCACCCACGTCGACAAGGTCGAGCCCAGCCTGCTGGTGGTCGACTCGGTCCAGACGGTCGGCTCCGCCCAGGCCACCGGCGTGCCGGGCGGCGTGACCCAGGTGCGCGAGGTGGCCGCCAACCTGGTGCGCATGGCCAAGGAGCGCAACCTCGCCACGGTCCTCGTGGGTCACGTCACCAAAGAGGGCTCGATCGCCGGCCCCCGCACCCTCGAACACCTGGTCGACGTCGTGCTCAACTTCGAGGGCGACCGCCACTCCCGGCTGCGCATGGTCCGCGCGATCAAGAACAGGTTCGGCCCCACCGACGAGGTCGGCTGCTTCGACCTGCACGAGCGCGGCATCGAGGGCATCACCGACCCGAGCGGGCTGTTCGTCTCCCGGCGCAGCGAGCCGGTCGCCGGCACCTGCGTCACGGTCACCGTCGAGGGCACCCGTCCGCTGCCCGCCGAGGTGCAGGCGCTGGTGGCCCGCACCGAGGCCCAGCAGCCGCGGCGCACGTCCTCGGGGCTCGACACCTACCGCGTCCAGATGATCCTCGCCGTGCTGGAGCGCCGGCTCAACGCCCGGCTCGGCGGCTGCGACGTGTTCACCGCCACCGTGGGCGGCATCAAGCTGGCCGATCCGGCCGTCGACCTGGCGGTCATGCTCGCCGTCGCGAGCGCCGCCGGCGACAAGCCGCTGCCGCCCGGTCTGGTGGCGCTCGGCGAGGTGGGCCTGGCGGGCGAGTTGCGCCCGGTCAAAGACGTGCGCAGGCGGCTGACGGAGGCGTCCAGGCTGGGCTTCAAGCGGGCGCTCGTGCCCGCCGGATCCCTGGAGACGGGCGGCGGGAAGCGCAACGGGCAGCGGGCTCTGGTGCCCGTCGGGCCCGTGGCGTTCGCCCCCGGGTTCGAGGTCGTCCAGGCCGAGAACGTCTGGGACGCACTCACGCACGTCACATAGCACGGCTAAGCTGGGCGTGACCAATCGACACGGGGGTCAGGTGGACAGGAGTCTTGACGACCGCCGTCGCGACGCTTTGGCCGCCGTGGCGCCGGGCACTCCGCTGCGCGACGGCCTGGAGCGCATCCTGCGCGGGCAGACCGGCGGCCTGATCGTGCTCGGCCACAACAGGACCGTCGAAGAGGTCTGCAGCGGCGGCTTCGAGCTCGACGTCGAGTTCTCGGCCACCCGCCTGCGCGAGCTCGCCAAGATGGACGGCGCGATCGTGGTGAGCAACGACCAGAAGATCGTGCGCGCGGCCGTGCACCTCGTCCCCGACCCCGCGATCCCCACCGACGAGTCGGGCACCCGCCACCGCACCGCCCAGCGCGTGGCCAGGCAGACGGGCCTGCCCATCATCGCGATCAGCAAGTCCATGCGGATCATCGCCCTTTACCTCGACGGCATCCGCTACGTGCTGGAGGAGTCCGCGGCCATCCTGTCCAAGGCCAACCAGGCCCTGGCCACCCTTGAGCGCTACAAGCACCGGCTCGACGAGGTCTCCGGCACGCTGTCGGCGCTGGAGATCGAAGACCTCGTCACCGTGCGCGACGTGTCGGCGGTGGCCCAGCGCCTGGAGATGGTCCGGCGCATCTCCGACGAGATCAAGGGCTACGTGGTCGAGCTCGGCACCGACGGGCGGCTGCTGTCGTTGCAGCTCGACGAGCTGGTGGCGGGCGTCGACTCCGAACGCGAGCTGGTCGTGCGCGACTACCTGCCGGCCCCCGCGAGCCGCCGCCAGAAGCGCCTGGCCGAGGCTCTGCACGACCTCGACCACCTGTCCGGAGCCGAGCTGCTCGACCTGTCGGCCGTGGCGCACGTGCTGGGCCACGGCGGCGCCGAGCGGCTCGACAGCCCGGTGAGCCCGCGCGGCTTCCGGCTGCTGGCCAAGGTGCCCCGGCTGCCCGCCACGGTGGTCGACCGCCTGGTCAACCACTTCGGCGGCCTGCAGAAGCTGCTGGCCGCCAGCATCGACGACCTCCAGGAGGTGGGCGGCGTCGGGGAGTCGCGCGCCCGCAGCGTCCGCGAGGGCCTGTCCCGCCTGGCGGAGTCGTCGATCCTCGAACGTTACGTCTGAGGCCGGACCGCTCACCGCAGGTGGAAGACGCCCTTGCCGCTGCGCAGCGCGCCCATGCGGGCGGTGGCCACGTACGTGCCGGGCAGGGCGGCGGCCGGGGTCGCCCGGCAGTCGGTGCTCGACCGGCGCCGGTCCCACTCCAGGGTGCGCACGTACGGGATCCCGCGCTGCAGCTCCCTGACCTCGGTGCCCACCCCGCTGACGCAGTCGGCGGTGGACCAGATGCGGTCGGCGCCCGAGGTGATGCGGATCTCCATGGCCCGCGGCCCGACGTCGGCCGTGCACATCACCGGCCCGGTGTTGACCAGCGTGACGATGAAGGTCGGACGCGACGCGCCGGTGTAGATCGGCTCCTTGCCGCCCTGGAGGCTCAGCACCAGGCTGTCCTGCGGGCACGGCTCCCCCGGCCGCCTCGGCTTGGCGGACGGGCTCTCCTTGGGCGCGGGGGTGGGCGACGGGCTGGCCGTCCCCATGGCGAGCGTGCGCAGGCCCGCGAGCAGCGGATCGGTGGCCGGCGTCGCGCTCGGCGAGCTCTGCGCGCTGGACGAGCGTTCCGGCCCGGAGCCGCCACTGGAGCACGCCCACGCCACCACGGCCACCACGACGAGCACGGCCACCAGCACGCTCATGCGACGCCGCCAGTAGACGTCACCGCCGTCGCCACCCATCGAATCCGGATCCATAGGCACAGCATGGTAATTGATCGGCTACCAACAGTGACGACACGCCGAACAAGCCCGTCTACGAATACGCTTGACCGCGTGGTTGAGCCGAACCTCCTGCACGCCCCCGTTCTGGAGTGGTACGAGGACAACGCCCGAGACCTCCCCTGGCGCGCCGACGACGCGACCCCGTGGGGAGTGCTGGTCAGCGAGATCATGCTGCAGCAGACCCCGGTCGTCCGCGTCCTGCCGGTGTGGCTGGAGTGGATGGCCCGCTGGCCCACGCCCAAGTCGCTGGCCGCCGAGCCGCCGGGCGAGGCCGTCCGGCATTGGGGCCGGCTCGGTTATCCGCGCCGGGCGCTGCGCCTGCACGCCTGCGCCCGCGCCATCGCCGACGAGCACGGCGGCGAGGTGCCCGCCGACCACGCGACGCTGCTGGCCCTGCCCGGCATCGGGGAGTACACCGCCGCCGCGGTCGCCAGCTTCGCGTACGGCGGCCGGCACGCCGTCCTGGACACCAACGTGCGGCGGGTGTTCGCGCGGGCCGTACGGGCCGAGGAGTACCCGCCCACGGCCACCTCGGCGGCCGAGCGGCGGCTGGCCGAGTCGCTGCTGCCCGAGCTGGGCGCGGCCCGCTGGGGCGTGGCCGTGATGGAGCTGGGCGCGCTCGTCTGCACGGCCCGCGCGCCGCGCTGCGCCGACTGCCCGATCGCCGACCTGTGCGCGTGGCGGCTGGCCGGCAAACCACCCCACACCGGTCCCGCCCGCAAGGGCCAGACGTACGCCGGCACCGACCGCCAGTGCCGCGGCCGCCTGCTCGCGGTGCTCCGCGCGGCGCACGGCCCGGTGCCGAAAGCGGCCCTCGACGTGGTGTGGGACGACTCGACCCAGCGCGAACGCGCCCTCGACGGCCTGGTCGCCGACGGCCTGGCCGAGGTGCTCGACGACGGCACGTACCGGCTGCCGCACTCCTGAGCGCCCGCTAGGCCATCCACGGGGGCACGGTGCGGTCCGTGCCCTTCGGCGCCAGGTCGCAGGCGTCGGGCGCGGACTCGCCGCTGGGGTTGTAGACCTCCACTCCCGGCGGCGCGACCACGATCGAGACGAACCCGTGCTCGGGGTCGGCGAACATCTGCCGGCTCACGTCGGCCGGCAGGACCATGGTGTCGCCCGGCCCGACCTCGAACCGCTCGCCGCCCAGCTCGACGACCGCGCCGCCGGCCAGCCAGGTCCACACCAGCTCGCGGTCGGCGGCGTGCACCGGACCCTCCATGCCGGGGTTGGCGTCCACCCGCCACATGACCTGCCCGGCCCTGCCCTGGGTGGGCGAGGCGAGCGTGGTCATCAGGCCGTTGGGCGTACGGACTTGACGGGCGTCGGCGGACATCACGACAGGCATCAGACGAACTCCTTCTCTGCGGTGGGCACGGCTGCGCGCCGCGCGTCCTCGGTGATCAGGCGATCCACGGCGGGGTGCCGAGGTCGGCGCCCTCGGCGCTGATGGCCCTGGCGCCCGCGGCCGCGGTGACGACGGCCGCGTATCCGGCCTCCGCGTCGGCCAGCACCCTGCGCACCACGTGGGCGGGCATGACGACGGTGTCGCCCGGCCCGACCTCGAACCGCTCGTCGCCCAGCTCGACGGTGGCCCCGCCGGAGAGCCAGCTCCACACCTGCTCGCTGTCGAAGTCGTGCCGGGGGCCCTGTGCGCCCGGCTTCGCGTCGACCCGCCAGAACGAGCGGGAGGCCCCGCCCTGCGTCGGCGAGGCGAAAGTGGTCATGACCCCGGAGGGGGTCTCGGAACGCCGGGAATCCGCGTCACGAATGACAGACACGCTCGAACCCCTTAAGATAGGCAACTACGTTGTCCATATAGTTAACCAGGTTGTCTATCTTGTCAAGCGACACCCCAGGCTTCGAACTGCCTCTACGACTTCTGCTGGCCTTCCGCACGCTCATCGACGAGCTGCACGCCGAGCTGGCCCGCCAGGGCCATCCGGACCTCCGTCCGAACCACGGGTTCGTCATGCAGGCGATCGGCACACGCGGCACGACCGCCGTCGACCTGGGCCGTACCCTGGGCGTGTCGAAGCAGGCCGCGGGCAAGACGATCGAGACCCTCGAACGCGCCGGCTACGTCGAGCGCACCAGGGACGACTTCGACACCCGGCGCAAGATCGTCCGCCTCACGCCCCGCGGCGTCGACGCGCTCGACCGCTCGGCCCGCATCTTCGACGACCTGCGCGCCCGATGGGCCGCGGAGCTGGGCGAGGACCGCCTGCGGGCCCTGGAGTCGGACCTGCGCAGGATGACGCCGGCGAACATGTGGCGGCTGGACACGCCAGGCTGGTTCGCCGGCCTCTGAGTGGATCAGCCGAGCCGGAACCGGTGCGCGGGCACGACCGGCCCCGGCCTCTCGATCAGGCGGCCAACTGCAGGCCGAGGCTGGTCAGGTTCGTACGGGCCCAGGCCAGCTCCTCGGCCAGCAGCGACACCAGCGCGCCCGGCCCCTTCGCGCGGCCCGGCACGAACAGGTTGTGCGTCTCGACCTCGATGTGCGCGCTCCCGCTGACCGCGCCCGACAACATCGCGGTCAGCGTGTCGTGCAGCACCGCGCCGGTGCTCGGCGTCTCGCCCGTGTGGTTGTGCACGTGCCCCAGCTTGACGACGGGCGCGCCGGCCTCCGCCAGGCCCTTCAGCGCCGCGCCGGGCTCCTCGGCCCCGCAGGCGAGGTGACAGGCGTCCAGGCACACGCCCAGGTGCTCGGAGTCAATGCCGCCCACCCGCTCCAGCGCCTGCTCGGTCGTCTCCAGGACGCACCCCGGCCACGGCTCGAAGCCGACCCTGATCGTCTTCCCGGTCACGCTGTAGATGCCGCGCAGCTCGCGGGCCAGCCGCTCCAGGCGGCGCGTGGCGATGGCGTGCAGGTCGGCGGGCCAGTCGCGGCGCCAGCCGATCGGGATCGTCGAGATGCTGCCGAACCGTACGTCGTCGGGCAGCAGGAAGGCCAGGATCTTGGCCAGCGCCATGGTGTAGCGGTAACGCTCGGGCTTGGCCCAGTCGGGCCCGGGGACCTCCTGGTTGCGCCCGCCGGTGCCGTTGAGGCTGACGACCTCCAGGCCGCGCTCCTCCAGGGAGCGGCGCAGCCGTACGAGCTCGATGCGGTCGGCCGTGAGGTGGTCGGCGACGCCGGGCGACAACCACAGCCCGATGCCCATTCGCTCCACACCCAGCCTCTTGCGCACCGGCACCGCGTAGCGGGTCAGGTGCGCGATCAGGTTCTCCAGGTCCTCGGCAGGGTGGATGCCTGCGTTGTAGGCGAGGTGAACGAGCGTTCCGTCGTTGTGACGCAGGCGCATCGGTTCCTCCACGGCTTGCTTGAGTGTTCCCGTCGCCCGCCTCAGACGCGCGAACCCGGTGTGAGCATGCCTGCTTCCGGGTGGCGCACGCGTCCGCCCTGAGTTGATTACTCACTACTCCCCAGGGAGCAGCCCCGACTCTAGGAACACGCTCTTGCGGATCACTTGGATGAGACTTGGCGATGCTCTACGCAGTGTAGTACTACTACCGGTGGCGGTGTACCCACCCATCCAACAATTAAGCAACAACCCACCCCACCTCCCGCCCCCAACGGCGACGGCTCGCCCCAGACAGGCAAACAAGAGCCCCACCGCCCTCCTCAGCGCCCAGGACAAGAGCCCGAGCCCGAGGACCAGACCCGGAACCAAGGACCGGAGACCCGGGCCGGAGAACGGAGACCGGGGTCGGGGGCCGGGGACCAGGGATGGGGCCGGAGACCGGGACCGGAGACCCGGAGACGGGGGCCGTGGGTCGAGGGCAGCATGAGGCCGGTTGCCGTTGCGCCGGGCGTATTGCGGCTCTGGGGCTCTCCTGGTCGCCGAACAAGGGGGCCTGGGCTCTCGTTTACCCCTGCGGCGAGTCGTCGCCGCGTTGGGCGTCCGAGGACCGGGGGGCGAGGGCCGGGGGCCGGGGGCCGGGGCCGGGGGCCAGAAGCTGGGGGCCGGGGGGCGAAGGGTCGGAAGCCGGGGGCCGGGTTGGGGTTGGGAATGCGAAAACCCCCGCCGGGGCGGGGGTTTTCGGTGACTGGCCCGTCAGTGCTGGATCGGCGCGGCGATCGCCGCGGCCGAGTCCGGGACCGCCGTGGCGGACTCGCCCTTGAAGACGAACTTGGCGTTGTCGCCTTCGCCCTCGATCGTCACCTTCACGACCTGCCCCGGACGGAGCTCGCCGTAGAGGATCTTCTCGGACAGGGAGTCCTCCAGCTCGCGCTGGATCGTACGGCGCAGCGGCCGGGCGCCCATGACCGGGTCGTAACCGCGGTCGGCGAGCAGCTGCTTGGCCTCCGGCGAGACCTCGAGACCCATGTCGCGGTCCTTCAGCCTGGCGTCGACCTGGGCGAGCATCAGATCCACGATCTTGATGATCTCGTTCGGCGTCAGCTGGTGGAAGACCACGATGTCGTCGACACGGTTGAGGAACTCGGGCCGGAAGTGCTGCTTGAGCTCCTCCTGGACCTTCGCCTTCATCCGCTCGTAGTTGGACTCGGTGTCGTTGGACTTCGCGAACCCGACCCCGATGCCCTTGGAGATGTCCCGGGTGCCGAGGTTGGTGGTCATGATGATGACCGTGTTCTTGAAGTCGACCACGCGGCCCTGGGCGTCGGTCAAGCGACCGTCTTCCAGGATCTGCAGCAGCGAGTTGAAGATGTCGGGGTGGGCCTTCTCGATCTCGTCGAACAGGACCACGGAGAACGGCTTGCGCCGCACCTTCTCGGTGAGCTGGCCGCCCTCCTCGTAGCCGACGTAGCCGGGAGGCGAGCCGAACAGCCGGGAGACGGTGTGCTTCTCCATGAACTCCGACATGTCCAGGCTGATCAGAGCGTCTTCGTCGCCGAAGAGGAACTCCGCCAGAGCCTTGGACAGCTCGGTCTTACCGACACCGGACGGGCCGGCGAAGATGAACGAGCCACCGGGACGGCGCGGGTCCTTCAGACCGGCGCGGGTACGCCGGATGGACCGCGACAGGCCCTTGATGGCGTCGTCCTGGCCGATGATCCGCTTGTGGAGCTCGTCCTCCATGCGGAGCAGGCGCTGGGACTCCTCCTCGGTCAGCTTGAAGACCGGGATGCCGGTGGCGGTCGCCAGGACCTCGGCGATGAGCTCCTGGGTGACCTCGGCCACGACGTCCATGTCGCCGGCCTTCCACTCCTTCTCCCGCCGCTCGCGCTTGAGCTGGAGCTGCTTCTCCTGGTCGCGGAGCGCAGCGGCCTTCTCGAAGTCCTGCGCGTCGATCGCGGACTCCTTGTCGCGGCGGACGTTGGCGATCTTCTCGTCGTACTCGCGCAGGTCCGGCGGAGCGGTCATCCGGCGGATGCGCATCCGGGAACCGGCCTCGTCGATGAGGTCGATCGCCTTGTCGGGCAGGTAGCGGTCGCTGATGTAGCGGTCGGCCAGCTGCGCGGCGGCCACCAGGGCGTCGTCGGTGATGGAGACGCGGTGGTGGGCCTCGTAGCGGTCGCGCAGACCCTTGAGGATCTCGATCGTGTGGCTGAGAGAGGGTTCGGCCACCTGGATCGGCTGGAAGCGGCGCTCCAGCGCGGCGTCCTTCTCGAGGTACTTGCGGTACTCGTCGAGGGTGGTGGCGCCGATCGTCTGCAGCTCGCCGCGGGCCAGCATCGGCTTGAGGATGCTGGCGGCGTCGATCGCGCCCTCGGCGGCGCCCGCGCCGACGAGCGTGTGCAGCTCGTCGATGAACAGGATGATGTCGCCGCGCGTGCGGATCTCCTTGAGCACCTTCTTCAGGCGCTCTTCGAAGTCACCGCGGTAGCGCGAGCCGGCGACCAGGGCGCCGAGGTCAAGCGTGTAGAGCTGCTTGTCCTTCAGCGTCTCGGGCACCTCGCCCCTGACGATCTTCTGCGACAGGCCCTCGACGACGGCGGTCTTGCCGACGCCGGGCTCGCCGATCAGCACCGGGTTGTTCTTGGTCCTCCGGGAGAGGACCTGCATGACCCGCTCGATCTCCTTCTCACGGCCGATGACCGGGTCGAGCTTGCCCTCGCGGGCCGCCTGGGTCAGGTTGCGGCCGAACTGGTCGAGCACCAGGGACGTGGACGGCGCCGACTCCTGGGGACCGCCCGCGGCGGCCGGCTCCTTGCCCTGGTAACCGTGGAGCAACTGGATGACCTGCTGCCGGACACGGTTGAGATCAGCTCCAAGCTTGACCAGCACCTGGGCGGCCACACCCTCACCCTCGCGGATGAGCCCGAGCAGGATGTGCTCGGTGCCGATGTAGTTGTGACCCAGCTGCAAAGCCTCACGGAGCGACAGCTCGAGGACCTTCTTGGCCCGCGGGGTGAACGGAATGTGCCCCGACGGAGCCGACTGGCCCTGGCCGATGATCTCCTCGACCTGCTGACGCACACCCTCAAGGCTGATGCCGAGGCTCTCCAGAGCCTTGGCGGCTACGCCCTCACCTTCATGGATCAAACCAAGAAGAATGTGCTCAGTGCCGATGTAGTTGTGGTTGAGCATCCTGGCCTCTTCTTGGGCCAAGACGACAACACGCCTCGCTCGGTCGGTGAACCTCTCGAACATCTCGTCGCTCCTCACAGAGCGGTCAGTCAGGCCGGTAAATCCGGTCCCGTCATCCCGCATGCTAGCCCTGGCTCGGCGAACCGTGCCCACTGCCGCTGACACGCTCTATAGCAGAGACGTTCCCCGAGAGCAGGGCGTTCACCCTCTATCCAACTACTGTTCGGGGGTGACGTGTTCCCGATACGCCGCAAGCGAACGATGTTTAGGCGCTTCCCGGAAGCGCCTGGAATTCGACGCCCGCGGCCCAGGGCGGACCAACACGGATCGGCCGTCGGACGCCGGGGCGAAGCCGGCCCTGGGGTGCCCGCCGGCCACGCATCTCCGATGCCCGCGCCCGTATCTGTTACGTAATCATCGTATGTGCTGCTCCAAACCGCGTCCAAGCGCGGGCGCTACGCCCTGAGCACAACTCGGCACGCAACGCGCCCCGCGCCTATTCCCCATCGGGTCAGCCGGGTTACCGATCGCGGTGCGCAGGAGGGTCGTGCGACGGGACAATGTGCGGCACACGGGAGAGGCCACCGGTTTTCCATCGTGTCCCACCAGCCGCACGCCCGCGTTTTGCCGGTCGTCCGCGGCCGGCCCGCCGAGAAGCCCGGAGACGGGCCCGGAAGAGAAGCCCGAAGACGGGCCCGAAGAGAGGCTCGAAGACGGGCCCGAAGAGAGGCTCGAACAAGCCCCGACAAGCCCCGAGAACCCCGCACAAGACCGTAAGAAGGCGGAAGTGCCCGGTGACGGAAGAGGGCCTGCGGCGGCGCTCGGGAAGGGACCCGCTGCCCGAATGTGTGGCGGAGCGTCACCGCTTTGCGCATACGCCGCAGGAGCCGGGAAGGTGAACATTGCGGCGGGTGACGGCATTGGCGCGTTCCCGCCGCGGGCGACGAAGACGGACAGCGAGCCCGGCGGCCCGGGAATTGATCCGGACGCAGGCCGCCAAGCCCGGCACGTTCCACTCCCACGCGACGCCTTGTCCGGCGCCACAGGTGAGCAATACGCCCACATTTGGGCGGATTAGAAGATCAACAAGTGGTCGGGGGATTCACGAACTTCCCACAAAACGATCATGCGCTTATGGCGCTCGCCGGGGTCCTAGGCGAACGGCATAAGCGCATGGTCAGGAGATGGCTCTCTTGACGAGGCTCAGTGAGCCGCTTCGTACTTCTCCACGACGGTGGAGGCGATCCTGCCGCGCTCGCTGACCGGCAGGCCGTGGGCCTTGGCCCACTGCCGGATCTCCGAGCTCTTCTCGCGGCTCATGGCGCGGTTGCCGCCGCGACCACGGCGACGGGCCGACACGGCTCCTGCCCTGCGGGCGTGCTGCACGAAAGGCGTGAGTGCGTCCCTCAGCTTCTTGGCGTTAACGTCGCTGAGGTCAATCTCATAGGAGGAGCCGTCAATAGCGAAGCTGACCGTCTCATTGGCCTCGCCCCCATCGAGGTCATCGATGAGAATCTCCTGGATCTGCTTGGCCATCTACGCAATCCTTTCCCGGAGCATTGTTTCATTCGCTCGCCCAAACATATACCCGGAAAGGCGCGGAGACAATTCAGCGCTACGGGGATTCGGCTGACTGGCAGATCAGTTCTGGTTCTCGGCCTGATCCTGGTGGTTTGCCCGTCGCCCGGCGACCTCCGATCGCAGCAACTTCACCGCGCCAAAGATGAAGGCGCCGCCGACCACGACCGGGGGGATGAGCGCTGACAATACGTCTGTAACGGCTTCCATTCGTCCTCGCCTCCAGGGCTAGCAGGGTTTCGGGGGCGCTAAATACGCATCCCGGCGCGACCTGCGGGACCTGCGGGAGCACGCCGGACGCTCATGACGCCTAGGTGACAACTCACCCGGAACCGACCATAGCCACACACAGTCGCCCTCAGGGAGCAGGGGCACCGACATCCGGCAACCCGGACGTCCCATAGCCTAATGCCAGTCTCTCCAGGCTCCTTACCGGATCAAGGGAAAATTTTGCGAAAAGGCATCTTCCCAGGTGCGGATGCCTCAACGAAGATCTTTTACCACCCGCGTTCCGGCCAGCCTGTCATGCGGCCCGCGCTCCAACGGCTTGTCGATCAGGATGAGCAACCCGACGCCGAACAGCAGCATTCCGGCCAGCAGATTGACCACCGGAATGCCCATCAGCATGACAGGCCCGGGATAGACCAGGGCCCGTTTCAGCAGGGCGCCACGCGGAAGGTCGTCCGGTGCCAGGCGAATCCTCATGATCGCCTGGCCGAAGGTCCGCCGGTGCAGGCAATGGGCCCGCCAGTCATAGGCCGCATAACACAGGCCGGCCAGGAACCAGGCCAAGAGCCCGGGCAGCCGCCCGTCGAACGCCTCCACCGTCCCGACAGTCCGGAAGACGCCCCACAGCGCGATGAACAGAATGTAATAGAAGACCCCGAAGACCAGCGCCTCAATGAAGCGGGCGGCGAGGCGTTCCCACCATTCCGCGGGCACGGCGCCCGGCCACGACGGTGTCCCGGCCATATCCCACCTCACGCGGTCGGCGGTCGTACCCCCCATTTTGGTACGCCCCGCACACACAAAACAGAGGCCGGCGGGAAGCCGGCCCCTGTTTTACGCTGACGCGGGATTACTTGATCTTCACGACCACCGTGCCCGCGAACTTGTCCGCGAACGTCTGCTGCAGCGGCTTGTCCCACAGCTGCGAGGCGCCGTTGACCGCGACGCACGCCCAGGCGAGCAGCGGGCCGAGGAACGGGATGACGCTCAGGATGTAGCCGCCCCAGGTGACGCCGGCGCGCTTGATCGCCAGGTCGGACGTGAGCCCGCCCGGAGGAAGGGCCTGGCCCACCGGCACGACCTTGATCCCCATGACCATCTTGCCGACCGTCTGGCCGTTCATCTTCGTCAGGAAGAACTCGTAGCAGACCCAGACGGCGGTCGTGACGATCGCCGACAGGATGCCGATGACGAATCCCGACAGGATGCCCGAGGTCGAGCCGGTCGCCGAGTCGTAACCGATCGCGAACAGGCCCAGGATCAGGCTGACCACGAAGTTCACGATGCCGAGGATGACACCGTCGATGATCCTCGCGACCAGACGCTGCCACCACTCCGCCAGAGGAGCCGGCGCGCCCGGGGGCTGCACGCCGACGGGCTGACCGTAGGGCTGGCCGTAGCCGGGCTGGCCGTAGGGCTGCGACTGCTGCTGCTGGCCGTATGCCTGGCCGTACTGCTGCTGGTCGCCGTACTGCTGGCCGTAACCCTGTTGCTGGTCGCCGTACTGCTGCTGGGCGTAGCCGCCCTGCTGGCCGTACTGGGCGTCCTGGCCGTAGCCCTGCTGCTGGCCGTAGTCGGGTTGCGACTGCTGGCCGTAGCCCTGCTGGCCGTACTGGGCCTCCTGGCCGTAACCCTGCTGGCCCGACGCGGCCTGCTGGCCGTAGCCGGGCTGGGCGTACTGCTGGCCGGAGGACTGCGGCTGCTGGCCGTAGCCCTGCTGGCCCGAGGCGGCCTGCTGGCCGTACTGGGCGTCCTGGCCGTAGCCCTGCTGCTGACCGTAGTCGGGCTGGGACTGCGGCTGCTGACCGTACTGGGGTTGCTGGCCGTAGCCCTGCTGCCCCGCGGCGGCCTGCTGGCCGTAGCCCTGCTGCCCCGCGGCGGCCTGCTGGCCGTAGCCCTGCTGGCCGTACTGGGCGTCCTGGCCGTAGCCGGGCTGCGTGTACTGCTGGCCGGAGGACTGCGGTTGCTGGCCGTAACCCTGCTGGCCCGAGCCGGCCTGCTGGCCGTACTGGGCGTCCTGGCCGTAGCCCGGCTGGGTGTACTGCTGGCCGGAGGACTGCTGCTGCTGGCCGTAGCCCTGCTGCTGGCCGTAACCCTGCTGGCCCGAGGCGGGCTGCTGGCCGTACTGGGGCTGCTGGCCGTAGCCCTGCTGCTGGCCGTACTGCTGCTGTTGCTGGCCGTACTGCTGTTGCTGGCCATAGCCCTGTTGCTGCTGCTGACCATATGGGGGCTGGCCGAAGGCATCGTCCGCCCGGTAGCCGACCACAGTCACGTCCGGGTCGGGCTCACCGGGCCGACGGCCGTGGTGCTGCCCGTACTCGGGGTTCTCGCCGGAATCGTCCTGTGGGTACGGCGGCTGTCCGGTGCTCACCGTGTCACCTCGCTTCGAGTGCGCATGTGGCACGTGTCAGGACACATGCCTGTGCTGCCCAACGTATCGACATAGGTATCAACAATCACCTTTCCAAGTGGTCAAGGTCCGCGTCACCCGATGTCAGATGCAGCAGCATGCGGGTGTTGCCAAGGGTGTTCGGTTTGACGTGTTCCAGATCAAGGAACTCCGCCACACCCTCGTCGTACGAGGCCAGCAACTCGGCGTAGACCTCGGGTGAGACCGGGGTGCCCTGGATGGGGCGGAAACCGTGCCTCGCGAAGAAGTCGACCTCAAAAGTCAGACAGAATACACGCCGCAGCCCCAGATCCTTCGCCTGCCGGACGAGTGCCGAGACGATCCGCCGCCCCACGCCCAGCCCCCGGCACGCGGGATCGACGGCCACCGTACGGACCTCGGCGAGGTCCTCCCACAGCACGTGGAGCGCGCCGCAGCCGACGACCTCCCCGTCCCGCTCGGCCACCCAGAACTCCTGGACGTCCTCGTACAGCGTGACCGTGGCCTTCTCCAGGAGCCGCGGACCCGCGCCCGCGTAGGTGTCCACGAGACGCCTGATCGCACGCACGTCGGGCGTGCGGGCACGCCTGACCACGACCGCGGTCTCGGGGACTGCCACTTCGGCCACCTGCTCCATGGCTCTCCAGGGTACAGATCTCATTACGGCTCGGCCCTAAATCCCACGTCTCGGGCATCTCATCACATCCCGTGGTCGAGCGAACACGAGCCGACTTGGAGCTTTCCTCCAGACCTCAGCGCCCCGAATGCTGGACAAAAGGTGCAGAAGCCCGCTTCCGTACGGCTACCCACGAGATCACCTTGTGACCCTTCAGTTGTGAAACCTCTACAGACTCGGCAGTTCCGGTTGAGCGTGAACCCGGAGTGCATTAGTGTCCAGCGACGATGTTCTCCGCGTAATGCGCGCGGAAAGACACGCCCAATTCCCGCAAGGGAAGCCGGGGAACCAACGGCGGCGAGCAGGCAGCGCCGCCACTTGGGGTGAATCCGACCATCTCGGTAGGGCTGCTCCGGCCCGAACCCGTCAGCTAACCCGGCCGGCGTCGATGAGAGGAGCTCGGTTGGTGAAGCGGACGCTCGACCGCTCGGGGCAGACGGGGGGCAGGCACGCCCGCCCCCAGGAACAGGCCAGGCGCGCACGCCGCCTCGGCGTCATCGGCGTCACCGTCGCCGCGATGCTGTTCGCCGTCCCCGTCGGTTCCGCCGCCGCCGACCCGAAGCCGTCGCTCTCCGAGCTCTCCGACCAGGTGGAGAAGCTGCACGAAGAGATCGAGACGCTGGCCGAGCAGTACAACGAGCAGCGCGAACGGCTGAAGGCCGCGCAGAAGGCCAACGACTCCGCCCAGAAGATCCTGGCCACCAGCGAGTCCGACCTGGCCGCCAGGCGCGCCAGGGCCTCGCTGCTCGCCCAGAACGCCTACATCACCGGCGGCCTGGACAAGGCCCTGGCCTTCGCCCAGTCCGGCGACCCCGAGACCTTCCTCGACCGGGCCGCGACCACGTACGCGCTCGAACAGCAGCAGGGCGAGGAGGTCAACCAGCTCGCCAAGGCCATGGAGGCCGCCGAGCGGGCCAGGGCCGGCGCGAAGACCCGCATCGCCGAGGTCCAGAAGATCGTCACCGATCTGGAGGCCAAGCGCTCGAAGATCACCAAGCTGGTCACCAAGGTGGAGAGCAACCTCTACCGGCGGGCCATGGGCGAGGCCGGCCGTCCCGGCACCCGGGCCGTACGCGTCAACCTGCCGGTCATCGGCGACGGCAAGGCGGCCCAGGCCGTCAAGTGGGCCCTCACCCAGCAGCTCAAGCCGTACGTGTGGGGCGCCGAAGGGCCGCGCTCCTACGACTGCTCCGGCCTGGTGATGGCCGCCTACCAGCGTGTGGGCATCTCGCTCCCCCACTACACCGGCGACCAGTGGACGGCCGGCACGCACGTCAGCCGTGACCAGCTGCGCCCCGGCGACCTGGTGTTCTTCTACAGCGACCTGCACCACGTCGGCATCTACATCGGCGGCGGCATGATGGTCCACGCCCCGCGCACGGGTGACGTCGTGCGGGTCGCCCCGATCGGCGGGCGGCCGTTCGCCGGCGGCGTGCGCATCGCGGACTGACCGGCGCCCCACACCGCCCCAGCGCCACACCGCCCAGCCCCACTTCATCCAGCGCCACTTCGCCCAGCGCCGACAGGTGAGCGCCGCCAGATGAGCGCCGCTAGATGAGCTGGCGGCGCGCCGCCCATGCCACGGCCTCGATCGCCGTGGCCACGCCGATGCGGTCGCAGATGCCCCTCAGCCTGCGCCGTACGGTCCGTCCGCTGATGTCCAGCCGCCTGCCGACCCGATCGACGGTCACCCCCCTGGCCAGTTCGGCCAGTAACGCCAAATCCGCGTGGCTCAGCTCAACGCCTTCTGTGAGCACATCCACCGGGAGCCCTCCCCCCAACAGCAGAACTCGGACCTTTCAGGCGAAGCAAAGCCGCTCGTCTCGGTGAAGGTAAACGCATCGCGGAAAGGTCGTCAAGCGCGACAATCGGCGCCCTTGACCAGTGCTATTGACATGATCACTTATATGTGACGTACTCCGCATATGTCGGCACGCCGTGATCAGCTATGAACGGTCCAAACGATCAATTCGGCGGCCCGGTTCCACCTCCGATGAGCGCCACCGACGTGCTGGGTTTTGATCCCTCGGATCCGCAATTTGTGCGCGATCCGTACGTCCGATATCGCGAGCTGCGAGCCGCCGGGCCGATCTTCAGAACGCGCGGCGGGCTGCTCGTCGTGACCACGTACGAGTTGTGCGCGGCCGTGCTGCGCGACCCCGGGTTCGGTCACGGAACGTCCCCGCCCGCGCAGGAAGAGGCAGGTCAGCCCGGCAGGTCGTTCCTGCTCATGGACCCGCCCGATCACACCCGGTTGCGTGCTCTGGTCAGCCGCGCGTTCACGCCGCGCATGGTGGCCCGCCTCAGGCCGCGGATCGAGGCGATCACCGCCGACCTGATCGGACGGCTGCCGGAGGAGGCGGAGCTGATTTCCGGCTTCGCGTACCCGCTGCCGGTGATGGTGATCAGCGAGATGCTCGGGGTGCCGCCGGAGGACCACGACCGCTTCCGCGGGTGGAGCGAGGCCCTTGCCCGCGGACTTGACCCGATGCTGACAGACGCCCTCATGTCGGAAACAGAGCGTTCCAGGAACGAGTTCCGCGACTACTTCCGCCGCCTGATCGCGCGGCGGCGCGAGCATCCCGGGGAGGACCTCCTGAGCGCCCTCGCCCACGTCGAGGAGCTCACCGAGGCCGAGTTGCTGGCGACCTGCGTGCTGCTGCTCGTGGCCGGCCACGAGACCACCGTCAACCTCATCGCGAACGGCGTGCTGAACCTGCTGCGGCACGGCCTGCTGCACCGCGCCGCCGAGCGGCCGAGGGAGGTGGTCGAGGAGGTGCTGCGCTTCGATCCGCCGGTCCAGCTCACCTCCAGGATCGCGCTGGAGGACCGGGAACTGGGCGGCACGCCGGTGCCCGCGGGCACCGGCGTGCTCGTGCCGATCGGCGCGGCCAACCGCGACCCGGCCGCGTTCGCCGATCCGGACCGGTTCGACCCCGGCCGCGAGCCCGGCCGGCATCTGGCCTTCGGGCTCGGCCTGCACTTCTGCCTGGGGGCGACGCTGGCCAGGATGGAGGGCGAGATCGCGCTGTCGGCGCTGGCCGCGGCGGCGCCGAAGATGGAGGCCGCCGATCCGGAGCCGCCGTACAAGGAGAACGTGGTGCTGCGCGGGCTGGCCCGGCTGCCGGTGCGGCTCAGGCGGTAGCGTCGTAGCGTTCCCTGGCGGCCTCGACGTCCTCGATGTGCTCCTCGGCCCACGCCTTGATGGCGATGACCAGCGGCATCAGGCTCTCGCCCAGCGGGGTGAGCGCGTAGTCGACGCGCACCGGCACCTGCGGCGTGACCCGGCGCGCCACCAGGCCGTCGCGCTCCAGGCCGCGCAGCGTCTGGGTGAGCATCTTCTGGCTGACCCCCGCGATGTGCCTGGCCAGGTCGCTGTAGCGACGCTCGCCGCCGGCCAGCGCGCTGAGCACCAGCGTGACCCATTTGTCGCTGAGCCGGTCGAGCAGCTTGCGTGAAGGGCATTCGGCGAAGTAGGCGTCGAAGGCCAGTCTCGCCTGGTCACGCCGCTGCGCCGCCGTCGTGGTCGCCATCGTCTCACTCCTCGCCGTGTGTTACGCACTTCCAGGTGCCTACTTACTGAAAGAGAGTAACTCTTCCTAGGGTCGTCGGCATGACGAACATGCGTGCACTCATCGGCGGCTCCGGCGCTCCCCGGCTGGTGTCCGCGCCGCTGCCGACGGCGGGGCCCGGCCAGGTGCGGGTCAAGGTGGCCGCGGCCGGGGTCAACCCCTTCGACCTGGCCGTGGCGTCCGGGGCCCTGGCCTCGTACGGGCTGGCCAGGAAGCTGGACTCGTACGGGATCGGCTTCGACGCCGCGGGGACCGTCGACCAGGTGGGCCCGGGGGCCTCCTTCAGCGTGGGAGAGGAGGTCGTGGGGCTCTGCGCGCGGCTGGAGCTGCCGTACAAGGCGCAGGCCGAGTACGTCGTGCTGGACGCCCCGGCGGTGGCCCGCGCCCCGCGCGGCGTGAGCCCCGTCCACGCGGCCACGCTGCCGCTGAACGGGCTCACCGCCTGGCAGGCGCTCGACCGGACCGGCGTCGGGCCGGGCGGCACGCTGCTGGTCACGGGGGCGGCGGGGGCCGTCGGAGGCTACCTGGTGGAGCTGGCCGCCGTGCGCGGCGTCAGGGTGGTGGCCGCCGCCGGCGCCGCGGACGAGGAGCTGGTACGCGGCTTCGGGGCGGAATGGTTCGTCCCCCGCGAGGAGGACCTGGCCGAGGCCGTACGGGCGCGGGTGCCCGGTGGTGTGGACGCCGTCGTGGACGCGGCCGTGCTGGGCCTGCCCGCGCTCGACGCCGTACGGGACGGCGGAGCGTTCGTGGCGCTCGCGTCGGGGGTCGCGCCGGTGCCGCTGCGCGGCACGGACGTGGCCACCGTGCTGTTCCGCTCGGACGCCCGGCAGCTCGCGGAGCTGGTGCGCCTGGTCGAGGCCGGACGGCTGACGCTGCGGGTGGCCGGGACGTACCCGCTGGAGAAGGCCGCCGACGCCCATGTCCGCCTGGCCGAGGGCGGCCTGCGCGGACGGCTGGTGCTGGTGCCCTGACCGCTGGGTCCGGCGCCCCACGCCTGCGCGGGGCGCCGGACGGCGGCTCAGTGGGTGGGCTTGACCAGCGGGAACAGGATGGTCTCGCGGATGTTCTTGCCGGTGAAGGCCATGATCATGCGGTCGATTCCGGCGCCCATGCCACCCGTGGGCGGCATCGCGTACTCAAGGGCCTGCAGGAAGTCCTCGTCGAGCTGCATCGCCTCAAGGTCGCCGCCCGCGGCCAGCAGCGACTGCTCGACCAGGCGGTGACGCTGGTCGATCGGGTCGTTGAGCTCGGAGTAGCCGGTGCCGAGCTCGGTGCCGAACCCGATGAGGTCCCACTTCTCGGTCAGCAGCGGGTTGTCGCGGTGGAGGCGGGCCAGCGGCGAGGTCTCCAGCGGATAGTCCATGACGAACGTCGGCTGCACGAGCGTGTGCTCGACCAGCGCCTCGAACAGCTCCTGGACGAGCTTGCCCGACCCCCACTTGGCGTCCCAGTGGACCTCGCGGCGGTCGGCGATCTTCCGCAGCTGCTCAAGGGTGGTCTCGGTGGTGATCTCCTCGCCCACGGCGTCGGACACCAGGTCGTAGAGCCGGACCCGCGGCCACTTCTCCAGGCCGAGGTCGATCTCGACGCCGTCGTGCACGACCACGGTGGTGTCCAGGGCGGCCACGACGGCCTTCTGGTACATGCGCTGCGTCAGGTCGGCGATGTCGTTGTAGTCGAGGTAGGTGCCGTAGGCCTCGAGCATGGTGAACTCGGGGTTGTGCGTGGAGTCGGCGCCCTCGTTGCGGAAGTTGCGGTTGATCTCGAAGACCTTCTCGACGCCGCCGACCACCAGCCGCTTGAGGTAGAGCTCGATCGCGATGCGAAGGTAGAGCTCCATGTCGTAGGCGTTGATGTGGGTCTTGAACGGCCGGGCCGTCGCGCCGCCGTGGATGGGCTGCAACATCGGGGTCTCGACCTCGAGGTAGCCCTCCTCGTGCCAGAAGTCGCGCACCGCGCGCACGGTCGCGCTGCGCACCCGCGCCATCTTCCTGGCCTCGTCGTTGACGATGAGGTCGACGTAGCGCTGGCGCACCCGCGCCTCGGGGTCGGTGAGGCCGACGTGCTTCTCCGGCAGCGGCCGCAGGCACTTGGCGGTGATCTGCCAGCTGTCGGCGAGGATCGACAGCTCGCCGCGGCGCGAGGTGATGACCTCGCCGGTCACGCCGACGTGGTCGCCCAGGTCGACGTCGCGCTTCCAGGCGGCCAGCGACTCCTCGCCGACCTTGTCGAGCGAGATCATGACCTGCAGGTCGGCGCCGCCGTCGCGGAGCGTGGCGAAGCAGAGCTTGCCGCCCACGCGGTTGAGCATGACGCGGCCCGCGACCCCGACCGTCTCACCGGTGGCGGTGTCGGGCTCCAGGCCCTGGTGTTTCTCCCTGACCTCGGCGTTGGTCGCCGTGCGTGGGAAGTTCACCGGGTAAGGGTCGACGCCCTCGCTGCGGAGGCGGTCGAGCTTTTCCCTCCGGATGCGCATCTGCTCTGGAAGTTCCTCGCTCACAACAACAAAGCGTAGGGGATACGGCGAACTGCAAGCGCTCGTGACGGTTCCCTGCAGGGGGGCTGCAAGGACCCTTTTGTACCAATGACTCACGAGCTCCGAGGGGAGCCGGCAAGGAGCCGGCCCGAGGGGGGCTCCGGGAGAGATCATGATGAAGAAGATCGCGACGGGCATCCTCGCCATCGCCGCCACCAGCGCCGTGGCCCTGTCGCTTCCTTCGGCCGCCAGCGCCACCACCGCCGACTTCGACGACTACTCCGACTACTGGGGCCCGGTGTACGCCAAGTACCACCTGGCCAAGGCCCAGGGTCACGTCAGCGTCGAGTGGGACGAGGAGGACTCCAACGAGGTCCACGTCACCGGCCGGCTGTACGACCTGGACAACCGCGACTACGACGAGGGCGGCAAGTGCGCGTACGTGAAGTTCCAGGCCGAGGACTCCGACGGCGACTGGTCCACGGTCTACACCAGGAAGTACTGCGGCTTCCCCGGCTACAAGAAGTTCCACTTCGAGGAGAACGACGTCTTCACCCTGCGGGCCAAGGTCTGCCAGGTTCCCGAGCAGGGCACCTTCGCCACCAAGTGCGGCCCCTGGAGCGAGCTCTACAGCGCCGAGAACGAGTGACCCCTCGCCGGCGACACCACGACCGACAGGCGGCCCCCTTCCCGAGCGGGGGCCGCTTGTCACGTTCTAAGCGGTATTGCGGTGATAAATCAGGCGCAAGCCGATTAGGGTCAGCCACGGCTCGTGCACGTCTATCGAGCGCGACTCGCCGACCACCAGCGCCGCGTGGCCGCCGGTCGCCACGACGGTCACCTCGTCGGGGTCGTCGGCCAGCTCGGCGGCCATGCGCTCGACGATGCCGTCGACCTGGCCGGCGAAGCCGTAGATGATGCCGGCCTGCAACGCCTCGACCGTGTTCTTGGCGATCACCGAGCGCGGCCTGACCAGCTCGACCTTGTGCAGCTGGGCGCCGGCGGCGGCCAGGGCGTCGACCGAGATCTCGATGCCGGGAGCGGTGACCGCCCCGACGTACTCGCCCTTGGCCGACACCGCGTCGAAGGAGGTGGCGGTGCCGAAGTCGACGATGATGCACGGGCCGCCGTACTGGTCGATGGCGGCCAGGGCGTTCACGATGCGGTCGCTGCCCACCTCTTTGGGGTTGTCCATGCGCACCGGCACGCCCGTGCGCACGCCGGGCTCCACGATCACGGCGGTGACGTCGCCGTAGTAGCGGCGGCACATCTCCCGCATCTCGTTGAGCACGCTGGGCACGGTCGAGCAGATGGCGATGCCGCTGATGTCGGCGCCCTTGAGCAAGGGTGACTGGGCCAGCAGCCCCTGGAGCACGACGGCGATCTCGTCGGCGGTGCGGCGGGCGTCGGTGGCCAGCCTCCAGTGCTCGATGACGTCCTCGCCCTCGAACAGCCCCAGCACCGTGTGCGTGTTGCCGACGTCGATCGTGAGCAGCATCAATTACCCCCGCAAATCCAGTGCGATGTCCAGGGCCGGCGCCGAGTGGGTAAGCGCTCCCACCGCAAGGTAGTCAACGCCAGTTTCAGCCACATCACGAGCCGATTCCAAGGTCAATCCCCCACTCGCTTCAAGCGCAACCCTGTTTTTCGCCCGACTCTTCACGATTTGTACGGCATGTACGGTGTCCTCGACCGTGAAGTTGTCCAGAAGGATCTCCTCGGCGCCCTCGTCCAGCAGGGGCTCCAGCTGGTCGAGCCGGTCGATCTCGACCTCGATCGGCAGCTCGGGAAAGCGCTCCCGCACCGCGCGGTACGCCTCGGCCACGCCGCCGGCCGCCACCACGTGGTTGTCCTTGATCAGGGCCGCGTCCGACAGCGACATGCGGTGGTTGACGCCGCCGCCGCAGCGCACGGCGTACTTCTCCAGGGACCGCAGACCCGGCAGGGTCTTGCGGCTGTCGCGCACCCGCGCCCGCGTGCCCTCGATCGCGGCCACCCACCTGGCGGTCAGCGTGGCCACCCCGGACAGGTGCGTGAGCAGGTTGAGCGCGGTGCGCTCGGCGGTCAGCACGGCCCGCGTCGGGCCCTCGACCGTCATCAGCACGTCGCCGGCCGCCACCCGCTCGCCGTCCTTGGCCCGTCGCTCGGCGCGGGCGGCGCCCAGCCGGAGGAAGACCGCCTCGGCCACGGCCAGCCCGGCCACCACGCCGTCCTTGCGGGCGACCACGTCGGCGGCCGAACGCTGCTCGGCCGGGATCGTGGCCAGGCTGGTCACGTCGCCCGCCTCCTGCAGGTCCTCTTCGAGTGCGCGGTCGATCAGCGCGTCGACCTCGGCCGGGTCGAGCCCGGCGGCGGTCAGCTCCTGCGCCAGCCGCGGCGGCATCGCCTCGCCGTGCGGGGTGTACGTCATGCGAAGGCCCTCCTCGGTCAGGGTCACGTCCAGGTGGCCCAGCCACTCATTGTCGTCCCGGCTCTCGTGGTCCTCGCGCCAGTGGGAGCCGCGCGTCTCCAGCCTGGCCGCCGCCACACCGGTCAGGACGGCGGCGACGGTGAGCAGGTTGCTCGCCTCCCACGACTCGGTGCAGGCGGGCACCTCGACCGGCGTCCAGAGCGCGTCGCGCAGCGCCTTCGACGTGGCCTGCAGCGACGCGCGGCTGCGCAGCACCCCGGCGCCGGCGCTCATGTGCGCCTGGAGCCTGGGCCTGACCCTGGGGTCCACCAGGCCCGTCGCGGCCCGCCCCGCGACCGGCTCGCCCGGCTCGGGACGCGTGCGGTGGATGTCCTCGGCGATGCGCTCGGCGAAGACCAGGCCCTCCAGCAGCGAGTTCGAGGCCAGCCTGTTGGCGCCGTGGACGCCGGTGCAGGCGACCTCGCCGCAGGCGTACAGACCCTCGATCGAGGTACGGCCGGACAGGTCGGCGCGGACGCCGCCGCTGGCGTAGTGGGCGGCCGGGGAGACGGGGATCGGCTCGGTGACCGGGTCGATGCCGTGCTCCCGGCAGACGGCGTAGATGGTGGGGAAGCGGCTCTCCCATTTGTCCCTGCCGAAGTGACGGCCGTCGAGGAACACGTGGTCGCGGCCGGTCTCGAGCATGGTCCTGGTGATCGCCTTGGCCACGACGTCGCGCGGGGCCAGGTCGGCCAGCTCGTGCACGCCCTGCATGAACCGGTTGCCCTCGTGGTCGACGAGGAAGGCGCCCTCGCCCCTGACCGCCTCGGAGATCAGCGGCTGCTGGCCGGTCGAGCCCTCCCCCAGCCACAACACGGTCGGGTGGAACTGCACGAACTCGATGTCGCGCACGACCGCGCCCGCCCTGAGCGCGAGCGCCACGCCGTCGCCGGTGGACACGACCGGGTTGGTGGTCGCGGCGTAGACCTGGCCCATGCCGCCGGTGGCCAGCACCACCGCCCGCGCCAGGACCGCCCCGACGCCGTCACGCGCGCCCTCGCCCATGACGTGCAGGGTCACCCCCCTGGCCCGGCCGCGGGCGTCCTTGAGCAGGTCGAGCACGAGCGCGTGCTCGATCACCTCGATCGATCCGGCGCGCACGGCCTCGACCAGCGCCCGCTGCACCTCGGCGCCCGTGGCGTCGCCGCCGGCGTGCACGATCCGGTGGCGCCGGTGGCCGCCTTCCCTGGTGAGCTGGAGCTCGCCGTCAGGGGTGCGGTCGAACCGCGCGCCGCGCTCCATGAGCCGCCGCAGCGCGCCCGGCCCCTCGGTCACCAGGGTCCGTACGGCCCTGGTGTCGCACAGCCCGACCCCGGCGAGCAACGTGTCGCTCAGGTGCTCGTCGGGGGTGTCGCGCGGGTCGAGCACGGCGGCGATGCCCCCCTGGGCCCACTTGGTGGACCCGGCGGACAACACGTCCTTGGTGACGACCAGGATCTTGGCCGCGGGATCCAGCTCGGCATGGCGCAGCGCCACGGTCAGGCCCGCGACGCCGGAGCCGACGACGACCACGTCCGCCTCGACAGTCCAGCCGGGGTCGGGGGCCGTCAGACGCTGGGGAATCGCCGGTGCACTCATGGGGGTCTCCTCACTGAGGCGATTTCGTCACTATGACGATAACGCCTGCCGCAGCGTGGACATGCCCCGGGGGCGCCGTACGGATCAGGGGCGAAGGCTCAGGACGACGTTGTCGATCAGCCGGGTGCCGCCCACCCTGGCCGCCACGGCGAGCACGGCCGAGCCCTCGTAGGAGTCGTCGACCTCCTTGAACGTGGCCGGATCGACCAGCGCCAGGTAGTCGAGGTCGAGGTCGGGCCCGGCCTCGTCGAGCACCGCGCGGGCGGTGGACCGGATCGCGCCGGCGGTGAGCTCGGCGGCGCCTGCCCGCAGGGCGCGGGACAGGGCCAGCGCGACCGTGCGGTCGTCGGCCGACAGGTAACGGTTGCGGCTGGACAGGGCCAGGCCGTCGGGCTCGCGCACGGTGGGCGCTCCGACGATCTCCACGGCCAGGTCGAGGTCGGCCACCATGCGGCGGATGACGGCGAGCTGCTGGGCGTCCTTCTGGCCGAAGATCGCCACGTCGGGGCGGACCAGGTTGAACAGCTTGAGCACCACCGTCAGCACGCCGTCGAAGTGGCCCGGCCTGGAGGCGCCCTCGACGATCGTGCCCATCTCGCCCGCACAGACGCTCACCTGGCGGTCGGGGCGGTACATGTCCTCGGGCGAGGGCGCGAACACGACGTGCACGTCCTCCTCGCGGCACACGTCGAGGTCGGCGTCGAACGTACGGGGATAGCGGGAAAAATCCTCGTTAGGACCGAATTGCAGCGGGTTGACGAAGATGCTCACCACGACCTGCTCGGCGCGCACCCGGGCGGCCCTGATCAGCGACCGGTGGCCCTCGTGCAGCGCGCCCATGGTCGGCACCAGCGCCACCCGGCCCGTGCCACGAGCCTTCGCCAGGTCGTCCCGGTTGCCGGCCACGATCAGATCCATTGCTGCCCTCCACACCCGACGGTCAGGTCCATATATTGCCCCCAAGCGCGTCGAGCAGCCGCTCCGCCTCCTCCGGTTTGAGCAGCCCCGCGGCCAGCGCCCGGTCGGCGGTGAGCCGGGCCAGCGCGATGTAGGCGTCGGCGGCCTCGGGGGCGGCCAGGATCAGCGCGTCGACGTGTTTGCGCACCGTGCCCGCGTCGCCGCGGACGACCGGCCCGGTCAGCCCGGCGATGCCCAGCCGCAGCACGTTGTCGAGCGCCGCGCCGAGCAGCGGGCCCAGCATCCGGCCCGGATGCTCGACGCCGATGCGCCCGAGCAGCTCCTCGGACTCGGCGATGAGGGTGACCATGTGGTTGGCGGCGTTGGCCAGGGCCGCGTGGTAGAGCGCGCGGTCGCTCTCGGCGATCCAGACCGGCTCGCCGCCCATCTCGATCACCAGCGCCTCGGCGACCGGCCGCAGCAGGTCGGGCGCGGTGACGCCGAACGAGATGCCGGTGATCTTGTTGAGGTCGTCGTCGCGGCCGGTGAAGGTCATGACCGGGTGGAGCGCGAGCGGCAGCGCGCCCACCCCGGCGGCGGGTTCGAGCACCGACAGGCCGTACGCGCCGCTGGTGTGGACGAGCAGCTTGCCCTGGAGGTCGGCGCCCGTACGGGCCAGGCCGGCCACGAGGTCGGGCAGCGCGTCGTCGGGGACGGTCAGCAGGATGAGCTGGGCGGCGGCCACCACCTCGTCGGGCCGCGTCAGCTCCACCCCGAGCCGGTCGGCGGCCCACCTCCGCGACCTGTCGGAGACCCCGCTCGCGGCCACGATCCGGTGGCCCGCCTGCGCCAGCGCGGCGCCGAGCGCGGAGCCGACCTTGCCCGCGCCGAGCACGCCGACGGTCAGCCGAGCCGGGCGATCACCTGCGTCCATGACGTCTCACCCCTGTCGACCGTGATGGCACTGCCGACCAGCGTAACCGGCGGGCGGCGCCGCACATGTCACGGGCCGACGAACGCGGTCAGGCATGTCCGCCGCTTTACCGCCCGTTGAGTTAATGACAAATGCGACAGGGGCATACGAACCGTGCACCCCCTGTCGAAAGAGATGAGGAGAGGGGTCCACGCACGACGACGGGCGCCGAGTCCTGACAACCCGACGCCCGCCTGGATGCGACCTCTTGGAGGTGCACTGACCGGTCATCCGCCGACTGACCGGCCGGGATCAGAGCCCGGACCGCGCGCGAGCGGTCCGGGCTCTCCCTGACTCAGCGGCTGTAGACCGCGGTGTTCGGGCTCCCCTGGCAGCCGTTGATCGGCACGGCCTGGATGCCGATGTTGTTGCCGCAGACGGGCACGACGGCGGTGATGGGGAGGTGGATCGGGCTGCCGGTCAGGATGCCGTTGTTGCCGTGGGTGACGTCGTCGGCGTACGCGGGGGCCGCCAGCGCCAGCAGGGCAATGGCACCTGCCATGAC
The DNA here is from genome assembly GCF_040675235.1 of Nonomuraea sp. NPDC049637. NCBI lineage: Bacteria > Bacillati > Actinomycetota > Actinomycetes > Streptosporangiales > Streptosporangiaceae > Nonomuraea > Nonomuraea sp. NPDC049637. The sequence goes on from NZ_JBFAOM010000003.1 coordinate 178,061, forward strand.
CAGAGTCTTCTTCACGGGGGGCTCCTCTCAGTATGCGGCCGTGGAGGCCGCAATGCTTTGGTGGAGCGATCCGGCTCGCCGCTTACCGCGGATGGGCGAAACGCAGTCGCTCGGTGACAGTACGTAAACGTTAGCGCAATGTAGCGACCAAGTGTAGTCAATCAATGACTTAGCGTGTCGATGGCCGGAGTCATGAGATAGTCAGCGTCATGTGGCTCACCTGGCGCGCCGCGACCGAGCGCGCGCTCTACGGCGAGGAGGGTTTCTACCTCCGCGAACGCCCGTCGGGCCACTTCCGCACCTCGGTCGGGGCCTCGGCCGTGTTCGCGGAGGCGGTCCTGGCGCTTCTTGCGGAGGTCGACTGCGATCTCGGCTCCCCCGAGCGGCTCGACCTGGTCGACATCGGCTCCGGCGAGGGCCTGCTGGTCCGCCGCGTCCTCGACCTGGCCGAGCCCGCTCTGCGCGACCGGCTGCGGGTCACGTGCGTCGACCTGTCGTCCAGGCCCCCGGGCCTGCCCGACGAGGTCGAGTGGCGCCGCTGCCTGCCCTCCAGCATCACCGGCCTGGCCGTCGCCAACGAGTGGCTCGACAACATCCCGCTCGACGTGGCCGAGCAGACCTCCGGCGGCCCGCGGCTGGTCATGGTCAACACCCGGACCGGGGAGGAGCGCCTCGGCGGCCCGCTGCGGCCCGCCGACCGCGAGTGGCTCGACCGCTGGTGGCCGCTGCCGCACGTGGGCACCCGCGCCGAGATCGGCCGTCCCCGTGACGACGCCTGGGCCTCCGTTCTGGTACGCCTCGCCCGCGGCCGGGCGATAGCCGTGGATTATGCACACCCTGTGGATAACCGACCGCTCTGTGGCACGCTGACCGGTTACCGCGACGGCGCCGTCGTCACGCCCATCCCCGACGGGACCTGCGACATCACCGCCCACGTCGCGCTCGACGCGTGTGCCGAGGCCGGGCGGCGGGCCGGCGCGATATCCACAACCTTGTCCACACAGCGTGACATGTTGCGGGCGCTCGGCCTCACCGGCGCCCGGCCGCCGGTCGACCTCGCCCGCACCGATCCGCGCGCCTACGTACGCGCGTTGTCGAGGGCGTCGGAGGAGGGCGAGCTGATCGATCCGGCCGGGCTCGGCGGGTTCGGCTGGCTCAGCCAGAGCCGGTGACGTCGAGGTCGAGCGAGTGCAGGCCGCGGATGACGAAGCCCGGCTTGTAGACCGGCTCCGCGCGCAGCTCGATCGTCCCGACCCGGTCCAGCAGGGCGGTGAACGACTCCGTCAGCTCGATCCTGGCCAGCGGCGCGCCCAGGCAGAAGTGGATGCCGGCGCCGAAGGAGATGTGCGGGTTGTCCGGACGGCCCAGGTCGAGCCGGTCGGGGTCCTCGAACACCTCGGGGTCCCTGTTGGCCGAGCCGAACAGGCAGGCGACCTCCGAGCCGCGCGGGATCCGCACGCCGTGCACCTCGATGTCCTCCAGCACCCAGCGCTCGAACAGCTGCAGCGGGGTGTCGTAGCGCAGCAGCTCCTCGATCGCGGTCGGCAGCAGCGAACGGTCGGCGCGCAGCCGGGCCAGCTCGCCGGGGTTCTTCAGCAGGGCCCGCCAGCCGTTGCCGGTGACGTTGACCGTGGCCTCGTGGCCCGCGTTGAGCAGCAGCACGCAGGTGCCGGCCAGCTCGTCGAGGGTCAGCTCGGGGATCGCGGCCAGGGCGCTGACGAGGTCGTCGCCGGGGTTGGCCAGCCGGTCGCGGGCCAGGTCCTTGAGGTAGGACTCGAACTCCTCGGCCGCGCGTACCGCCTGGTGCTGGGTCTCCAGGCTGGGGTTGAGCTCGTACATGCCGCACATGTCGGCCGACCACGGGCGCAGCAGGTGACGGTCCTGCTCGGGGACGCCGAGCATCTCGGCGATGACGGTGACCGGCAGCGGCTCGGCCACCTCGGCGATCAGGTCGCCGCCGCCCTTCTCGACGTAGGCGTCGATCAGGCTCTCGGCGATGGCCCGGACGCGCGGGCGCAGCGACTCGACCATGCGCGGCGTGAACGCCTTGGACACCAGCCGGCGCAGCCTCGTGTGGTCCGGCGGCTCGACCTCCAGCATGCCGTTCCTGCTGACCCGCCAGAAGGCTTCCTGGAACTCCGGCGCGGGCTGCCGGCCGAACTCCTCGTGCGTGGCGACGTGGGTGTAGTCGCGGCCCAGCCGCCGGTCCCTGAGCAGCGTGTTCACGTCCGCGTGCCGGGAGATCAGCCACTGGTTGGACGGCTCGAAGTAGCGGACGGGCGCCTCGCGCCTCAGCTCGTCGTACGCCGGATAGGGGTCGACGACGAAATCCGGATTCCAGGGATCAAAGCGCACCATTTCATCTTATGAGACGGGTTGACCTGCTGAGCTTGCGAATCATGCCCGGGTGTCGGTTATAGTGCCGTCGTAGGTCATGAGTGCCAGCGACAAGCCCCGGCTAGCTGGCCGGCAACCCTCGCGTCCGCGGCGGGGTGCCCCGGGTGAAGACCTGGTCCGTCACGAGGTGTGGCGGGCAAGCGCGGGCTCCGTGGCTGCTCCCAGGGGTCCGACCGACCCGTGAGGAGCTGTGCCGTGTCCACGCTGACGATCTTCAACTCCGTTCCCGCCCAGGCCGCCGCCGAGGCCCCCGCCGTCCCCGCCTCCGGACGGGCGATCCCCGCCGTGCTCGGCGCCGACCTCGAGGTGCCGGTCAAGGGCGGCCGGCTGGTCAGCTACGCCAACCTCGACTACGCGGCCAGCGCGCCCTGTCTTGAGCCGGTCAGCGCCGCCGTCGCCGCCGCGCTCCCGGCCTACTCCAGCGTCCACCGCGGCGCGGGCTACGCCTCCCAGCTCACTACCGCCCGCTACGAGCAGGCCCGCCACACGGTCCGGGCCTTCGTCGGCGCCCGCCCGGACGACGCCGTCATCTTCACCCGCAACACCACCGACGCCACCAACCTGCTGGCCGGCTGCCTGCCCGAGGGCACAACCGTCGTCGTCTTCGACTCCGAGCACCACGCCTCGCTGCTGCCCTGGGAGCGGTCCGTACGGCTGGCGCCGCCCGCCTTCCCCGGCGAGGCCGTCCGCGCCGCCGACGAGGCGCTGGCCGGGATCGAGGGCCCCAAGCTGCTCGTGGTCACCGCCGCGTCCAACGTCACCGGCGAGCTGTGGCCCATCGCCGCCCTCGCCCACATCGCCCACCGGCACGGCGCCCGGATCCTGGTGGACGCCGCCCAGCTCGTCCCGCACCGCAGGCTCAACCTGACCGCGCTCGACCTGGACTACGTGGCCTTCTCCGGGCACAAGCTGTACGCGCCCTTCGGCGCCGGCGTACTGGTCGGACGCCGGGACTGGCTGGCGGCGGGCGAGCCGTACCTGAAGGGCGGCGGCGCGGTGCGCTCGGTGGGCGAGACCACCGAGTGGCACGACGACCCCGAGCCCCGCCACGAGGCCGGCACCCCCAACGTGCTCGGCGCCATCGCCCTGGCCGCCGCCTGCGACGCGCTCACCGCCACGGGGTGGACGGAGCTGGTGCGCGAGGAGGAGCGCCTGATCGCCCGGCTGCGCACCGGTCTGGCCTCGATCGACGGGGTGCGCGAGCTGTCGCTGTGGGGCGAGGACCACCCGCGGGTGGGGATCGTGTCGTTCGTCGTGGACGGCTACTCGGCCCGGGAGGTGGCCGAGGCGCTGTCCGGCGAGTACGGCATCGGCGTGCGGGACGGGAAGTTCTGCGCGCACCCGTTCGTCCGGCACCTGCTGGGCACCTCGGACGGCGGCTGCGAGGATGGCACCGCCTCGGCGGTGCGCGCCTCCATCGGCATCGGCAGCACGCAGGAGCACGTCGACCGCCTGATCGAGGCCCTGCGCGACCTGGTCAGCCGCTGAGGCTCAGCGGTTGGGCGGCTTTTGCTGGTGCGGCTCGTCGGACACCAGGGCGTCGATGTCCCGCATGTCCTCGTCGTTGAGGTGCCCGGGGCGCGGCGCGTTGGGCTGCCGCGGCACGTTGGGCTGCTCGGCCTCCCCCTCAGGCCGGGCCGGCGTCGTCGGGCCGCCCTCGGGCCCGGTCTGCGTGACCGGCCCCTCCGTGACGACCGTCGTCGGCTCGGCGCGGCGGACCGGCCGGTGCGCGGCGAGGTCGTCCTCGGCGATCTGGCGTTCCCTGCGGCGGCGGTACGTCGAGTGGAAGATGCCGTCGAGGCCGATGCGGCCGCCGCCCAGCGCGGCGAGCATCAAGGACAGCGCACCAAGCGCGCCCGGCAGTTCCCATCCCCCGCCCTGCGACAACACCCCGTGGCCCGCGTGCACGAACACGATCGCGCCGATCATGTCGATGAGCAGCAGCAACGCCACCGGCCGGACCAGCAGGCCGAGGATCAGCAGGGCGCCGCCGACCAGTTCGACGATGGCGGCGAATCCGGCCGACAACTCGGGCATGGGCACGCCCATCTCCCGGAACTGCCCCGCCGCGGCACCGAGCCCGCCCTGCCACTTCTGCCAGCCGTGCGCCACGAAGATCACCCCGAGTACCACCCGGGAGATCAGGGCCGCCACATCAAACAGGACTCTCTTCACAGTGCTTTCTCCCCCCGTTCCCGGTATTGATCCCCATGTCTGGCTTCAGGATGCGTTGCCATACGATTCCTTGACCATCCCCCACGCTGGATCACCCCGTGGGACGGTGGCAGCATGGGCCCTATGACGGAACGCGTGGTCGGGATCGGCGCCGGCGCGAAGGAGCTGGCGACCGAGGACATGATCCTCAACATCGGCCCCCAGCATCCCTCCACGCACGGCGTGCTCAGGCTCCGGCTCACCCTCGACGGCGAGCGCATCGAGACGGCCGAGCCGATCATCGGCTACATGCACAGGGGTGCGGAGAAGCTGTTCGAGGTCCGCGACTACCGCCAGATCATCATGCTCGCCAACCGGCACGACTGGCTGTCGGGGTTCGCCAACGAACTCGGCGTCGTGCTGGCCGCCGAACGGCTGCTCGGCATGGAGACGCCGGTCAGGGCCGTATGGGCGCGTACGCTGCTGGCCGAGCTCAACCGGGTGCTCAACCACCTGATGTTCCTCGGCTCCTACCCCCTCGAACTGGGCGCGATCACCCCCGTCTTCTACGCCTTCGACGAGCGCGAACGCATCCAGGCCGTCATGGAGGAGATCTCCGGCGGGCGCATGCACTACATGTTCAACCGGGTCGGCGGCCTCAAGGAGGACCTGCCGCTCGGCTGGCTCGACCGGGTCGCCGCGGCCGTCGCCGAGACCCGCCGCCGGGTGCCCGACATCGAGGGCCTCATCCTGAACAACGAGATCTTCCTCGCCCGCACCAAGGGCGTCGGCGTGCTGACCCGCGAGCAGATCCTCCAGTACGGCGTCAGCGGGCCCATCGCGCGCGCCTCCGGCGTGGACTTCGACCTGCGGCGCGACGACCCGTACCTGGCCTACGGGGAACTGCCGGTCACGGTCGTCACCCGGCGCGACGGCGACTGCCATGCCCGGTTCGAGGTGCTGTTCGAGCAGCTCAAGGTCTCCCTCGACCTGGCCGACGCGTGCGTCGCCCGGCTGCGCGAGCTGCCTCCCGGGCCCGTCAACCAGCGCCTGCCGAAGGTGCTCAAGGTGCCCGAGGGCCACACGTACGCGTGGACCGAGAACCCGCTCGGCATCAACGGCTACTACCTGGTCTCCAAGGGCGACAAGACGCCGTGGCGGCTCAAGCTGCGCTCGGCGTCGTTCGCCAACGTCCAGGCGCTGCGCGAGCTGCTGCCGGGGAACCTGGTGGCCGACATGATCGCCATTCTGGGCTCGATGTTCTTCGTCGTGGGTGACATCGACAAGTGAGCACCCCCGAACGCGACAAGTACGTCGACTGGCTGCGCGCCCTCAGCCTCGTCGTCGTGGTGGTCTGGCACTGGGCGTTCACGATCCTGGAGTGGAAGCCCAGCGGGCCCGAGCCCACCAGCCCGCTCGGCTTCACCTCGGGTTTGTGGATCCTGACCTGGCTGCTCCAGGTGCTGCCGCTGTTCTTCTACGTCGGCGGCCACGTGCACCTGCTGTCCTGGAACCGGGCCCAGGCGCGCGGCGTCGGCATCGGGGCGTTCGTCTGGCGGCGCATCCGCGCGCTGTCCCTGCCCGCGCTGTTCCTGTGCGGCGTGTGGATCTCCGTCGGGGCGATCGTCACCTGGGCGTTCCACGTGGAGTGGATGTGGCGGGTGGTGCTGCTCGTGCTCAGCCCGCTGTGGTTCCTCGGCGTCTACCTGGTGCTGATCGCGCTGCTGCCGGTGGCCCTGTGGCTGCACAGGCGCTACGACGTGCTGGCCCTCATCTGGCTCGGCGGCTCGGCCCTGGTCGTCGACGTCGTGCGCTTCCGCTACGGCTTCGAGTGGGCCGGCTGGCTCAACATGATCATCGTCTGGGGGCTGGCCCACCAGGCGGGCTTCTTCTACGACCGGATCGTCGTCCTGCCCCGGCGGTACGACGTCGGCATCCTGTGGACCGGCCTGTTCGCGCTGATCGGCCTGGTCTACTCGGGCATCTACCCGGGCTCGATGGTGGGCGTGCCGGGCGACAAGTGGTCGAACATGGCGCCGCCCACGTTCGTCATCGTCGCCCTGCTGATCTTCCAGATCGGCCTGGTCGAGGTGCTGCGACCGGCCATGGAACGCGTGCTCGAACGCCCCCGCTGGGCCCGCGCCAACTCCTTCATCAACCGCTACGCCCTGCCGCTGTTCCTGTTCCACACGACCGGCATGGCGATCGCCTTAGGGCTGTCGTGGTGGTTGTTCGGCAACCTCGGCACGAAGATCCCGCCCGACCTGAAGTGGTGGCTGGAACGGCCGATCGCCATCGTCGGGCCGCTGATCTGCACGCTGCCGGTCATCTACCTCTTCGGCCGCCGCCGCTAGTCGGGTTTGCGCTCGTCGGTGTCCTTGGGGATCCGGCAGCAGTGTTCGAGGTACAGGGCCGCGCAGACGAGCACCACGCAGGCCACGAACGACCCGGCCGCCACGAAGAACTCCGAGCGCGGCGTCTCCCGGTCGAACAGTTCCAGCGTGTACGCGGCGAACCCGGCGAACAACCCCGCGAACACCGCCCCCGCGTACGCCGACGCCTTGGCCAGCGCCGCCAGCCGGGCCACCGCCAGCGGCTCGACCGGCTTGGTGTCGGGCTTCCTGGCGATCCTGGCCTTGGTCACCCATCCGCTGTAACCCTCGCCGAGGGCGAGCAGCAGCACGGTGGGGATGGCCGTCCAGGGCAGCAGGAACGCGCCGTAGAAGTGCCGGACCGCCGCCCAGAAGATCAGGGCGACGACGACGAGGAGAGCGGCCAGGTGGCCGGGATGCGTCGGCTTCAATCGGGCCTCTGCAGCTTCAGGTCGTCACGCAGCCGCACGCCGTGCCGGTCGAGCTCGGCCAGCAGGTCGGCCACCCGGCCCCTGCCCGGCACCGTGGCCTCGGGGTCGATCACCGACCAGGGCACCAGCACGAACGCCCGCTCGTGGGCCCGGGGATGCGGCAACGTCAGCTCGGGGTCGTCGGAGACGGTCTCGCCCACGACGATCAGATCGATGTCGAGCGTACGCGGGCCCCACCGCTCCGCGCGCACCCGGCCGAAGGCGTTCTCCACGCCCAGCGCCCGCTCCAGCAACGTCCGCGGCGGCAGCGCGGTCTCGGCGACGACGACCGCGTTGAGGTACGGCTCCTGGCCTCCCGGCCCCCCGACCGGGTCGGTCTCGTAGACCGGGGACGCCTTGACGAACTCCAGGCCAGGGGCGTCGAACAGCGTGTCGATGGCTCCCTGCAACGTCTGGAACCGCTCGCCCAGGTTGCTGCCGAGAGCGAGGACGGCCTTCATGCGCGGCTCCGCTCGATCGTCACGATCACATCGTCGAACGGCAGCGGGATCGGCGCCGCCGGTTTGTGCACACTCACCTCGGCTTTGTGCACCAGCTCGCTGGCCAGGCAGACGTCGGCCAGCCGCTGGGCCAGCGTCTCGATCAGCTCGACCGGCTCGCCCTCGACCACCTCGACCAGCGCCTGGGCCAGCTCGCCGTAGTGGACGGTCTTGGTGAGGTCGTCGCCGGCCGCCGCCGGGGCGGTGTCGAGGAACAACGTCGCGTCGATCACGAACTCCTGGCCGAGCTCCCGCTCGGCGGGCAGCACGCCGTGCCTGCCCCTGGCCCGCAGGCCCTTGAGAGCGATGCGGTCAGACCTCAAGCTCGCCCTCCTCGTCCTCGTCGTCGTCTCCCTGGAGCACCGGGGAGCCGTGGTGCATCCACAACCGCCAGCCCTGCGAGGTGCGGATGTAGACGTTGCTCGCCACCACCTTGCCCGCGGCGAAGCTGGACTCACCCTCCTCGCCCGCCGTCAGGATGTTCTCCACGCAGGTGAGCACGGCCACGTCGCCCAGCACGGTGGTGTTGACGTCGGTCAGCACGAACTGGATGTAGGTCGTGTTGGCCATGATCAGCGCCCACGACCGCAGCACCTCCGACCGGCCGGTCAGCAACGTCCAGCCGGGATGGACGCAGCTCACCTGGTCGTCGGCGGTGTCCTCGGCCCAGATCTCGGTCATCTTGTCGAGATCGGCGCTCTCGATCGCGGTGTAGAACTCCTGGTTGACCGTCTCGATGGCGGCGGTGTCGACGCTCATGTGCCTGCTCCGGCTCTCTTCCATGCGGCCGCCACGCGCACGGCATCGGCATTGGGACCTACCTCGTGCACGCGCACGCACCAGGCCCCCGCCTGAGCCGCCAGCGCGGTGACCGCCAGCGTTGCGTCGTCGCTCCTGCTGAACGGGCGGGGCGCGCCGTCGGGGCCGGCCAGCAGCCGGCCGAGGAAGCGCTTGCGCGAGGCCCCGATCAGCAGCGGGTAGCCCAGCTCGGCGAGCTGCGGGATGCCGGCCAGCAACGCCCAGTTGTGCTCGGCGTTCTTGGCGAAGCCGAGGCCGGGGTCGAGCACGATCTGCTCGGGGGACACCCCTTCGGCCAGCACGAGATCGACCCGCTTGCTGAGCTCCTCGCGCACCTCTGTCACGACGTCGGCGTAGACGGCCCGGCTGTCCATGTCATGGCTGTGGCCGCGCCAGTGCATCACCACGTAGGGCGCTCCGGTCGCGGCGACCACGCGCGGCATCTCGGGGTCGGCCAGGCCGCCGCTGACGTCGTTGACGAGCCTGGCGCCCGCCTCGACCGCGGCCCTGGCGACCTCGGCGCGCATCGTGTCGACGCTGACGGCCACGCCCTCGGCGGCGAGCGCCCGGATCACCGGGACGACCCTGGCCAGCTCCTCCTCCAGCGACACCCGCGCGGCGCCGGGACGGGTGGACTCACCGCCCACGTCGACGATGTCGGCCCCCTCGCGCACCAGGTCGAGCCCGTGCCGGACGGCGGCCTCCTCGTCGAACCACAGGCCGCCGTCGGAGAAGGAGTCGGGGGTCACGTTGACCACGCCCATGACGAGGCACCGCTCCGTACCGCCCGGCACGTTGATGGGCACGCTAGTCATGGGGCAAGCCTAGGCGTTCCCCCACACCTGCCGACATCTCGGGTCCCCAGTTGTGGATAACGATCGTCACCTGCCGAGAATCAGCGCCATCGCCTCGGAGCGGGTCTTGTCGCTGGTACGGAAGTCGCCGCGGACCGCCGACGTGACCGTCTTGGCCCCCGGCTTGCGCACGCCGCGCATCGTCATGCACAGGTGTTCGGCCTCGACCACCACGATGACCCCGCGCGGCTCCAGCACCCGCATGAGGGCGTCGGCGATCTGCGAGGTCATGCGCTCCTGCACCTGCGGCCGGCGGGCGAAGACGTCGACCAGCCGGGCCAGCTTGGACAGCCCGGTCACCTGGCCGCGCTCGTTGGGGATGTAGCCCACGTGGGCCACGCCGTGGAACGGGACCAGATGGTGCTCGCAGGTCGAGTAGACCTCGATGTCCCTGACCAGCACCATCTCGTCGTGGTCGACGTCGAAGACCTTGTTGAGCACGTCCTCAGGGGTCTGGCCGAGCCCGGAGAACTGCTCGGCCATCGCGCGGGCGACCCTGGCGGGCGTCTCGAGCAGGCCGTCGCGGTCGGGATCCTCGCCGATGCCGTAGAGGATCTCGCGTACGGCCTTCTCGATCCGCCCCAGGTCTACCTCATGCTGGGTCACGCACTGTCCCCGGACTGGAAGGCGTCCTGGTGACCGGGGGCGTGCGAACCGTTGGCCGACTGCTCCTTCGGGGTCAGGATCGGCGGGCGGTCGGAGGGCAGCCGCTTGCCGTAGCCCGCGTAGGAGGGCCGGTGCTCCTTGACGACCACCGGGGCGAAGATCTGCAGGACCTGCTCGCGGGAGAGGGTCTCCTTCTCCATGAGCTCCAGCACCAGGTTGTCGAGCACGTCGCGGTATTCGACCAGGATGTCCCAGGCCTGGTCGTGCGCCGTCTCGATCATCCGGCGGACCTCCTCGTCGATGGAGGAGGCGATCTTCTCGGAGTAGTCGCGCTCGTGGCCCATCTCGCGGCCGAGGAAGACCTCGGCCTGGCCGGTGCCGAACTTACGGGCGCCGAGCTGCTCGCTCATGCCGTACTCGGTCACCATGCGGCGGGCGACCGCCGTGGCCTTCTCGATGTCGTTGGAGGCGCCGGTGGTGGGCTCGTGGAAGACGAGCTCCTCCGCCGCGCGGCCGCCGAGCAGCATCGCGAGCTGGTCCATCATCTCGGACCTGGTGGCCAGGAACTTGTCCTCCATCGGCAGCGTCATCGTGTAACCGAGCGCGCGGCCGCGGGACAGGATGGTGATCTTGTGGACCGGGTCGGAGTTGGGCAGCGCGTGCGCCACCAGCGCGTGACCGCCTTCGTGGTAGGCGATCATCTTCTTCTCCTTGTCGGACATGACCCGCGACTTGCGCTCGGGCCCTGCCATGACACGGTCGATCGACTCCTCGAGGACCTCCATCGTGATCAGCTTCTGGTCGGCCCGCGCGGTGAGCAGGGCCGCCTCGTTGATCACGTTGGCCAGGTCGGCGCCGGTGAACCCGGGGGTGCGGCGCGCGATGACGTCGAGGTCGACGTCGGGCGCGAACGGCTTGCCGCGACCGTGGACCTTGAGGATGCCCTTGCGGCCCTCCAGGTCGGGACGGTCGACCGTGACCTGCCGGTCGAAACGGCCCGGACGCAGCAGCGCCGGGTCGAGGATGTCGGGCCGGTTGGTCGCGGCGATGAGGATCACGCCGCCCTTGACGTCGAAGCCGTCCATCTCGACGAGCAGCTGGTTGAGAGTCTGCTCGCGCTCGTCGTGACCGCCGCCCAGGCCGGCGCCGCGGTGGCGGCCGACGGCGTCGATCTCGTCGATGAAGATGATCGCGGGGGCGTTGGCCTTGGCCTGCTCGAACAGGTCGCGCACCCGGGAGGCGCCGACGCCGACGAACATCTCGACGAAGTCGGAGCCGGAGATCGAGTAGAAGGGCACGCCGGCCTCGCCCGCGACCGCGCGGGCCAGCAGGGTCTTGCCGGTGCCGGGCGGGCCGTAGAGCAGCACGCCCTTGGGGATCTTCGCGCCGATCGCCTGGAACTTGGCCGGGGCCTGCAGGAACTCCTTGATCTCCTGGAGCTCCTCGATGGCCTCGTCGGCGCCGGCGACGTCGGCGAACGTGGTCTTGGGGGTGTCTTTGGTGATGAGCTTGGCCTTCGACTTGCCGAAGTTCATCACCCGGGAGCCGCCGCCCTGCATCTGGTTCATGATGAACAGGAAGATCAGCACGATGATGACGATCGGCAGGAAGCTCACCAGGATGCTGAGCAGGAAGTTCTCCTGGGGCACCTCGGTGGTGAAGCTCTTCGTCTTGTTGGCGTCGACCTGGGCCTGCAGCTCGTCGGTCAGCTTCGCGCCGTAGCCGCTGACCCAGTTGGACTGGATCAGCTTCGCCGGGGCGTCACCCGGCCGGACGACGATCGGCTTGATGAGGGTGAGCTCGACCCGATTGTCCTTGTCGACGACCTTGGCGCTGGTGAAATTGCCGGCGCGAATCTGCTGGAGGACCGTGGACGTGTCGGCCTGCTTGAAATTGCCCCCGCCGCTCCAGAGCTGGGTGACGAGCAGGAGCAGCACGACGATGCCCAGGATCCACAGCAGTGGCCCACGTGTAAATCGCTTGAGATCCATCCGATGCGGAACCCCTTGCGGGCCCGTCCCTTCCTGACCATGGCCTGGAACCCCGGGCTGGCCCGGGGCCGCGGCATCCGACACCGCGACTTCTGACTACCCGAAGGGGACTTGCGGTCACCCTTCCGGAGTCTGAAGGTACACCGGCACGGCGCACGGAGGGACCCGCCCGCTACACCGGTCTTGCCCTATCAACGTACGTCACGTTGCGCGATGTTCCCGGCCATGGCCGGGATTACTACTTATAAACGTGCGGCGCGAGCGTTCCGATGAACGGCAAATTGCGGTAGCGCTCCGCGTAGTCGAGCCCGTAGCCGATGACGAACTCGTTGGGAATGTCGAAGCCGACGTATTTCACGTCGATCGGCACCTTCACCGCGTCCGGCTTGCGCAGCGCGGCGCAGATCTCCAACGACGCCGGATTGCGCGACTTCAGGTTTTCCAGCAGCCAGTGGAGGGTCAGGCCCGAGTCGATGATGTCCTCGACGATCAGGACGTGGCGGTTCAAGATGTCGGTGTCGAGGTCCTTCAGCACCCGCACGACGCCGGAGGACTTGGTGCCCGCGCCGTAGGACGACACCGCCATCCAGTCCATCTGCACCGGCACGTGCAGGGCTCTGGCCAGGTCGGCCATCACCATGACCGCGCCCTTCAGCACGCCCACGAGCAGGACGTCCTTGCCCGCGTAGTCCTCGTCGATGCGCCCGGCAAGCTCTTTGATCTTGGCCTGGAGGTCGTCCTCGGGGATGAGGACCTTCTCCAGGTCTTTGCCCATGTCGGCAGCGTCCACCTGTGGTTCCTTAAACGATGGGACTGATGGCGAGTATCAGGGTGCCATACCGCCGAACTGCGGACAGACCTCCGGGTAGATCCACCGCCTTCTGCCCGTGCCATTGCGTGACCAGCCGATCGACCGCCAGCACGTGGGTGGCGGAAAGTGCGCCGGAGGGCGTGCCCGCCGCGATGGCCGCGCGCCGCAGCACTCTGCGGCGCACGGCGTCGGGCAGTTTCTCCAACTCGGGTACGGACAGGACGACGGACTCGCCGATATCGCTAAGAGCGCAATTCGGGAACGCCGATTCGGCCCACTGGTCGAGGGCGTCGGCGTCCTCCCGCGCCATTCCGGCGGTCCGCGCGAGCGCCTCGGCCACCCCCGGGCCGAGCTCCTCGTCGAGCATCGGCAGGAGCCGCTTCCTGACCCGGACGCGGGTGTAGCGGGGGTCGTCGTTGTGCGGGTCGTCCCAGGGGAGGAGGGACATGGCCGCGCAGGCGGCGACCGTCGTGGCCCTGGACAGGCCGAGGAAGGGCCGGCGGTAGCGGCCGGCGCGGGCGGCCATGCCGGAGATCGAGCGCAGGCCGCTCCCCCTGGCCAGGCCCAGCAGGACGGTCTCGGCCTGGTCGTCGCGGGTGTGGCCGAGCAGGACGGCGGCGGCCCCCAGACGGTCGGCCGCCGCGGCCAGCGCGGTGTACCTGGCCTCGCGGGCGGCGGCCTCGGGCCCGCCCTCGGTGCCGACGGTGACGGTGAGCACCTCGGCCGGGCTCAGGCCGAGACCGGCGGCGACGCCGGCGACCTGCCGGGCGCGGTCGGCGGAGCCCGGCTGGAGCTGGTGGTCCACCGTGACCAGCCCCGCGCGCAGGCCGGCTCGGGGCGCGACGAAGGCCAGCGCCGCCGCCAGGGCCAGCGAGTCGGCGCCGCCGCTGCACGCGGCCAGGACCAGCGCGCCGGTGCCGGCGAGGTCGGTCAGCGACTCGCGGACGGCCCGGCGCACGTCGGCGACGGCTGGACGGGGACCCACAGCAGCCATTGTCCCGGCTGAGGGACCCGGCCGCACGTCACGACGGCCGGGAAGGGACGTCAGGCGGGAAGGGCCGGGGTGCCGATGACGCGGTGGATCCAGGCGTCGGGGTCGGCGATCTCAGGGGTCGTGGGCAGGGTCTCCGGCGAGGTCCAGACCTTGTTGAAGCCGTCCATGCCGACCCGGTCGACCACCTTGCGGACGAACGCGGAGCCCTCGGCGTACTGCTTCATCTTGACCTCGATGCCCAGCAGGCGCCGCACCGTGCGGTCGAGCCGGGAGCCGCCCTCGCGGCGCTGGGCGAACTTGGCGCGGATCTCCGAGACCGACGGGACCACCGAGGGGCCCACGGCGTCCATGACGAAGTCGCCATGGCCTTCCACCAGGGTCATCACGGCCGTCAGGCGGTCGAGGATCTCCTTCTGGGCGGGCGACTGGATGGCGTCGATCAGGTTGCCCTCGCCGCCCCTGACCACGTCGGCCACCGTGTCGGCGGCGTTGCGCAGGCGGTCGAGGAGCGTGGGCAGGTCGAGGTCGGAGGCGAGCAGGAACTCGGTCATCTGCGACCTGACGTACTCGCGCAGCCAGGTGACGCCGGTGAACTGCACGCGGTGGGTCTCCTCGTGCAGGCACACCCACAGGCGGAAGTCGCGGGGCACGACGTTCATCTCGCGCTCGGCGTGCACGATGTTGGGCGCGACGAGCGTCAGGCGGCCGGTCGGCTCCTGGCCGGTCGGGTCGGGCGGCAGGAACAGCTCGTACTGGCCGAGCACCCGGGAGGCGAGGAAGGCGAGGACGGCCCCGACCTCGACGCCGGTGATGCGCGAGCCCACCGCGGTGACGATGGCGGGCGGCGGGTTGTCCCCGCCGCCCATGCGCTGGGTCAGCGGTTCGAGGACCACGCGGAAGCCCTCGACGTTGGCCTTGATCCAGCCCGGCCGGTCGACGATGGTCGCGGGCTGCGGCGCGGTCTCGGTGTGGATCTTCGTGAACTCGCGCACGTGGCCCTCGGCCTCACGTGACAGCGTGCGGAGCTCGGCGACGGCCTGCCTGGCCTCCTCCTTGCTCACCTGAGGACCGGGGCGCACCAGGCGCGTGCCGGTCGTGACGGCCAGATCCCAGTCGATCACCTGCATGACGTCCACCGTACGTTGTTCTCGTCACGCCTGCGAAGAAGCGGCGGTCAGGATCGCGCGACGATCGCGGCGAGCCTGTCGAGCACCGGCTCGGCGTTCACCGGCACGTCGTCGGCGAGGAAGGCGAAGGTGACCAGCCGCCCGTCCTTGGTGGTGGCCAGGCCCGCCAGGGTGTTGACGTTGTTGAGCGTGCCGGTCTTGGCGCGGACGAGGCCGACCTGGCCCTTGCTGTCGGCGCGGGTGAAGCGCCTGCCGTTGCCCAGCGTGCCGGAGAAACCGGCGATCGGCATGCCCGAGTCGACGGCCCGCAGCTCGGGATGCGCGGCCGAGCCGGCGATGGCGATGATCCTGGCCATGGCGTCGGCGCTGACCCGGTTGCGGATCGACAGGCCGCTGCCGTCGGCGACGCTGACGCCCTTGGTCACGCCGAGCCGCCGCATGACCCCGGTCACCGCCTCCGCGGCCCCCGCGTACGACGCCTCCTTGCCCTCCTTGATGGCGACGTGCCTGGCCATGGCCTCGGCCATGTCGTTGTCGCTGTGGGTCAGGGTGTGCTCGACCAGGGCGTACAGGGGGGCGGAGTCGACCTTGCCCAGCTCGGCGGCGCCCGCCGCGGCCCGTTCCTGGCGGATGTCCTTGGAGACGGTGACGCCGTACCTGGGCAGCAGCCGGGCGAAGGCGGCGGCTGTGTACGCGGCCGGGTCGGGCACGCGGGGCCGGGCGCCGGGGCGCTGGCGTCCCTCGTCCATGGCCAGGGCGTGGACGGGGGCCGCCTCGCCGTCGGGCACGTAGTTGGGCTTCCAGCCGGGCGCGACGGCCGGCCCGGTGAACAGGCTGTCGTCGTAGGAGAGCGTGACCTTCCTGACGCCCTTGGCCTTCAGCGTGGCGGCCGTCCGGGCGGCCAGGGTGGCGAGGGAGGCCTGCTTGGGGTAGCCGGGTTTGGCCGACGGCCCGGCGAGCAGCGGGTCGCCGCCGCCCACCAGGACGATCGCGCCGGGCGCGCGGCCCTGGACGACGCGGGTGGAGAAGCGGGTGTCGGGCCCCAGCGAGGCGAGCGCCGCCGTGGTCGTGACGACCTTGTTCGTGGAGGCCGGGGTGATGCCCGTGTCGGGGTTGGCGGCGAAGATCCGGGCACCGGTGGCGGCGTCGAGCACGACCGCGCCCACCCGGCCGCCGAGTGCTTTGTCACCCAGCGCGTCGGTGAGCTGGCGGGTCAAAGTACTCTTAGTCGGGAGAGGTCCGTCTCCTGACGTCGCCGAAAGCTGGGCCAGCACAGGCCCCGAGGTGACCACGGGGGCGGGGGGGATTCCCCGGGGAGACGCCGTCGGCCCGATCGGTGACGGCTGCCTCGTCAGCGCGCTCAGGTTGAAGTCGCTGGTCATGGCGTAGACGCCGATGACGATCGTGACGATCTGGAGCACGGCGAGAGTGGCCAGCATCATCGAACGCTCGTGCCGCGCCACGTCGCCTGACCTCTCTCCTGGTGTTCGCCTACGAGACATTAACGCCCAGCCGGGACTTCCCGGGGGCCTTGAGCGGAGGAACCGCGGTGGAGTTCGACGTTGTCGTTGAGATTCCCAAGGGGCAACGGAACAAGTACGAAGTGGACCACGAGACCGGAAAGATCAGGCTTGACCGGCTCCTGTTCACCTCCACGCAGTACCCCGCCGACTACGGCTTCATCGAGAACACCCTCGGCGAGGACGGCGACCCGCTCGACGCGCTGGTGCTGCTCCAGGAGCCGACGTTCCCGGGGTGCTACATCACCTGCCGCGCGGTCGGCATGTTCCGGATGACCGACGAGAAGGGCGGCGACGACAAGGTCCTGTGCGTGCCCTCGACCGACCCCCGGATGCACCACATCCAGGACATCCACCACGTGTCGGAGTTCGACCGGCTGGAGATCCAGCACTTCTTCGAGGTCTACAAGGACCTTGAGCCCGGCAAGTCCGTCGAGGGCGCCAACTGGGTCGGGCGCATCGAGGCCGAGGCCGAGATCGAGCGCTCGTTCCACCGGGCCAAGGACGCGGGTCACCACTGATCCTCACCGGGGCCTGGTGGCGCCCACCAGGTCCCCTCTCCAGATCGGGGCGACCCGCACCACGTCGCCGGTCTGGGGCGCGTGCACCATCTGGCCCTGGCCGACGTAGATGCCCACGTGGTGGATCGTGCCGGGGTCGTCGGTGATGCGGCCGAAGAACAGCAAATCGCCGCGGCGGAGCTGGTCCAGCGGCACGTGCGGGCCGGACGTCCACTGGGTTCCGGTCCAGTGGTCCAGGCGCACGCCGACCTGCTCCCAGGCGCGCATGACCAGGCCGGAGCAGTCGTAGGTGTCGGGGCCCGCGGCGGCCCACACGTACGGCTTGCCGAGCTGGGTCAGCGCCCAGTTGGCGGCCAGGTTGCCGCCCGCCGACCCCGCCGCCAGGCCGGCCGCCGACAGGGCCAGGGCCCGCCGTCTGGCCAGCAGCTCGGCGTGGCTGCGGGCGGCGTTCACCCGGTGCTGGAGCTGCCGCCGCTCCACCCGGAGGGTGCGCGTCTCGCGGCGCTGCCGGGCGACGGCGGCCTCCGCGGCCAGCTTCGCCTGCCGGGCGCGCTCCGAGGCGGCCTGCCGGGCGTCGTAGGCGTTCTGCGCCTGCGTCCGGAGGATGGCGGCGACCTCCTGGGCGTCGCGCATCCTGCGCAGGATCTGGGCCCGCTCGGCGCCGAGCTGGCCGAGCACGCTCGCCCGGTGCAGGAAGCCGTCGACGCCGCCCTCGTCGATGAGCATGCCGACGAGCGGGCCCATCGCCGTCATCCCGCCGTAGCTCTGCGCGGCGAGCAGCGCGACGGCCTGCCGGGCGCGCTCGGCCTCGGCGTCGGCCGCCGCCTGACGCGCCTGGGCCTGCGCGTACGACTGCTCGGCCTGCCGCAGCCGGACCAGCTCGCCGTTGTACGCCTCCACCTGCCGTTCCACGGCCGCGGCCAGCTCGTCGAGCCTGGACTGGGCCACGGCCAGCCCGGCGCTGGCGACGCCCAGCTCCTTCGAGCGGGCGCGGGCGGTCTCGCGCGCCTTCTTCACGTCCTTGGCCGACGGCATGGGGTCGGCCAGCACCGGCGCGCCCGCATTGAGCGGACACAGACCGGCCAGCAGGACGCACACCAGGAGCCCAGCCCGAAATGCGCGCATAGGTCCCCCCGGAAACAGATGGTTACTCTATGCACACAGTTCCCAGCGCTTTCATGCACGTAACGTCATCACCGCAGGCGGAAGAGCCGTTCTATCCAAGGGCGTATCCCGGTGACCACCGGCCGGGCGGCCCGCGGGTAGGTGAAGACGGGGGTCTGGACGCCGTACGCGGCGTGCAGTTCGGCGGCCTTGCACCAGTCGGCGGTCACGCGGGCCGCGGCCCAGGCCGCCGCGATGGCCGGTCTGGCCTCCGGATGGCGGTCGTAGGTCTGGAAGAGGGTCATCGCGGCGTCGGCGGCGGCGTGACCGTCGCCCGGGTAGGCGGTACCGGCCAGGTAGGGGGCGGTGACCCGGCCGCCGTGACAGGTGTCGAGCACCCAGGTCCAGTTGGCCGTCACCAGCCCGAGCACGGGCTCGGGGACGTCGGCGGCGGCGCCGTACATGCGGTCCTGGCGGGGGCCGGTCAGGCGGCGGGGGTCCCACAACCAGTCGAGTTCGTCCGGCTGCACGCCGCCGGCCAGCCAGGACAGCACCGCCAGCCCGCGCGCGGTGCGCAGCCGGCACAGGTCGAGCACGTGGCGCAGCATGCGGGGGCCGCGGTCGAGCCAGGTCGGCCAGTCGACGCGGTGCCCCCGCGGCACCAGCTCGGCCACCCGCCCCGGGACGGGCGACGGGCAGACCCGGCGCCCCAGATGCGGATCCTGGCGCACCTCGAACGCCTCCACGGGGGGCTCAGCCGCTCTCGACGGGGGTGACGGGCTCCTCGGTGGGGGTGTGCGTCGGGGCGGGCGTCGCCGTCTCCGAGGGCGTGGTGGTGGGCGAGGGAGTCTCGGTGGGCGTGGGGGCGGGGGTGGGGGTCGGCGCCGGCGGGGTCCGGGTGGGCGGACGCGTGCCGGGTTCGCCGTGCGGTGGACGGCCCGGCTCACCGTGCGGCGGATGACCCGGGTGGCCGGTACGGCCGGGCAGGCCGGGCTGACCCGGCTGGCCGTACGTAGGGTCGCCCGGGTTCTCGCCCGGCGGCTCGGGCTGCGGCGGGCCGTCGGGCGTCGGCCGCGGCTCGCCGGGCGGTGATTCGGCGGGCGGCGCGGTCGCGTACGTGGGCACGAGCACGGCCGGCGGCACCGGTGTGGTCGAGCCGAGCATGCCGAACGGCTCGGGCGCGGCGCTGTCGAGGATGGGCTCTACGGTCAACTGGGCGTCCTGCGGGTCGGGTTGCCAGGGCAGTCTGATGCCGGGCGGCTCGCCGGTGGCGGGGAACGCGGCCGTCGCCACCCCGGCGAGACCGCCGTTGTCCTTGCCGAACTGGTTGAAGATCACTGCTATCGCCACCACGGTCGCGACCGCCGCCAGCGCGCCCGCCACCGCCTGAGGCCACCTTCGAGCCGCCGTCTGCGTGGGAACGGGAAACCCGGCGGCGTCCAGGGAGGCCGTGCGCCGGGCGACGTAGCGGCGGTAGGGCAGCAGCTCGGGGTCGGCGAAGCAGCTCATGACCCTGATGCGCAGGGCCTCGGGGAGCGCGGCGGCGGGCAGCAGGCCGAAGACCTTGGCGGCCGAGGCCTGGCGGGCGCGGTGGGGGGCGCAGACCTCGCAACGGGCGACGTGCCCGACCAGGTGCTCGCGCATCTCCCTGGTGAGGTCGCCGGTGAAGCCGGCCAGGATCCGGGCCCGGCGCGGGCAGTCGTAGGGGCCCTTGCGCGCCAGGATCTCGGCGGTGACGGCGTCGGTGAGACGATCGCGCGCCCGCTCCCTGGCCTGCTCGACCTGGCGCGGCGGGATCGCGAGCACCTGGGACAGCTCGGCGGTGTCCAGGGCGTGCCTGGTCGCCAGCTCCAGCACCTCGCGGTCGGCGACGGGCAGGCTCACGACCGCGTTCCAGGCCATGAGCCGCAGGTCGGCGTCGGCGGGGTCGTCCAGCGGCGGAGCCTCGGCCAGGGCCTCGTCGGCGCCGGGCGGCGCGGCCATCCGGCGGCGCAGGCACTCCTGCCGGGCCAGGGCGAGCAGCCAGACCCGGAACCTGTCGGGCTGGGCCAGCGCACCCGCGTGCGCCTCGGCGGCGATCAGCGTGTCGCGCAGGGCCACCTGGGCGCTGTCGGTGTCGAGGAGGAGGGACCAGCAGTAGCGGTAGACGCTCTCCGCGTGCGTGTCGTAGAGCGCGGCGAGGGCTCCCGGGTCGCGGGTGCGGAGTGCCTCCACCAGGACGCGGTCATTCATGTGACCGAAGGTAATGGATCGGTAACTAGTAGTTCTACCGGTTCCGCCGCTTGTCTACCGCGACCCCGCGGATTTCCCAACCTATTTGTTCGGACTAATACCGATTATTGCTTTACCTGCCCCATGGCCTGGCTCCCCCGGTCCACTGCGAACGGCTCGGAGGTGGGCTTGACCGTGTGCACAGGAAGCGCGCCGCCCATCGCCAGGTCCTCGTAGGGACGGCCGGTCGAGCCCCAGGTCCGGGCGGTGACGTCGGTCTTGGCGACCTTGCTGTCCTTGGGCAGTCCGGCCACGGTCAGGATGAACCTGGGCGGGCTGCCGGCCTTCACGTCGTCCACGAACGTGCTGCCGCCGCCGAGCAGTTTGCCGGTCGCGTCACGCAGCAACGCGTTCACCACCAGGCTGCTCGCCGGCAATTGATACGGATTTCCGACATAGCCGGTAATAAGGTAAGAGCCGTCTTTTTGGCGCATTGTCTGGACGCGCGTGATCGGGAACGACTGGAACGCCGACGGGATGCGCGCGGCCGACCGCCACTGCGCCGGACGGTACTGGATGGTCACCTTCACCGGCTTCTCGGCGGCGGACGCCTGGCCGGTGAAGGCCAGGGAGCCGCCCGGCGGCACGGCGTCGAGCGGCTGGTCCATGCGCACCACCTCGGTGCCGGCGGCGTCGCGGCCCACGATGGTGGCCACGACGTGCTCGCCGAAGTGCCACGGGTTGGCGTTGCTGAGCACGCCGGCCCAGTTGACGGCGTAACCGTCGGCGGACTTGGCGATGTTCGAGACCTGCTCCTTGAGAACGAGCGGCTTGAGCGATTGGGCTGGCTGGTCCTCACTTGAACAACCGGCGAGGCAGATCGCCCCGAGTGCGAGGAGGCTGACGGTTCGGCTACGCGGGATCACTTTGCCGTGATAACCCGTGCATGGGCACGGCTGGCAGATGACACGCGCCGGGCGTACCAACTCTTTAACGCCTCCGGACGACCCTCGTCTCGTCCCACACCGGCTCGGCGGACTCGTAGACCGTGCCGTCGGAGCCGAAGACCAGGAAACGGTCGAAGTCGGCGGCGAACCAGCGGTCGTGGGTGACCGCCATGACCGTGCCGTCGAACGCGTCGAGGCCCACCTGGAGCGCCTCGGCGCTGGCCAGGTCGAGGTTGTCGGTCGGCTCGTCGAGCAGCAGCAGCGTGGCGCCCGACAGCTCCAGCAGCAGGATCTGCAGCCGCGCCTGCTGGCCTCCGGACAGCGTGTCGAAGCGCTGCTCGGCGATCAGCCCGGCCAGCTCGTAGCGGGCCAGCGTCTTCATGGCCTCGTTCTTGAGCTTGGCGTGCTCGGTCATCACGATCTCGACCGGCGTGCGGCCGAGCAGGTCGGGCCTGGAGTGGGTCTGGGCGAAGTGCCCCGGGACGACCCGCGCGCCGAGCCTGGCCACGCCGGTGTGCGCGACGGGCTCGCCGGCCACCAGGCGCAGGAAGTGGGACTTGCCCGAGCCGTTGGAGCCGAGGACGGCGACCCGCTCGCCGTACCAGATCTCCAGGTCGAACGGGCGCATCAGGCCGGTCAGCTCCAGGCCCTCGCAGATGACCGCGCGCTTGCCGGTGCGGCCGCCGCGCAGGCGCATCTTGATGTTCTGGTCGGCGGGGGCCTGCTCGGGCGGGCCCGCCTCGACGAACCTGCGCAGCCGGGTCTGGGCCGCGTGGTAGGGGGCGGCCATGCCGTCGTTGTACCTGGCCTTGTTCTTCAGCATGTTGACCAGGGCCTTGAGCTTGGCGTGCTCTTCGTCCCAGCGCCTGCGCAGCTCGTCGAGCCGCTCGTTGCGGGCCTTGCGGGCCTCGGCGTAACCGGCGAAGCCGCCGCCGTGGATCCAGATGTTGCCCGACTCGACCGTGACGATGCGGTCGGCGGCGTTGGCGAGGAGCTGGCGGTCGTGGCTGACCAGCAGCACGGTCTTGGACGTCTCGCGCAGCTGCTGCTCCAGCCACTCCTTGCCGGGCACGTCGAGGTAGTTGTCGGGCTCGTCGAGCAGCAGGGTCTGGTCGGGGCCGCGCAGCAGCGCCTCCAGGACGAGCCGCTTCTGCTCGCCGCCGGACAGCGTGGCCACGTCGCGGTACTTCACCCGGTCGAACGGCACGCCGAGGGCCGAGACCGTGCAGGTGTCCCAGAGCACCTCGATCTCGTAGCCGCCGGCGTCGGTGTAGTCGCTGATGGCCTGCGCGTAGCGCATCTGCGCCTTCTCGTCGTCGCGCTCCATCATGACCAGCTCGGCCGCGTCGAGCCGCTCGGCCGCCTGGCGCACGGCCGGCGGGGCGACGCCGAGCAGCAGGTCGCGCACGTTGCTCCCGTCGCGCACGTTGCCGATGAACTGGCGCATCACGCCCAGCCCGCCGGAGCTGGTGACGCTGCCCTCGACGGGCTCCAGGTCGCCCGCGACCAGGCGCATGAGGGTGGTCTTGCCCGCGCCGTTGGGCCCGACGAGCGCCGCCTTGACACCGTCGCCGATCCGGAAGGAGACGTCGTTGAGCAGGGGCCTGCCGTCGGGCAGCACGTACGTCAGATGTCCTACTTCAACGTGGCCCATCCGGGCAGGCTACCGGCCGCCCGCGACCACCGGCACCCGGTTTTCGGCCGGTGGTCAGGGGGCCCTGGACAGCAAGTGATCTAATGACTAGAACTGTACGGGACCCCCCAGCCCCTAGGAACCGGTGATGACGCGATTCCGCTCCTCCCTCCTCCCCCTCGCCGTCGCCCTGCTCGGCCTGGTCGCCGTCCCGCAGCAGGCGTGGGCCGCGCCGCCCAAGCCGGTGCCCCCGTCGGCCGGCGTGGCGCGGGAACCGGCCGGGCCGGTCTCGGCGTGCGCGCCCACCGTGCGCGGCGCATCCGTGGACGCCCGGCTGACCAGCCTGTTCACCTCGTACGGCAACGACAACAGCCGCCTGGACGACTGGACGGGAGCCGACGGCACCTACTCGCTCAAGCTGCCGAACGGCCGTGAGCTGTGGGTGTTCTCCGACACCTTCCTCGGCCGGGTCAACGCCGACGGCTCCCGGCCGCCCGTCGTCGAGGAGGGCGGCAGCACCGTCTTCCTGAACAACTCCTTCGCCGTCGAGCGGGACGGGCGGCTGTCCACCGTGCACGACGGCACGGCCGCGAAGCCCGACGCCGTGATGCCGCCGCGCGACGACAAGCACTGGTTCTGGGCCGGGGACGCCACCCTGGCGGGCGGCCTGGTCGAGGTCACCTACCAGGAGTACGAGCGGTTCGGCCCCGGCGCGTGGGACTGGCGCTGGCACCGCAACGTGGTGGCCAGGTTCGCGCCCGGCCGGCTCGACCAGCCGGTCAGCGTGCACGACCTGCCCTCGGGCCATGGCGTCTCCTGGGCCTCCGGCCTGCTGAAGGACGGCGGCTACACCTACGTGTACGGCGTCGAGGACCTCGGCTCGGCCAAGTACATGCACCTCGCCCGGGTCAGGGGCCAGAGCCTGCTGGGCGCGTGGGAGTTCCGCACGGCCGACGGCTCGTGGTCACCGGACGAGACCGACTCGGCGCGGATCATGGGCGGGGTGGCGAACGAGTACAGCGTCACCAAGGTCGGATCCGGATATGTCCTGATCACGCATGACACCACCGAGGTGCTCAGCCCCAACATCGTGGCCTACTCCTCCTGCTCGCCCACCGGCCCCTTCACCGGCAAGCAGCACGTCTACACCACCCCCGAGACCAGCGGGAACGTCTTCACCTACAACGCCCACGCCCATCCCGACGTCGCCGGGAACGGCCTGGTGGTCTCCTACAACGTCAACAGCTTCGTCAACACCGACCACTACCGGGACGTGTCCATCTACCGGCCCAGATTCCTGGATGTGACGTTCGGGTGAGGCGCAACTGGGCGGCGCGCCTGCGCCACCTCACCCTCGACGGGCTGCGGGCGGTCACACTGGAGAACGAACGGCTGCGCGTGACCGTCCTG
Organism: Nonomuraea sp. NPDC049637; assembly: GCF_040675235.1. Taxonomy (NCBI): domain Bacteria; kingdom Bacillati; phylum Actinomycetota; class Actinomycetes; order Streptosporangiales; family Streptosporangiaceae; genus Nonomuraea; species Nonomuraea sp. NPDC049637. Next base: position 202,481 of record NZ_JBFAOM010000003.1, read on the forward strand.
CCCGACAAGGGCGGCGACGTGGTGGAGTTCCTGCACAAACCCACCGACACGGACTTCGTCTGGCTCTCTCCGCAGGGCCTGCGCGACCCGCGCGACCACCGTCACGGCGCGGCCGACGACGTCGCCCAGTTCGTCGACCACTACCAGGGCGGCTGGCAGGAGGTCTTCCCCAACGGCGGCGCGCCGAGCGAGTACCGGGGCGCGCGGCTGGCCCAGCACGGCGAGGTCGCCGGGCTGCCGTGGTCGTGCGAGGTGGTGGCCGACCGCGAGGAGGAGGTCGCGGTGCGGCTCGGCGTGCGCACCCGGCGGCTGCCGTACCGGGTGGAGAAGGTGTTCCGGCTCCGGGCCGGGACGGCCGCGCTGGAGGTCGAGGGGCGGGTGACCAACGAGGCGGACCTCGCGCTGCACGCGATGTGGGGCCAGCACATCGTCTTCGGGGCGCCGTTCCTGCGGGCGGGCGCGCGCATCCGGCTGCCCGAGGGCGTGCGGGTGATCCCGCACGCGGCGCCGATCGGCCCGGCCGGGCGCCGGGTGCGGGCCGGCGGGCCGTGGCGGTGGCCGGTGGTGCCCGCCGACGGGGGCGGGGAGACGGACCTGAGCCTGGTGCCGGAGCGGGGCGGGCCGAGCGACATCGTCTACCTCACGGGTTTCCCGGAGGGTTGGTACGAAATTTCAGGGGATATCGGTATCCGGGTGGAGTGGGATGCGGCACTCCTCCCCTACCTGTGGATGTGGCAGGAGCTCGGCGCGTCCACCGGCTACCCCTGGTGGGGGCGGGCCTACACGCTGGGGCTGGAGCCGTTCGCCGGCATGCCGACCGACGGCCTGGCCGCCGCCGTGGCCAACGGCAGCGCCCTGTCGCTCGGACCGCAGGAGACCAAGGTGTCGAGATGGCGCGCGGAGGTGCTGGCGTGAGTGAGTTTTCCGGCAAGGTGGCGCTGGTCACCGGCGGGTCGATGGGCATCGGGCGGGCGGTGGTCGACCGGCTGACCGACGGCGGCGCGAACGTGGTGTTCTGCGGCGTGGACGAAGGCGCGGTGCTCGACCGCGAGCACGTCACCGGCGTCGTCGCCGACGTGCGCCGGGCCGGCGACATGCGCGACCTCGTGGACCTGGCCGTGACCAGGTACGGCGGCCTCGACGTCGTCGTCACCTGCGCCGGCGTCCAGCGGTACGGCACGGTCGAGGACACCCCGGAGGAGGTGTGGGACGAGGTCATGGACGTCAACCTCAAGGGCGTCTACCTCACCTGCAAGGCCGCCGTGCCGAGGCTCAGGGAACGCGGCGGCGGCTCGATCGTGGTCATGTCGTCGGTGCAGGCGTTCTCGTCGCAGGCGCAGGTGGCCGCCTACACCGCGAGCAAGGCCGCCCTGAACGGCCTGACCAGGGCCATGGCGCTCGACCACGCGGCCGACGGCATCCGGGTCAACGTGGTCTGCCCCGGCTCGGTGGACACGCCCATGCTGCGCTGGGCGGCCGACCTGTGGCGGGGCGACCTGTCGCAGGAGGAGCAGGTCGAGCAGTGGGGCAAGGCCCATCCGCTGGGCCGCGTGGGCCGCGCGGAAGAGGTGGCCGAGCTGGTGGCGTTCCTGGCGGGGCCGCGTTCGTCGTTCATCACCGGGGCCGAGCACCGCGTGGACGGCGGCCTGCTGGCCCGGAACCCGGCGGCGCTCCCCGACTAGGTCGAGTAAGTCCCCAGTCGCCTCCCGAACCTGGCAATCGTTGCGTCAATGCGGCGAAGTGCCAGGTGGTGAGCCTGGTAACCAAGGTCTCTGCGTGTATTCGAGGGTGGGTCCCGAGCCCCCTCACAGCACGCTTGGTACGGGTTCCGAAACGACTCACCGATCTAGGAGAGACCTGTGAGGCTCACCAAGAAGGCCGCCGGCTTCATCGCCGCGGCCGCGCTGTTCACCGTGGTCGTCCCGGCTGCCGCGGCTGAGGCCAGCCCACGCTCGACGTGCTACGGCGGCCGCGTCTGCCTGTACGCCGGTTTCGACTACAACCGGGGCCAGAGCGACCACTGGCGCGACTTCACGGCCGACGACTCCGACCTGGCCGACAACAACTGGCTGAACTGGGACTTCAGCAACACCTGGCACAGCATGGACAACGAGACCAGCTCCGTCAGGAACCGGATCGGCTGCAGCGCCACCCTCTGGCAGCACGCCGACTACACCGGCGCCCACAGCACCTTCACCCACAACTCCAACGACGGTTACCTGTCGAACAACGCCATCGGCAACAACCGCACCAGCTCGATCGACATCTGGTGCCGCTGAGAAATAACGGGAGTGCCGGTTTCCGGGCTTGGCCGCCGGAAACCGGCTGTCGCGGCCTCCTCGCGGGCGCGCTGCTGCTGTCCGTCGCGGCCTGCGCCGCCGGCGAGCCCGTACGCGAACGGCCCCCCGCGGGCGTGACCTCGGTGTCGCAGCTCGTGTTGCCGTTCGACGCCTACAAGCCGACTCCCGAGCAGCGGGCCGTCCTGGGCAATGCCCACAACCACCTGGTCGCGCGGTGCATGAGCCGCCGCGGCCTCACCGTCACCCCACCCGCGGAGGACGCCGCCGAGCTGGCGGCGATCGACCCGGGCAACTCCCGCCGCTACGGCGTCGTGGACACCTCGGCCGCCCAGCGGTACGGCTACCACCTGGCCAGGCCCCCGTCCCCGGACACCACCGGCTCCTGGGTCAACAAGCTGCCCAAGCACACCCGTCACCGCCTGTACGGCACCGCCGCCGACCGCGGCTGCCTCGACCGCGCCTCCGCCGAGCTGGAGGGCGGCACCCGTCAGGCGGACTGGCCCTGGCTGGGCCTGCAGGACTCGCTCACCCTGGAACAGGCCGCCAAGCACGGCAGCGTGGCCGCGGCGACCAGGCGCTGGCAGTCGTGCATGACCCAGGCGGGACACCCCTACCCGGACCCGGAGTCGGCCATCGCCGACTCCCGCTGGAACCTGGAGAAGCCGGACGTGAGCGAGGAGGAGAAGCTGACGGCCGTCGCCGACACGACCTGCAAGTGGGCCTCGGGCCTGGTCGCCGCCTGGTTCACGGCCGACGCCGAGCTTCAGCGCGCGGTCATCCGGGACAACCGGGAACGTTTCGCCGCGCTCGCGGCCAGCCTGCGGCAGCGGCTGGAGCGCGCCTCACGCCTGCTGTCCGAGCACGAAGGCCGCCAGGTCGGCTGACTGGCGCAGCCTGCTGGGCTCGTGCGCGTACATCATGTGGCCGGCCTCGTAGTACTTGAACTCGACGTTGGCGGCCAGCTCGGCGGGCACGGGCAGGTGGGCGAAGGCGTGCTCGGCCGCGTAGTACGGCGTGGCGCCGTCGTGGTAGCCGCAGGCCACGTGCACGCGCAGGTGCGGGTTGGTGCGCATGGCGGCGCCGAGCCGGTCGGTCACGCTGACGTGCACGCCCTCGAACTCCTTGTACGACCACGGGTGCACCCGCGAGCTGAGGATCTCGTAGGGCAGGTCGTTGGCGTACTCCAGCTCGGTCCGCAGGTAGTGGTTGAGCGCGGCGCTGTAGGGGCCGGTGATGGCGTTCATGCTCGGGTCGGAGACGAAGTGCTCGCGCCCGCCGTCGGGGTCCCAGCCGGTGAAGCGGCCGTCGAGCCTGCCGACGGTCAGCCGGCGCTCGCGCAGCAGCTCGGTGAAGAAGCGGATGTGCTCGATGCGCAGGTCCACGCGGTCGACGTAGTCCTCCGACAGGCCGGACAGGGCGGCGACCCTGGAGACCGCGGCGGCGCGCTCTTCGGCCGTGAGGCGGTTGCCGCGAGCCAGGGCCCACGGGTAGTCGCGGGAGGCGTACTCCTCGGCCTCGCGCAGCACGTCGGCCAGCGGGCGGTCGCCGTGCAGCCCGTGGTAGTGCGCGATGGCCGCATAGGTCGGGAGATAGAGGGCGTAGGCCACGTCGTTGCCCTCGTTGAACTCCACGGTCGCGTAGTCGAGCACCGAGGAGATCAGCATCACGCCGTTGAGGTACATGCCGTAGCGCGACTGGAGGTGGTCGGCCAGCCCGGCCGCCCTGACCGTGCCGTACGACTCGCCGGCCAGGAACTTCGGCGACATCCACCGCGCGTTCCTGGTCGTCCAGAGGCGGATCACCTCGCCGACCGACTCCACGTCGCCGGTGAACCCGTGGTACGGGCCGGCCTTCTCGCCCTCGGCCGCCCGCGAGTAGCCGGTGGACATCGGGTCGATGACGACGAGGTCGCTCACCTTGAGCAGGGTCTCGTCGTTGTCGGCCAGCGCGTACGGCGGCGGCAGGAGCGCGCCCGCGTCCCCCATCACGACCCGGCGCGGGCCGAGGATGCCGAGGTGCAGCCACACGCTCGACGACCCCGGCCCGCCGTTGAAGGCGAACGTGACCGGCCTGGTCAGCGGGTCGGCGTCGTCGAGGGTGTAGGAGGTGAGGAACACCTCCGCCTTCGGGCGGTGGCCGTCGAACGTGCCGTCCGTGAACACCTCCTCGCGCACCACCATGGTTCCGGCGGTGGCGGTGTATCCCTGGCCGGTGGGCAGGGTGTGCCGGGTGGTGACGAGGTTGTCGGCAGGCTTCTTTGTCTGTACTTCGTCGGACATAGCGGCCAATTATGGGGCAACGTCCACCGAGATCGCGGGGTCGGCGAAGCGCTCGTTCGGGACGGTGGCGTACCAGCCGGGACGCCCCGGGTCGCGGTCGTAGGGATAGCCGCCGGTCTCCCGGTAGAACTCGGCGTAGCGGGCCACGCGATCGGGGTCGAGACGCACCCCGAGCCCCGGCCCGGAGGGCACGGCGATGGCGCCGTCCGCGTACGGCAGCCGGCCGCCCTCGATCACGTCGTCGCGCAGCTGGTGGTAGTGGGCGTCGGCGGCGTAGGTGAGGTTCGGCAGCACCGCGCCGAGGTGCAGCATGGTCGCGAGCTGGATGCCGAGCTCGCCCGAGGAGTGCACGGCCACCCCCACCTGGAACGTGTCGCACACCCCCGCCGCCTTCACGCACGGCCGGACCCCACCCCAGAACGTCGTGTCCAGCAGCACCACGTCGGCGGACCTGCGCAGCACGTTGGAGGCGAGCTGCTCGAAGTTGACGACCACCGTGTTCGTGGCGAGGGGCACCCTGACCTGCTCCCGGACTGCCCTGAGCCCTTCCATCCCCCAGACCGGGTCCTCCAGGTAGTCGTTGTTCAGCCCCTCGATGGCCCGGCCGAACCGCAGGCCCTCGGCCACCGACAGGACGGCGTTGGGGTCGTACCTGAGCCGGTCGGCCGGGAACGCCTCGGCCAGGGCCCGGTAGCACTCCAGCTCGTAGTCCGGCGGGAAGACGCCGCCCTTGAGCTTGTGCACGGTGAACCCGTGCGCCTGCTTGAGCCGGGCGGCGTGCTCGACGAGCTGGCCGGGGGTGCGGATCTCCGGGTGGCCGTCGGCGGCGTAGCGGAAGAACAGGTAGGAGGCGAACGGGACCCTGTCCCGCAGCCGCCCGCCCAGCAGGTCGTGGACGGGCACGCCGAGGTGCTGCCCGACGAGGTCGAGGCAGGCGAACTCGACGGCGGCCAGGAGCTGGGTGCGGTTGTTGTAGAGCGAGGCGGTCGGATTGGCGATCTTGAAGCGCAGCGCCTCCAGCTCGAACGGGTTGTGCCCCTTCAGGTACGGGACGAGCGCCCGGAAGGCCGACTCCGCGCTCTCGCCCCCGCCGCCCATCTCCCCCAGGCCGACCAGCCCGTTGTCGGCCTCGACCTCGACGATCGTGCGCACGAACCGGCCCCAGTGGGCGCCGTTGCTGTGCCGCAGCGGCGCCTCCAGCGGGACGGCGACCGTCGTGGCCCGGATGTCAACGATCTTCACGCGCGCTTCCCTCCGACGACGGCGACCCCGCAGGCGGGCAGCCGGACCTCGACCGGATCCCGTCCTGGGACCGTGACCGCCGCCGTCACCGGCTCGGCGGCCAGCGACTGCAGCCGGACCACCTGCTCGCCGTCCACCCGGCCGATCGAGGTGATCAGCACGTCGGGGTGGTCCACCGAGGCGTAGGTCTCGGTGGCCCCGGGACCGCCGGTGATCAGCGCGCCGACGAACGGCTCGGTCAGCCCCGAGGCCGCCGCCGCGCCCAGCCTGCTGCCCTTGACGCCGGCCGCCGACGTGACGGCGTACCGGAAGGTGGTCTCGCCCTGCTGCTGGGCGGGGAAGTTGGTGTCCCAGATGTTGTTGAGCGCCCAGGAGTAGACCGTGCCGTCCTCCTGGTCGAGCGTGGGCGGGAACGGCGCGTACGGCATGTGGATGGTGCCGAGCTGCACCAGCGGCGCTTCCAGGGTGGCCCAGGCGACGGTCAGCTCGGGGTCCTCGAAGGCGATCCAGTGCCTGATCGGCAACATGTACTCGGCCGATCCCGGCACGCGCGGCACGCCGGGGCCGCCGACCCCGCCGGTCAGCTCCCAGGCCGTGGCCGGGCCGGTCGCGAACGGGAACGCCAGGAACACCGCCTCCTTGGCCGGGGTGCCCTGCTTGGCGAGCTGGTAGGTCAGGTCGAGCCGGGGGACGCCCCGGTGCAGCTCGATCGTGGTGCGCAGCCAGTCGACGCCCTTGCCCTGGAGCTCGACGACCAGCTTCTCGCCGACCGCCGTGCGCACGGCCCTGACGATCGTCGCGTTGCGGGCGATCGCCCGGTCTCCGAGGAGCGTCCTGTCGTGCGCCCCGACGTGGCCGGACAGGTGGTTGAAGTGCGGGGCGGTGGCGTAGCGGTCGTAGACGTACTGGCCGAAGCCGGCGGCGGCGTCGCCGTTGACCAGCTCACGGCCGGCGGACTTGTCGAAGATCGAGCTGATGTAGCCTTCGCGCACGTCGTAGGCGACCCGGTAGAACTCGTTCTCGATCACGCCGTCCAGGTCCGGCTCGACCGGCTCGGGGGCCTGGCCCGGCCCGCGGACGACGTCCAGCCGCGCGTAGCCGAAGCCGGGGACGTCCGGCACCACGGCGTGCACGTGCCGGCCGATCGGGCGGGTCGGCCAGTCGTCGGGGTCGACGTACTCCTCGTGGTGCGGCACGGTCTCGCCGGTCCGGGCGTCGACCAGCACGATCGGCACGTCCACGGCCACCACGTCGCGCGGCAGGAACGCGCGCACCACGTCGGTCCGTGCCCTGGTGCCGGGGTTGAAGACGGCGAAGGCGGCCAGCGCCGCGCCCTCCGCGTCCGGGCCTTTCGCGTCCGGGGAGGAGAGGGCGGCGGCGAAGCGGCGGGTGGCGGCGTGCAGCAGGTCGGAGGCGTCGTCCTGGGCCTGGTAGGCGCCCGACGACTTGCGGGTCCACTGCAGGCCGCCGGAGTCGCCCGCCTCCTCGGCGTCCTCCCACGGGTTGGCCGCTCCCCAGGTGTGCTCGTTGAACAGGGCGACCTTGTCGTAGGCCGCGTCGATCTCGTCCGTGGCGTCCGCGCCGGCGATCGTGTGCAGCGTCTCGGCCACGCGCAGGGCCGACTGGGCGCGGCGCACGTAGCCGAGCGGGCGGGCGCCCGAGCCGAGCCCGTCGGCCCACCAGTCGGTCCAGTCGCCCTCGTGCACGGCCAGGCGGTCGTGGTAGCGCTCCTCGACGTGCTCGAAGAAGTCGCTGTTGACCGCCGAGCGCAGGCGCGGCCAGGCCCACGTCTCGTTCCACCGGCGGGCGATGGAGGCGGGCACGATCGACGGCCCGGCGTTGTCGGCGTGCGCGCCCTGCACCCGCAGGTGCAGCACGTCCAGCTCGTACGGCTCGCGCGGCGCGTCCGGCCCCTGCCAGCCGAACGTCCCCGGCCCGTACGGGTAGCCCCGCGTGGCCAGCGCCGACAGGTAGCGCGGCAGCAGGTCGTCGGCCAGCTCGTAGGAGTCGGTCAGCCCGACCGTGTTGCCCTCCATGTACGCCATCCCGTGCGGCGTGTCGGTGAACCACACGAGCAGCTCGTTCCCGCTCGGCGCCCGCCACCGGAACGGCCTGGTCAGCTTGTCGCCGCCGTGCAGGTACGGCACCGACCGCCCGGCCCAGTTGTGCGCGGCGGCCAGGTAGCGCACGCCTGAGGCGTTGAGCGCGTCCACCAGGCCGACGACCGCGCCCGGCACGTCGGTGTGCATGGCGGACCTGGTGGCGAAGCCGTACCGGTCCTGGAGCTGGGCGGTGAAGCGGAGCTGGCGGTAGAGCTCCTCGGTCGAGCACGCCTCGGTGTGCAGCTGGAACGGCAGCGCGGTCACCTCGATCACGCCCGCCCTGGCCAGCGCGGCGAACGACTCGACCTGCCCGGCCGGCCGGGCGCCGAGCCATTTGAGCGCGGGCATCGACGACTCGACCGTCCAGCGGAACTTGGCGTCGTCCGGCCAGGAGGCGGTCTCCTCGGCCAGCCGCAGGGCCGCGTCGAGGTAGTCGAGGTGGTGGCGGAGCACCGTGCCCTGGGGGTCGGTGTAGCCGATGTCCAGGTGCGAGTGGTGCACGACGAACACGCTCCACTTGCGCTGCGGGGTGACCGTGACCTGCGCGCTGCCGACCACGCCGGCGTCGTCGCGGCACTCCAGGGTGAGCGTGCGCGGCGCGTCCACCTCGGGCACCAGCAGCGTCACGTCCGTGCCGGAGGCGCTGTCGACGCCCACCAGCACGTGGGTCAGGGGTTGCGTGCTCGACACCCGGACCGCCTGGCGGCCGTCGTGCGTGAACAGCGGCAGCACCGCGACCCGCACCTCCAGCCCGCGGGCGCTGATCACCGGTGTGGAGGTGTCGTTGCGCAGCGCCTGCCTGATCCCGTCGTAGTCGGGGCTACCCAGGCTCCGCTGCAGCAACCGGCTCGTCATCTAAACACTCCCTAGGGACAGGCCCCGTGCGAAGAGGCGCTGGGTGGCCAGGAACAGCACGACCGTCGGCAGCGAGACCACCAGGCCCGCCGCCAGGCCGACGGGGACCGGGGTGCCGGCGTAGACGTCGGTCATCAGCCCGGCCAGGGCGGTCATGACCGGCCGGACGCTCTGCGTCTGCGTCAGCGTCAGGCCGAAGATGAGGTCGTTCCAGATGAAGGTGAACTCCAGGATGAACACCGCCGTCAGCGCGCTGAGCGAGATCGGCAGGTAGATGCGCCAGAAGATGCGCCACGTGGACGCGCCGTCCATGCGGGCCGCCTCGAAGATCGAGAACGCCACCCCCGTGTAGAAGTTGCGCAGCACGAACGCGGCCAGCGGCACGTTGATCGCGGTGTAGATCAGGATCATGCCGAGCCTGCTGTCGTACAGGCCGGCGTCGCTGTAGCCGACGAACAGCGGCACCAGCAGCATCTGCGACGGGAACACCGTGCCGCCGAAGATCAGCAGGAACCACCAGAACCCGTGGCGCAGCCGCAGCACCACGATCGTGTAGCCGGCCAGCGCCCCGATCACCACGCCGAGCAGCGGCGAGACGACCGCGTAGAGCGCGGTGCTGGCCAGGCTGCCGGTCAGGTCGGCGCTGTCCAGGGCGCGGCCGAAGTTGTCCAGCAGCGCGAAGTCGCCGGACGGCGCCCACGCGCTGCCCGGGTCGTACGACGCGGCCGGCCTGGAGGCGTTGACGATGAGCAGGTAGGTCGGGCCGAGCCAGATCAGCCCGAGCACGATGAGCACGATCCGCCGGATCATCGCACCTGCCTCCTCAGGTAGAGGTAGGAGGCCAGCCCGGTGACCACGGTGAGCAGCACCGCGACCGCCGAGCCGTAGCCGTAGTCACTGGCCACGAACGTGTCGCGGTACATGGTCACCGCCAGCGTCTCGGAGTTGCGTCCCGGGCCGCCCTGCGTCAGCACCCACACGATGTCGAACGTCTTCAGGCTCGCCACCAGGGCCAGCCCGACCACGACCGCGGTCAGCGGGCGCATCAGCGGCCAGATCACGTGCCGGAACAGCCGCCAGCCGGAGGCGCCGTCCAGGCGGGCGGCCTCGATCGGCTCCTTGGGGATGGACTGCAGGCCCACGACGAACAGCAGCGTGTTCACGCCGAGCTGCTGCCAGGTCCACACCAGCAGCATGGCCAGCGTGTTGTCCGGCGCGACCTGCAGGAACGCGGTGTCCACGCCGAGCAGCCGGTTGGCGATGCCGTCGTGGGACAACACCGGGCTCCACACCATGGCCAGGCCCGCGCCGCTCAGCGCGTACGGCAACATGAACGGCACCCGGTACCAGGCGCCGCCCTTGATGTCGTAGGACAGCACCGCGACCAGCAGGCCGAGCCCGACCGGCAGCACCATCGTGCCGGCCACCCAGATGAGCGTGTTGCGGGTCGAGGTGAGCAGCGCGGGGTCGTCCAGCAGCTTGACGAAGTTGTGCACGCCGACCCACGCCGGGGGCTCCAGGCCGTCGTAGCGGGTGAGGCTCAGGTAGGCCGTCCACAGGAACGGCGCGTAGAGCAGCCCCGCGACCAGCACGGCCGCGGGCGCCACGTAACCGTGCCTGAACCGGCCCAGCATCGGGGTCCGGGCGCCCATCACTGATGCGTGGCCCAGTACTCGTCGGCGGCCTTCTGGATGGTGTCCAGCACTTCCTTGTACGAGCCCGGCTCGGTGACGAACTTGCCGAAGCCGTCGAGCGCGGCGGTCAGCACCGGCGGCGGCGTGGCCTCGAAGTAGCGGTTGACCAGGCGGTACTTGCCACCGCCCGCGTCCTTGGTGACCGCGCCGAGCGCTTCGTCGGCGATCTCGACCTTCGGGTTGGCGCTCACGTCGCCCCTGGTGGTGGCCCACTTCTTCTGGGCGTCGGCGGTGGTCCACCACTTGAGGTACTTCATGCTGGAGTCGGGGTCGGCCCCCTTGGTGAGCGAGCACAGCGGCCCGCTCTCGAAGATCATCGAGGTCTTCGGCAGCGCGGGGTTGACGTTGGGGATGACGAAGAACCCGTAGTCGGTGCCGGACTTCAGGTCGCGCTGGGTCATGCTGGTGCTGAACCAGGTGCCGAAGGAGACCATCGCCGCCTTGCCGGTCTTCATGACGTCCCCAGGGTCGGTCTTGTCACCCGGGTTCATGAAATATCCGGCGTCGATGAGCGACTTCCACTTCTCCATCACCTGCACCACACCCGGGTCGGTGTACTTCGCCTGGCCCGTGGACAGCCGGTCGTACAGGTCGGGGTCGGAGCCGGCGAGAAGCTGCTCGAACCAGACGAAGGAGAACAGCACGCTGGTGTGGTAGAAGGCCTTGACGCCGTTCTTCTTCAGGGTCTCGGCGGCCTGGACCAGCTCGTCCCACGTCTGCGGGGGCTTCAGGCGGTACTTGTCGAAGATCTTCTTGTTGTAGAACATGCCCCAGTAGGCGACGTTCATCGGCACGCAGTACTGCTTGCCGCCGATGGTGTAGTACGGGGCGAGGTCCTGCGACAGGTCGCCCGCCTTGATCGCCTCCTGCCAGACGGCCGTGGTGTCGGCCACCTGCTTCTGCTTGACGATCTCCGCCAGCATCCCCCCGGTCTGCCAGGTGAACAGGTCGGGCTTCACGTCCGTGCGGAACGACGCCTTGATGAAGGCCTGGTACTGCGCGGAGTCGGTGTATCCCGTCGGCTTCATGCCCAGGCCGATCTGCTGCTTGGACAGCGCGCCCATCTCGTCGAAGTATTTCGTCCAGGCGCCCTTGTCGTTGTAGAGCGTCAGTTCGGTCTTCTTCTTCGGCGCCTCGGCGCTGTTGCCGCCGCAGGCGGTCAGGACCAGCGCCGCCACGCCGAGCGTGGCCACACGTGACCGGAACATGGCCGGCCTCCTTGCTCTTTCGGGGGGACTTGCTCTATCTGGGCGGCAACCTCTGCTCGACGACGGTCCGGACGTCGACCAGATGGGCCCGCATGCGCGCCTGCGCCTCGGCGGCGTCGCGCGCTTCGATGGCCTCCAGGATGGCCAGGTGCTCCTCGTAGTCGCGGCGCCGGTCGTCGAAGATCTGCAGGATCTCCCGCTGCTCCGGCCCGTGGACGGTGAGCAGCGAGTCGACGACCTCGTGCAGCACGCTGTTGCCCGCCATCCGCGCGGTCGCCCGGTGGAAGGACATGTTGGCCTCGTGCAGCTCGGCGTCCTCGCCGCGCAGGTGCCGGCCGGCCTGGTCGAGCACCCGCTTGAGCGCGGCCAGCTCCGCGCCCTCGGCGTGCTCGGCGGCCATGGCGGCCAGCGGCGGCTCGATCACGATGCGCGCGCCGAGCAGTTCGAGGAGCTGGGCGGCGTGCATCTCGCGCATGTTGGGGTTGGGCAGCACGAGCCGCTCGATGTCGGCGCCGACGTAGATGCCCGAGCCGTGCCGCAGCTCGATGGCTCCGGTGGCCTCCAGCCTGCGCAACGCTTCGCGCAGCGTCGGGGTGGTGACGGCGAAACGCTGGGAGAGCTCCCTGGTGGAGGGCAGCCTGTCGCCCGGCCGGTGCCCTCCACTACGGATGAGCTCCAGCATGCGCTCGGTCAGAGCGTCGGAAAGCGTCGGCCGCGCAACCTCGGACATATCAAGTGATCTAATCACTTATTCCGACGCACGTCTACGCCGACCGGGGATCTCCCCCGATCAGCGCTTGAGCAGGTCCTTCATCAGGTCGATCTGCGCCTTGCGGGACGCCTGCACCTGCCCCGCCCACTCCTTGACCTCCGGGTCCGCGCCGGAGGCCACCTCGGTGTCCGCCATCTTGATCGCGTCGCCCTGGTGCGCGATCAGCAGGGTCATCAGGTCGTGCTCGAAGGACTTCGACTTCTTCAGCGCCCTGATCTGCCTGCGGTCGGTCTCCGGCATGCCGCCGTGGTGGTCATGGGAGCCGGACGCGGCGGTGAGCGGCTGTTCCCAGGCGTACAGCCAGCGCAGCATCATCTCGACCTCGTCCTGCTGCGTGCTGGCCACGGCGGCCACCAGGATCCGGAGCTGGTCGTTGGTGGCCCGTTGACTGCCGAGCTTGGCGATCTCGATGCCCTGCCGGTGGTGCTGCACCATCATCTGCACGAACATCACGTCCTGGGCGTTCACCGGAGGGGCCTGGGCCCCGGCCGCCCCGCAGGCGGTGGCCAGCAGGAGGCACAGGGCCGCCAGGACGAGCTTCAGGGCGCCGGATCGGGGGGTAGCGGCCACTCTGCGCGCCTTCCATTAAAAAGGAAACCTTCCTAAGAGTTAGACGATTTCCCCTGAGCGCGCAAGGGCCCCTGTCAAGGCCGACGGCCGCCGGCCGTCGGCGCGGCGGGCCGGCATCGGGCCGACGCCCGTCGGCGGGGCGGGCGGGCATCGGGCCGACGCCCGCCGTCCGGCCCGGGTCCCTAGGACGCCGTCCCGTCCCCGCCGGCGGCGCCGCCGAAAACCTCCTTGATCAGCCGCTGCACGACTTCCTGGAACGCCGCGGCCTGGGACATCGCGGCGTCGTCCACGTAGGTCACCGAGGCGGTCAGGGTCCTGCGGCCGTCGGGCGTGCTGTACAGCAGCGCCGCCGAGCCCGAGATGCCGCCGTTGTGGGTGATGAGGGTGCCGGTGTCGGGGTCCGCGTCCTGCACGAACACCCCCAGCCCGTAGCCGACCTTGGGATGCGCGTCGCGCATCGCGGCCAGCAGCGAGGGCGGCAGGAGCCGCCCGCCCATCAGCCCGGAGATGAACGTGTGCAGGTCGCGGGTGGTCGAGATCATGTCGCCGCCGGTGGAGATCCAGGAGGGGTTCTGACGGGTGACGTCGACCGTCTTGTCCTGGCCGTCCTCCTCGTAGCGGTAGTAGGCGTGGGCGTGCGGCCCGGCGATCTCGGTGTCGGTGTCCGGCACGACGGTGTCCGGCAGCCCGAGCGGGTCAAGGACGCGCAGCCGCATCTCCTCGGCCAGCGAACGGCCGGTGACCTTCTCGATCAGCAGCCTGACCAGGACGTAGTTGGTGTTGGAGTAGCTCCAGTCCGCCCCCGGCTCGAAGCGGGCGGGCTTGGACAGCGCGAGCCGTACCAGCTCCTGCGGCTGGTAGGTCTTGAAGCGGTTCTCCACCCACTCCTTGCCCGACCAGACGATCCCCGGCACGACGGTGCCGTCCTCGTAGTACTCGCCGGTGAAGTTGAACACGCCGCTGGTGTGCTGCAGCAACATCCGGACGGTGATCCGCCGGTCCAGCCCGAACTCGGGCAGGTGGTCGTCCACGACGTCGTCCAGGCCGAGCACGCCGTCGGCCACCAGGCTCAGGGCGAGGGCCGCGGTGAAGGTCTTGGTGACGCTGCCGACCCGGAAACGCCCGTCCGCCGGCGGCTCGGCGAGGCCGCCCAGCTCGCGCAACCCGGCGGTGCCGACCCACTCACCCCGCTCGTCGTTCACCCGCAGCTGCACGCCGACGAAACCGGCGTCCACGATCTCCTGGAGGATCTTCTGCAGCTCCGGGCGCTCGGCCACGTTGTTCACGGAAACGCTGTCGTTCGTCATGTTCGTACGCCTTTCAAGCCTTCGGGCCGACTCCCCGGACCGGTGATGGTTCAACCATCCCCGGCCGCGCTGACACCGGACCGTCGCCGTCCTGACGCGCCCGCTGACGCGGCGTCCCGTACGGCTACCGATGGCTCCGGTGCACGGTCTCCGGCCCCACCACCCGCAGCAGCTCCAGCGCCTCGAACGTCTTCGACCCGGGCGGCGGCGTGAAGATCAGCAGCCGCTGGTCCTCGGCCGGGGCCAGCAGCACCTCGTAGTCGAACTCCATCGCGCCGATGGCCGGATGCCTGACCCGTAGACGGCTGCTGCGGCGTACCGCGACCTCGTGCCGTTCCCAGAGCGAGACGAACTCCGGGCTGGCCCGGCGCAGGCGCTCGACCAGGGCCTGCGCCGGCTCGTCGTTGCCGCGGCGGACCACCGCCGCGCGCAGGTCGGCCACGTGCGCGCGGGAGCGCTCGGCGTGCTCCTCCTCCGGGTAGGCCTCGCGCCTGAACGGGTCGGTGAACCAGCGCCACACGATGTTGCGATCGGGCTCCTCGACGGTGCAGCTGCACCCGAACAGGGACTCGGCCATGGCGTTCTGCGCCAGCACGTCGCCCAGGTCGCTCAGCACCTGCGCGGGCGTCCCGACGAGACGGTCGAGCAGGTAGAGCAGGCTCGGCTTGACGTGCTCGCCCGCCCGCGGCCCGGCCGGCGGCCGGTGCCCGGCCAGCAGGTAGAGGTGGTCGCGTTCGTCGCTCGTCAGCCGCAGCGCCCGCGCCAGCGCGGCCAGCAGCTGGGTGGACGGCTGCGGGCTGCGCGCCTGCTCCAACCGCATCAGGTAGTCGGCCGACATGCCCGCGAGCAGCGCCACCTCCTCCCGCCTCAGCCCCGGCGTACGGCGACGCGGCCCCGACGGCAGCCCCACCTCGCCGGGCAGCAGCCGCTCCCGCGAGCGGCGAAGGAAGTCAGCAAGCTCCGCACGATCCATGAGCCCATCCTGCAATACCGCGAAATATCGCAGTCCAGGACTGTCTGTCCTAGGGAATCCGGTCCGCTCCTCATCCGCGACGCCGACTGGCACGGTGGCGTCCATGACCCGACACCTGACCGTCTCCGGGACCCGCCTCGCCTACCGCACCGTCGGCGACGGCCCCGGCCTGGTGCTCCTGCACGGCACCGGCCCGGGTTCGTCGACCTGGGACGGCGTCGCCGAGCGCTTCGCCGACCGCAACACCGTGATCCTGCCCGACCTCGGCGGCAGCGACCTCGTCGAGGACGACGGCGCCCCCCTGACCGTCGAGGGCCTGACCGAGCAGCTCGCGGCCGTCATCGAGGACTCCAGCAAGGCCCCCGTGGACCTGCTCGGCTTCTCCCTGGGCGCGGTGATCGCGCTGTCCCTCGCCGCCACCCGCCCGGACCTCGTCCGCCGCCTGATCCCGGTCGGCGGCTGGGCCCACACCGAGGACGCCTACCTGCGCACCGCCCTGCAGACCTGGCTCGGCCTGGCCGGCACCCCGGACGCCTTCGCCCGCTTCGCCATGCTGACCGGCTTCAGCCGCCGCTACCTCAATTCCCTCGACGCCGAGGACCTGGAGAGCCGGGCGACGTACTTCCGGCCGCACCCCAACCGCCTGCGCCAGATCGACCTCGGCCGCCGCGTCGACCTCCGCCGCCTGCTGCCCGGCATCCAGGCCCCCACGCTGGTGGTCGGCGCGGCCCGCGACGGCCTGATCCCGGTGGAGAACTCCCGCGAGCTCCACGCCGCCATCCCCGGCAGCTCCTACCTCGAACTCGACACCGGCCACGTCTCCAGCGTCGAACGCCCCGACGACTTCGTCGCCCTCGTCCGCGACTTCACCGCCTGACCCTCGCCGCACCGGCGCCCGGCACAAGGACGGCGGGGGCCGGTCCGTCACCGCGGACCAGCCCCCGCCAGCGACCCCGCCGACTCAGACCAGAGTGTCCTTGATCTTTATCTGACCCGCGTCGATCACGAACTTCTGATTGTCGTTGTTGGCCTGACACTCCCACTGATAGATCCGGACCCCGTTGCCACGGTCATTGGTGACGTCCACACACATCGGCCGCGACGTCCCCAGAGTGTCCTTGATCTTGATCTGACCCGCGTCGATCACGAACTTCTGATTGTCGTTGTTGGCCTGACACTCCCACTGATAGATCCGGACCCCGTTGCCACGGTCATTGGTGACATCGACACACATCGGCCGCGACGTCCCCAGAGTGTCCTTGATCTTGATCTGACCCGCGTCGATCACGAACTTCTGATTGTTGTTGTTGCTCTGACACTCCCACTGGTAGATCCGGACCCCGTTGCCACGGTCGTTGGTGACGTCGATGCACATCGGGTTCGGAGCGGAAGCCGCGGCGGGCAGCACCAGACCCGCACTGACGGTGACGACGAGGACGGCTCCAGACAGAAGGCGACGAACCAGCATGAGTCCCTCCGAGGGTGCGTTGAACAGGGCTCATGCACCATGGCGCAACTCATGGTGTTCGATCAATCACCTTCCGTTTACAGTCCCCTTCCCTCCTCCTGACACTCACAGTGAACCCACCCGCCCGAGGCGGTCACTCCGTCCGGCCCCCGGCGGCGAGTCCGACGAGCTTGGCGAGGAAACGATCGACCTGCTCCTCCAGCGGCGGCCACGGCATGTCGGGCTGGTTGACCCGCATCGACACGGCCCCGTGCACCGCCGCCCGCAGATCCAGTGAGACCGCGGCGGCGTCGTCGGCCGGGGCGAGCCCGGCGTCGATGCATCGCTGCACCGCGGCGGTGGTGCGCTCGGCCAGCTCCTGCTTGAACGACATGGCCACCCGCTGGTTGAGCGTGCTCTCGTGCAGCACCTTGTACAGGCCGGGGTGCTGCTGGACCCACCTGCCCAGCAGCAGGACGCGGGCCCGCAGCCGCCCCGCCGGATCGGCGGCCCCGGCCTCGGCCTGATCGACGGCCGCCACGAGCTCGCCGTGGAACCTCTCCAAGGCGGCCAGCACGAGCGCGTCCCGGTCGGCGAAGTGGATGTACACCGAGGTCGCCGCGACGCCGACCTCCCGTGCCACCGCGCGCATGGACAGGGCCTGGTCGTCGCCGAGTTCGTTCAGCAGGCGCAGAGCGGCGGCGATGACGTCGTCCCGCAGGCGTTCGCCCTGACCTCGCGGATTGCGTCCCTGCCTGCCGCCGCGAGGGCCGGCCGGGGCGGAGGTGGTCTCGTCCATGAGGGCCCATTGTAGGCGGACGCTCGTTGCACTACAGTCGTAGCGCTACAGTCGTTCACATATGGAGGAGATCCATGGAAATCCAGGTGAAGGCGCTGGACCCGGTGTTCGCCGAGATGAGCGCCGCCACCGACCGCCTGCTCTGGGACGAGGTCCCTGAGCTCACCCGGCGCGAGAAGGTCCTGCTGTGCCTCACCGCCGACGTCTGCCAGCAGACTCTCGGCCTGCCCTTCGAACAACACGTGACGATGGCCGCCGACTGCGGCCTGTCGGCCGACGACCTGCGCGAGATGCTGTGCTTCGTCGCCTACGACAGCGGATACCCCGCCGCACTGACCGCCCTCGCCCGCCTGACCGAACTGGAACGGACGCACGCCCTGCCCACCCCCACCGGCCAGGGTCACGAGGTGAACGCCGACGGCACGGGCAGCCCGCTCCCGGAGGCGATGCGCCAGGCCGTGGCCGCCCTGGACCGGCCGTTCAGCACCTACATGGACCTGCAGTCCCGCATGCGCGCCGGCATGCAGCGGGTGTCGCCCCGGGAGCGGGCGTTCATCACGATGACCGTCGACGTGCTCTACCAGACCCTGGAGGAGAGCTTCCGCGCCCACCTGACCCGCGCCCTCGGCGCCGGCGCCACACCGGAGGAGGCCCGTGCCGTCGTGCGGTTCAGTGCGCAGTTCGGCATGACCAAGGCATGGCGCGCCATGCACGTGCTCGACGCCCTGCTCACCGAACTCACCACCCCCGAACCCGCGCCTCAGGAGCGCCGCTCCCGCACCTGACCGGCCTTTCCGCACTCGGCAGCCGCCTCGGGGACGTCACAGTGGGCGGAAGAACGAACGCGTAGGCTCTCTGCTGGTCTGACGGCATGCGGAGAGAGGCGCGATGACTTCTGGCTTCGCGGCAGGTGAGCAAGAGTGGCGGGCTCGTCTGAGGACACTCCGGCAGGTCGTCCGCCAGGAGCTGGTAGCCCGGCAGTTGGCGGCTCACCTGCCCGATGCGGTGCCGCAGCGGGTTCTGGACGTGGGCTGCGGCCAGGGAACCCAACTGCTGCGGCTGGCACGACGCGGACACGATGTGACAGGGCTGGACTCCTCGGCGACCCTCCTTGCCGATCTCCAGCGCGCCCTGACGGACGAGCCGGAGGACGTCCGGGGGCGCGTGCGGCTACTCCAAGGCGACGTACGGGACATCGCGACCTTGTTCCGGTCCGAGAGCTTCGACGTCGTGCTGTGCCACGGCGTTCTCATGTACTTCCCCGACCCCGGGCCGCTGCTGGACGATCTGTCGCGACTGCTGACCACCGGGGGCCTGCTGTCCCTGCTGGTCCGCAACGGCGACGCCCTGGCGATGCGGCCCGGCCTGCTCGGCGACTGGGCCACAGCGCAGCGAGCCTTCCAGGAACTGACGTACGACAACCGCATCGGTGTCACGGCTCGCGCCGACCGCTTGGATGCCTTGACCGCCGCGCTCACCGACCGGCGACTGAAGGTGCGCGCCTGGTACGGCGTACGCGTGTTCACCGACACCGCACCGGCCGACGCGGAACTCCCCGACGCCCAGGCTCTGACCGCGCTCCTGAACTGCGAGGAACAAGCCGGCGCCACAGACCCTTACCGACGCGTCGCCGCTCTGACCCACGTCTTCGCCGAGCGGACGTAGACCCGGGCTGGGCGCCGCACCTCCGTGATCAGTGAACCTGTGCCGTGGTGCGCTGACGCCCCTTCCTCACTCTCCGATCCCTGATCACCGCAAGCACAAGGACGTGAGTCAACAGGCCGATCCCCACGATCAGTCCTACGCCCTGAAACACAGGCGTCGTGTATTCACCGGACAGAGAGTTGAAGGCCAAGACGAACCCCAGGCAGAGCTGAGTCCCGCTCCCAAGCCGCGCCCGAACCCAGGGAATACTCTGCAGAACCGCCACCGCCGAGATGACATAAGCAGAGATCAGGAAGAACACGGCAACATCGCTCGGGGGATCCGCCAGCAACAGCGCCGTCCCGCCCACAAGGCCCACCCCTGACACTGCGACCACGATCACACGCTGCGGCACGGTCAGGGCACCGAACCACGCCCTCTTCTGATCAACCAGCTCCACGCGCTCACTGTCCCACATCGCGACACCGTCCTGCGATGGGATCCTTGGTCGCCCAGTCACACACGCAGAAGCCCTCCACGAGATCGCGGAGGGCTTCTGAACTGGAGCCGCCTTGGGGATTCGAACCCCAGACCCCTTCATTACGAGTGAAGTGCTCTGGCCGACTGAGCTAAGGCGGCGTGCCTGTACGGCTTGCAAGAGTCTACAGGAGATCGAAGGGTTCTTGCTCCTCCCGATCACCGGATGCCCGGACAGATCGCGCCATCCTTCGGCGGCGCCCCCTCCACGAGATACCGGTCCACGGCGTCGTCCACACATGGGGAGCCGTTCCCGTACGCGGTGTGCCCGTCGCCGTCGTAGCTCAGCAGCACGCCGGACCGCAGCTCAGACGCCAGCGCCCGAGCCCACCCGTACGGCGTCGCCGGGTCCCCTCTCGTGCCGACGACCAGGATCGGAGGAGCCCCGGCGGCGGTCAGGCGGTGCGGCGAGAAGGTGGGCCGGGCCGGCCAGAACGCACACGGCAGGGACGACCACACGATGTACGGCCCGAACCGCGGCGCCCTCCTGGACGCCTGCGCCGCATCCTCCGCGAAGGCCGCAGCCGTCGCCGGATACGGGCCGTCGACGCAGTTCACCGCCAGGTTGGCCGCGAGCTGGTTGGAGTAGGTGCCGTCGTCCTGCCTGCCCGCGAGCTGGTCGGCGTTGCGCAGCAGGAGTGAGCCGTCGCCGTTCAGCGCCCGGCGTAGCGTCTCGGTGAGCTCCGGCCAGGAGGATCGGTCGTAGAGCGGCGTCAGCGTGCCGAGGGTGGCCAGCGCCTCGGTGACGCGCCGGCCGCCGCCGTCCAGTGGCCGGGTGTCCGCGCGGCGGATCAGGGCCCCGACCTGGTCCATCGCCTCTTCGACCGTCCGGCCGGCGAACGGGCAGTCGCGGTCGCCCAGGCAGTCCTCGACGTACGCGCGCAGCGCCTCCTCGAACCCCACGGCCTGCTCGGTGTTCACCAGCACCCGCGAACCGGCCGGGTCGAGGGCGCCGTCCAGCGCGAGCGCGCGCACCTTGCCGGGGAACAGGTCGGCATAGACGGCCCCGAGAAAGGTCCCGTACGACTTGCCGAGATAGGTCAGTTTCCGGTCGCCCAGGGCCTGGCGCAGCAGGTCCAGGTCGCGGGCCGCGTCCACGGTGCCCAGGTGGGGCAGGAGCCGGCCGGAGTGCTTCCGGCAGCCGTCCGCGAACCGCCGCGCAGCGGCCTCCAGCGCAGCCCGCTCCTCAAGGGTGTCGGGGGTGGTGTCCATGGCGATGAAGGCGTCGAGAGCCGCATGGTCGAGGCACTCGACCGGCGCCGACCGGCCGACCCCGCGCGGGTCGAACCCGACGACGTCGAACCGCTCCCGCACCTTCTCGCCCACCACCAGCCGGGCGGCCCTGGCGTACTCGACCCCGGACGCCCCCGGCCCACCCGGGTTCACCACCAGCGAGCCGATCCGGTCGCCCGTCGCGGGCAGCCGGACGACCGCCAGCTCAAGCCGCTCACCGTCGGGACGGTCGTGGTCGAGCGGCACCCGCAACGTCCCGCACTGGAAGCCGTCCCCGCAGTCGGACCAGCCGAGCCCCCGCCCCGCCCGCTCGTCCGGACGGCCACACCCACCGGCGAGAAGCACCGCCGGCACCACGACCCCGGCCACGACGCGGCGCAGCCACCGCGGGACGCGCCACGACCGGATCCGGCGGCACTGCGCGCCCCACCGTCGCGACGCGCCCGGCATGGGCAGCAGCAGGCCGAAGGCTCCTCCCAAGCGGTAGTCACTCACCACGCCAGCAAACCACCCCGGGGCCGAGGCGCACGGTCGTCACCCCGGATGACTTCCTGCGATACCAGGAGTTAGCCTGAAAAGACTGCTCCGTTCCCCCCGGTGACGGTC
Organism: Nonomuraea sp. NPDC049637; assembly: GCF_040675235.1. Lineage (NCBI taxonomy): Bacteria > Bacillati > Actinomycetota > Actinomycetes > Streptosporangiales > Streptosporangiaceae > Nonomuraea > Nonomuraea sp. NPDC049637. Next base: position 224,049 of record NZ_JBFAOM010000003.1, read on the forward strand.
GCTCAGTCGACACGTCCGGAGGCAGTCGTCCGGTATGTCCGGCGAACAACGGAGGCATCGATGAACGGCTACCCGCAGATCGCGGACCACGGCATGATCGGAGACCTGCAGACCGCCGCGCTCGTCTCCAGCGACGGCACCATCGACTGGTGGTGCACGCCCCGGTTCGACTCCCCGAGCCTCTTCGCGTCCATCCTCGACAGCGGGCGCGGGGGCCACTGCCGGCTGGCCGCCGACATGGAGGGAAGCGACGAGGCGGCCGTCCGGCAGCTCTACCTGCCGGACACCGCCGTCCTCGTCACCCGCTTCATGGCTTCCGGCGGCGTCGGCGAGGTCGCCGACTTCATGGAACCGGACACCTCCACCACGCCTTCCGGCCGGCACCGCCTGGTGCGGTTCGTCCGGGTGGTTCGCGGGAGTCTGCCCTTCGTCTTCACCTGCCGTCCCCGCTTCGACTACGGACGGGCGCCGCACACCCTCGCCCTCGGCGACGCCGGATCAGCGGTCTTCCAGGGCCCCGGCACGAGCCTCCACGTGCAGGCCGTCGGCCCTGTCGCCCTGCGCCCGGACGGTGAGGACATCGTCGCGGACTTCACCCTCCAGACGGGCCAGACCGCCGCGATCGTCCTGACCAGTTGCAGCGGCGATGACCAGGCCGTGCCGCCCGTGACCGCCGAAGGGATACGTGACAGCTTCGAGGCCTGCCGCGCCTTCTGGCACGGCTGGCTGCGGGCGTCCCGGTACCGGGGGCGCTGGCGTGACATGGTGAACCGATCGGCGATCACTCTCAAGCTCCTCACGTACGCGCCCACGGGCGCCCCGATCGCCGCCGCCACGATGGGGCTGCCGGAGCAGATCGGCGGCGAACGCAACTGGGACTACCGCTACACGTGGGTCCGCGACGCCTCCCTGTCCGTCCGGGCCCTGATCGGCCTCGGCTTCGTCGAGGAGGCACAGGCGTTCCGTACGTGGCTGCGTGAACGGCTCGTCGTCGGCCGCGCCTCCGGTGAGCCGCTGCAGATCATGTACCGGATCGACGGGGATCCCCATCTAACCGAGGAAGTGCTCGACCATCTGGAGGGATACCGGCAGTCCCGGCCGGTACGGGCCGGAAACGCCGCCTCCGACCAGCTCCAGCTCGACATCTACGGTGAAGTAGCCGACGCCCTGGCCCAGTCCCAGGAGATCGGCGGCATCCGCGGCTGGCGGTCCTTCGCCAAGGTGCTCGACTGGCTGGCCGACACCTGGGACCGTCCCGACGAAGGCATCTGGGAGACTCGCGGCGGACGTCAGGAGTTCACCTACAGCCGGCTGATGACCTGGGTCGCCTTCGATCGCGGCATCCGGATGGCCACCACCCACTCGCGTCCGGCCGACCTCGTGCGCTGGATGAGTGTCCGGGACGCCGTCTTCAACCAGATCCTGGACCGCGGCTGGAGCCCTGACCGGCAGGCCTTCGTCCAGCACTACAGCACGAACGTGCTGGACGCCTCGCTGCTGCTCATGCCCCGGGTCGGCTTCATCTCCCCCCGCGACCCGGCCTGGCTGAGCACCCTGGACGCCATCGACGAGGAGCTGGTCAGCGACAGCCTCGTCTACCGCTACGACCCCGCCGCGTCCCCCGACGGCCTGCGCGGGTCGGAGGGGACGTTCAACCTGTGCACCTTCCTCTACGTCGAGGCCCTGGCCCGCGCCGGACGGCTGCAGCAGGCCCGTTACGCCTTCGACAAGATGCTCACCTACGCCAACCACGTCGGCCTGTTCGCCGAGGAGATCGGCCCGTCAGGCGCGCAGCTCGGCAACTTCCCGCAGGCGTTCACCCATCTGGCGCTCATCGCAGCGGCCGTCGCCCTGGACGAACAACTCGACCGCGCCGAACCGTACGGGCGGTAGACCCCGCGCCGGGGTCACCTGGGGTCGGCGGGGAGCCGGATCGCCGCGCCCAGGCCCACCAGGGCGAAGACGGCCAGCGCGATCATGGCGAGGGCATAGGACCGGTTCCCCTCGGCCAGCCCGGCGACGAGGATCGTGCCGGCGATCGCCGTCCCGAACGACGAGCCGAGATTGGACACGCTGCGCGACAATCCGGAGATCTCGCCCTGCTGTTCCTCGGGAAAGCTGGACTGCACGACGTTGACCGACGGCGTGAGCATCACGCCCACGCCCAGCCCGATCAGCAGCAGCCCCGGCACGAAGGCGACGACTCGCGACGACGCTTCGACCAGGGCCAGCAGGACGGCGATCCCGGCCACGGTCATGGCGAAACCCGCCGAGATCAGGCTCTTCTGGGAGTGCTTCCTGGCGAGCCGCTCCGCCGCCAGGGAGCTCACCAGGATCCCGGCGGTCGCCGCGGTGAAGACGACACCCGTCTGGATGGCGTTGTACCCGCGGACCTTCTGCAGGAAGACCGCGACGACGAACGACGTCCCCATGAGGACCAGCCACTGCATGTTCTGCGTGACGAGGCCGAGATCGGACGTACGGTTCCGGAACAGACGCGTCGTGAGCAACGGCTCCTTCCCCGCACGCTCCCTGGCCCGGATGTGCAGGAAGAACCAGACCAGGAATCCCACTCCGACGACGAGGAACGTCGTCATCAGCACGGCGTTCTTGCCGGCCTGGAGAATCCCGAACACCACGCAGAACATGCCGACGGCCGACAGGACCGCGCCGGCGGTGTCGAAGGGCCGGGCCGGATCCGGCGGCACCGGATCGGCGATCCGGCGGCTGAGGAAGACGATCACCGCGACCACCACCGCCTGGAAGACGAACGCCGCGCGCCAGGTGATCGCCGTCGCGATGAAACCGCCGATCAGCGGGCCCGCGGCCGCGCCGACACCCCCCAGCCCGCTGATCAGGCCGAAGGCGCGGGCCCGCGACCGCAGATCGTCGAAGGCCATCGTCGCGAGAATGTAGACCGGCGGGATCAGCAGCGCGGTCCCCACCCCTTCGAGAACCGAGTTGCCGAGGATCAGCACCCCGAGGCTGGGCGAGAACGCGCTGGTCAGAGCGCCGATCCCGTACAGGGTGAGGCCCGCGAGGAAACATTTCTTGCGGCCCCAGCGGTCGGTCAGCTTGCTGCACGGGATCATCAGCACGGCCATGATCAACAGGAAGAGCGTGATCGTGCTCTGCACGCCCCGCACCGTGGTGTTCAGGTCCCGGCCGATGTCATTGATCATCACGTTCATGTTCGAGCCGGCGAAGCTGCAGATGAACTGGGCGAGGGCCAGCGGGGCCAGCGGGCTCTTCGAGAAGGCGGCCGGGCTCCCCGGGGCTGCGGGTCCGGTCATGGTCCGCCCCGCCGTCGCGCTCGTCGAGCTCCATCGGTGGCCACGGGGTCGGCGCCTTCGCCGTACGGACCGGCGCCGGCCCGCTCAAGGACGGGATCGCCGCGGCACATCATCCACCTGCGCATGACCACCTCGATGTGAAACCGGCATGATGTTCGTCCCCTTCGGCCAAGCCGCCACCGCCGTGAATGACCGGCCGCCTCCGCGGCCGCCGCGGATGACCAGCCGCCTGCGCGGCCGCAGCGGGCGTTCCGGCGGGCGTCCCGGCGGGCGTCCCGTCAATGGTGGAACGCGGCCTTCAGCACCACGATCACCAGCCCGAGCAGCAGATTGATCAAGCTCGTGACCAGCACCATCCGGGAGGAGGCGCCGATCCCCACGGCCGCCGCAGCCGACCAGCCGACCTGCCCGGCCACCGCGACCCCGAGGGCCAGCCAGGCGGTGCCCTGCGGTTCGAGGCCCAGCAGCGGCCCGACGGCCACGGCGACGGCCGGCGGAACGGCCGCCGTGACGATCGGCCACTCCTCGGCGCAGGCCCGGCGGATGTCGGCCACGCTCATGCTCTGGAAGACCGCACGGGCGCCGAACAGGCGGGCGTGCACATGAGCGGCCCAGAACACCGTGCTGGTCCCCAGCAGCAGAATGATCATTTCCAGCCGCGGGAACCTGCCGAGCGACGCGGCGCCGGCCACCACGGAGGCGGCGAGCAGTGATCCGTAGACCGCACCGGTGTAGTCCCTGTGGGCGCCATCGGCCGGCGGCCGATGACCGTCGGCCGGATCGGGCACCTTCCCCATGACGACCTCTCTTGGTGGCGACCGCACCATCCTCGAACAAAGGGCCCTCAACCCTCACACTCACGACGAAGCGCCCGCGCCGCGCTCACGCGACGAGACGGGTGCATCGCGCCCTCACGCGACAGGACGGGCTGCATCGCGCCCTCACGCGGCGGGGCGGGCGCGCTGCGCTCACGCGGCGCGGCTGGGCGCATGGCCGCCGCGCCGTCGGCGAGGCGCAGCCGTGCGCGCCGCGGATCCGTGGCGGTGTGCGGCATTCTGTTCACCGGGCGCCGATCCCCTCCATCATCTCGCGCGGTTGTGCCGCTTCCCGGCCGGACGGGCCCGCATCGACCCGGGACTCCCAGTGGAGACCCGCAACGGCCGCATCACGGCACACAGCGGCACATATGGCGGCATCGTCCTGCCAAGCCGCCGTCCATGCTTCTGATCCCCTGTTCCCGATCGGGCGGCCACCGCGATAAGGCAAAGATTTCCCCCGGCAGATCTGTGCATTTTTTCGAAAACAGCCCTCAGTGCGCCGAGAAAGCACTCGGCGGGCAAATCAAATCAGGGACTCTCCATGCACAACGTCGAGGATGAGCAGTCCCGGCTGCGGGGACCATCCACTTCGCCGACCTTCCGGCCAGGCGTGATGGAGGGACGTGGGCCGCCATGGGATGTCTGTTCGCGATCTTCGCGGGCCTCTTTCCGCGACTTGCCGTTTTCATCATCTGGGTGGCGCGGCCCGCTCTGGTGAGCGCCGCTTTCCACACGTGGATCTGGCCTCTCCTCGGGCTGATCTTCCTGCCGTTCACCACCTTGATGTACGTGATCCTGTACGTCCCCGGCGTCGGGCTGAGAGGAGCGGACTGGTTCTGGATCGCCCTCTCGGTCCTGCTGGACCTCTTCCACTGGATCGGCACCGCGAGCCAGCGTCGCCAGATCCCCGGCTATCCCCGCGGCTGACCGGCAGCCACTGTCCGTACCGCCGCCCACGTGCCACCGTGCCGGAGGGCCGCATCGGCCTCCGCCCGGCACCCCTTCCAGGCCTGCTCCGACTTCCAGGCCTGCTCCGACGCCCCCGTCCGCCACGCTGCCGGGACGATCGTCCGTCCGCGCGGGTCCACGTCACTTCGGCGGCGGCGAGCCGGGGCCGTCCCCCTTCGAAGACGCTCCCCCGTCTCCGCCCTTCGGCGGCGGGGATTCGGCGGCCATGGCCTCTCGCAGCTCCTGACGGGTGGCGAACGTGTCGATCAGCGACAGCAGCATGGCCACGATGGGGATGGCCAGCAGTGCGCCCATCGCGCCGAACAGCGACGCCCCCGCGATCACGGCTGCGAAGGACACCCCGGGATGGATGTCCACCGCCCGTGAGCTGATCTTCGGCTCCAGCGTCAGGTTCTCCACCTGCTGGTACAGGACACCCCACGCCAGCGCCGCCACGCCGACCCAGGGACGTGACGAGACCAGTCCCACCACCACCGGCAGAGCGATGGAGATGTAGGTGCCGATGGTGGGCACGAGCTGGGCGACCAGCCCCGTCCAGGCGCCGAGGGCCAGCCAGGACGGCATGTCCAGCAGCAGGAACACCAGGGCCGACGCCGTGCCGTTGATGGCGGCCAGGATGAGCCGGGACGAGACGTATCCACCGGTCTTGATGGTGGAGACGTCCCAGACGCTGAGGAAGACCTGCTGGAACCGGCCGGGCAGCAACTGCGCGAGCCACCGGCGCAGCCTCGGACCGTCGGCCGAGAAATAGAACGTCAGCAGCGCCAGGGTGAACAGGTTGAACAGCGTTCCGGTCACCGTGCCCAGTAGACCCAGCACCCCGCCGAGCGCGCCCTGCGCGTACTCGGCCGCCTGCTGCGGGGTGAGCTTGATGGACTTGAGGATGTCGGAGATCTCATAGCGGGTGCCGAGCCGGGCGTTGACCCACTCCACGACGGCCGCGACGACGTCGGGCAGAGCCTTCAGCAGCACCGCGACCTGCTGCACGAACATGCTGCCGAACAGGATCATGAAGATCACGAAAGCCAGGATGAACAGCGTCATCACCAGCAGCGTCGCCCTTCCCCGGCGCATGTGCCGCGACATGCGCCGCACGGCGGGCTCCATGGCCAGAGAGAGGAACCACGCCATCACCAGCATGGCGACCAGCGCACCCGCGTCCGTGATCACGAACCGGACGAAGAACGCCACCGCGACGACGGCCGCCATGGCGAGCCCGGCACGCCAGACGTTGGCAGGTGAGAGCATCACCTGCACGGCGGGCCCGCCGTCGCTCGACTGCACCGGCTTGTTCATGACTCTCCAGAGATCTAGATCTCACCTCCGACGACCACGGTGACCGACGAGACCGCAGAAGACGACGAGTCCGGCCCTCACCCCAGGCGCACGGACACCAGCCCTCCGCACGTTCGCCCCATGGAGCCGGCGGCCCGATCCGCGTCCTACATGGAAGTGACGCACCCAACGTACGACGACCAGCCGCTCCAGCCCGGCATCTACTGCCCGACCGGCTTGTCCACCACCACCCACTCCTGCCGAACCGCCTCGCGCACCACCCCGCACCGGGACGGGGGGACGCGAGGCAGGGGGCGCGGGCGGGGCTAACGCCTTGCTTCGCCACTTCAGACGACCTCCGGAACCCAGCGCCTGACGCCTCAGGTGGGCCTGGAATTCCGGTGTGGCTGGTTGGGCGCTGGCCGCAGCCCCCGAACGTAGCCCCCACGGCCTCCCGTCGCCTTCCGGGAGGCCGTCAGCCGGTTACCGACCGGCCATGTGCGCCCCCGGGCCAGAACGTTGTCTAGACGTCCTCGCCGCCGGAAGGCGTGTGGTCGGGCGATTCCTCCCGGCTGCCGTACATCGTGTCGTGTTGGATGCGGGGGGAACACACCGACGCCGAAGGGCATGCACAGCGCCTGCCACCGTCGTCCAGGCGCACCGTCACCGTGTCGGCGGGGACGTTGTGCCCGGTGACGACCCCGTCGCCCTGCGGCGTGCTGACCCGGCTCCCCGCGCGAGGCATTCTGTACCGGCTCTCGACGTACAACGGGTGCTCGTACTTCAGGCAGCACATGAGCCGCCCACACGCCCCCGCGATGCGCAACGGGTTGACCGGCAGGTCCTGGTCTTTGGCCATGCGCACGGACACGGGCTCGAAATCCTTCAGGAACGTGGCACAGCACAGGTCACGGCCGCAGGGACCGATGCCGCCCTGCAGCCGCGCCTCGTCCCTGGGGCCGATCTGCCGCAGCTCGACCCTGGCCCGCAGGTTACGGGCCAGGTCGCGGACCAAGGCCCGGAAGTCGACCCGGTGAGGGGCCGAGAAGTAGACGGTGTAGACGTTGTCCTGGTCGAGATAGTCGATGCCGACGACCTTCATCGGCAGCGTGTGCCGTTTGATCAGCTTCTTGGACACGCTGCGGGCCTCGGCCCTGCGGCGTTTGTTGGACTCGTCACGCGAGAGGTGTTCCTCGCCCGCCGGACCCTCGCACACGGGCAGACCGTCGATGTCCTCGCTCGTGTACTGCGGCGCCCACACACACTCCGCCACCTCGGGGCCCGAGTCGGTCGGCACCAGCACCTTGTCGCCGACCTTGAAGGTGTGCCCGCCCGGATCGAGGTAGTAGAGCCTCCCGTAGCGCGTGAAGCTCACGGCCATGATCATTCCCATGGGCTAGAGCTCGCCTCCCTGACGGCCTCGGGGGTTGTTACGGCCTACCGTTGCCACACTACGTGTGTCCGCCCGGTGAGCGTGAGGGGCACCGGGCCCGATCTTGAATCAACCGCCCGTCCGGCAGTCCTGGCCCTTCGGCAGCGAGAAGGCGGAAACCGCAGGCCATCGCAGCCGGCCCCCAAGGCAAGCCACCGCAGGCGAAGCCTCAAGCAGCCCACGCAGCCACCACAGGCGGCGGCCGGGATCAGCTCAGGCCGCCCCGCGCAGCGACAACATCATCGCCTCCACCGCGATCTGCGGATTGACGTTGGCCCCCAGCCGCTCCCGGCACCGCATGATCGCGTCGATCCGCCGCAGCGTCTCCTCCGGCGTGGACGACCTGGCGAGCTGGTCGAGATCGAACCGGATGTCGTCGTTGGCCAGCTCCACCCCCGCCCCGAACTGCATGGCCAGCACGTCGCGGTAGAACGACACCAGCTCCAGCAGCGCGGCGTCGAGCGAATCGCGTTTGATGCGGGTGGCCCGGGACTTCTGCCGGTCCTCCAGCTCCTTGAGTGCGCCCGCGCCGCCGCGCACCAGCCCCCGGTTGAGCCCCTTGCCCGTGGAGCCCTCGCCGTAGATCTTGCGCAGCTCGGCCGTCTCGTTCTCGTTGAGCGCCGCCGTGGCCGCCGCGGCTTCTTCCTCGGCCGTCTTGACCAGGCGTTCGGCGGCGGACACGCACTCGCCCACCCCGGTCAGCGAGCGCGGGATGCCGAGCACGGCCTCCCGCCGGTGACGGGCGCCCTCGTCGAGGGCCAGCGACCGCGCCCTGCTGATGTGCCCCTGCGCGGCCCGGGCGGCGAACGCGGCGGTCTCCCACGGCACGCTGTCGCGCGTGGCCAGCACGTGCGCGACGGCCTCGGTGGACGGCGTGGTCAGTGTGACCTGGCGGCAGCGCGACCTGATGGTGATCATGAGGTCGTCGGGAGCGGGCGCGCACAGCAGCCAGACCGTGCGCGGCGGGGGCTCCTCGATGGCCTTGAGCAGGGCGTTGGCCGCCGACTCCGTGGCGCGGTCGGCGTCTTCGAACAGGATGACTCGCCAGCGGCCCTGGGTGGGGGCGCCCGCGGCCCGCAGGATGAGCTCGCGGGTCTGCTTGACGCTGTAGGACAGGCCCTCAGGACGTACGGACTCCAGGTCGGGGTGGGAGCCGATGAGCACCTGGTGGCACTGGTCGCAGTGGCCGCAACCGGCGTCGGGGCACAGCAGCGCGGCGGCGAAGGCGCGCGCGGCCTCCTCCCGGCCCGAGCCGGGCGGGCCGGTGAACAGCCAGGCGTGCGTCATGCCGGCGCCGCGACCGCCCTTGACGGCCTCGCCGGCCGCCGCAGCGGCCCGCGACAGCACGGAGATCGCCTGGGCCTGCCCGACGAGGTCATCGAAAACTGTCACGGCGTAAGGCTAGTCGCGGATGGCGGGCATCGTGCCCGTGGCGTCTTCGGATTCGCGGGGCACCGGGTCGGGCAGGATCTCGCGGATGCGGTCCTGGATCTGGCGGGTCAGCACCTCGGGCGGCATCGTGCCGTCGACCACGAGGTAGCGGCCGGGATCGGCGGCGGCCAGCGCGCGGAACTCCTTGCGCACCCGCTGGTGGAACTCCAGCGGCTCGGACTCGATGCGGTCGGCCGCCCCGCCCAGCCGGGTCAGCCCCACCTCGGGCGGCGTGTCGATGAGCACGGTCAGATGCGGTACGAGGCCGCCCGTCGCCCAGGCGTTGATCCTGGAGACGTCCTCGGGATCGAGCGCCCGGCCGGCGCCCTGGTAGGCCAGGGACGAGTCGACGTAGCGGTCGCTGATCACCAGCGAGCCGCGGTAGAGCGCCGGCCGGATCACCTTCTCGACGTGCTCGGCCCGGTCGGCCGCGTAGAGCAGGGCCTCCGAACGGGCCGACAGACCTCGCTCGGCCGCGTCGAGCAGGATCGCCCGCAACCGCATGCCGATCTTGGTGGAGCCCGGCTCCCGGGTCTGGACCACGTCGTAGCCCTGGTCGCGCAGCCAGATGGCGATCAGCCGCGACTGGGTGGTCTTGCCCGAGCCCTCGCCGCCCTCGAACGCCAGGAACAGCCCCGGCACGTGCTCGGCCGGCTCGGCGGGGTAACGCTCGCCGCGCACCGCCGCGAGCAGGTCGGCCGACAGCGAGACGCCCTGCCTGTCGTCCATGTGGCGCAGGGCCAGGATCCCGACGGCCATCGCGAGCCCGCCGCCGATGACCAGCACCAGGTTGGTGCCGTCGAAGCGGTAGGCGATGGCGCCGAGGCCGAACTCGTGGGCGCCGAAGAGCGCCGCCAGCGGGTTGGCCACCGCCACCACGAGCAGCAGGGTGACCCGCGCCGTGGACTGCAGGAACGAGAACGTGCGCCCGCGCAGCGCGTCTTCGACCTCCAGCCCGATCAAGGTGTAGCCGATGATCCACGCGATGCCCGCGCACGCCCCGAGCAGCACGGTCAGCATGACCACGATCGGCAGGTTGTGGATCAGCGCGATGGCCACGAGCACCACCCCGGCCACGGTGATGGCCAGGCCGAACAGCCGCCGCCGCGACAGCCCGCGCAGCAGCCTGAGGCCGACGAACATGCCCAGCGCCATGCCGACGAAGACCGCGCCGAACACGACGCCGTAGGCCGCGTCGCCGCCGCCGAGGGCCACCACGTAGATCTTCGCCACGCCGACCACGGCCCCACCCGCGGCGAACGCGCCGAGCATGCCGATGATCAGGCCGCGCACGAGCCGGTTGCCGCCCACGAAGCGCCAGCCCTCGACGACCTGCTTGAGCACCGAGGGCGTCGAGATCGCGCCGTCGCGCTTGGGAATGCCGCGCAACGTGAAGATCAGGAAGGCCGACACCAGGTAGGCCAGGGAGTTGACGATGAGCGCCGGAGCGGTCGGGTCCATGCCGCTCAGCAGGGGCAGGACGCTGCGCCCCATGTCGCCGGCCAGGGACAGCGCGGCGAACAGCAGGGCCGCGATCGGCGCGCTGCCGTAGGTGACCAGCAGGTTGAGCCGGTTGGCTGATTCGAGCTGGTCCTTGGGCACCAGGTTGGGCACCGTGGCGTCCTTGGCCGGGACCCAGAACAGGTTGACGCACTCGACCAGGACGGTCGCGACGATCACCCACTGGTAGGTGCCGATGACCGGGATCGACAACACGACCGCGAACCTGGCCAGGTCCGCGGTGAACATGGTCAGCCGCCGGTCGAACCGGTCGGCGAACACCCCGGCCAGCGGGCCGAGCAGCACCGCGGGCAACATCTTGGCGATGAACACGCCGCCCACGGCCAGCGACTGCATGCGGTAGTCGCCCTGGTTGAGGTTTCCGGCGAGGGCGGTCAGGGCCAGGATGTTGAGCCAGTCGCCCAGACTGCACACCGACATGGCCGTCCAGAGCCGGCGGAACGGCGCATGGGCCAGCACATGTGCGGCGCGCCTAGGGGCAGTCATGATTTCAGCGTATCCAGGTGTCGGCCGGACATGGGAAGGCAGGAGACAACGCGGAAATTACCCGCTTGTCCGTGGCTGAGGGTATTACGTTCGCGGGTGGGCGTGCAGGTTACCCGCATGGAATAGGCCGTCGAAAACGTCGTCAATTCATTACTCCGGCCTCTTGCCTGATCTCCGCCACCAGAGGCGCCCAGGCGGCGCGGACGGCGGCCGGCAGGGCCAGCTCGCCCCAGAGCTCGACGAGCAGCGCGCCGTCGACGTGGTCGAGCAGGTCGGCGGGGCCGCCCTCGCTCAGGAGCGCCGAGTAGGCCGCCCGGCGCTGGTCGCGGTCGGCCAGGTCGTAGACCCGGCCGCCGAACCGCAGGACGCCGAGGGCCGCGGCCACCGGCAGCCGCCGCAGCCGGCTCGGGACGTGGAAGCTGCGCCCGCCCGCCGACTTCACGGCGAACTCGACCTTGGGCTCAAGGGCCAGCCGGAACCCGGCCGCGTCGAGGATGCGCCCGGCGGTCTCCAGGGTCGGCGACTTCCTGCCGTGCTCGTAGGCCGACAGGGTGGTGCGCGAGGTGCCGCTCCTGCTGGCCAGCGCCCTCTGGTTCATGCTCGCCGCGTGGCGCGCCTGCCTGAACAGCAGCCCGCCGCGCCTGGCCCAGAAGGCGACGTCGGGCGCGAGCGAAGCCGCCTGACGCAACGCCCCTTCGGCCGGGGAGGACACCATGTTCACCTCCTACGAGTATCCGGTCGGATACTACGCCAAGATGACACCACGTGGCGACCGCGTCGCGCAAAGTCAGGAACGCAGCTCAAGCATAGTGATCTCCGGCGGCGCGCCGACCCGTACCGGCGGCCCCCAGAACCCGGCGCCCCTGGTCACGTACACCTGCACGCCGTCGACCGTGGCCAGACCCGACACCACGGGCTGCTGCAGGCCCACCACCAGGTTGAACGGCGCGATCTGCCCGCCGTGCGTGTGCCCCGACAACTGCAGGTCGACGCCGAACTCAGCCGCCTGGTCCACCTGCACGGGCTGGTGCGCGAGCAGCACGGTGGACCGCCCCGGCGTCCGGCCGCCGAGCGCCTTGGCGAAGTCGGGCCCGTCGCCGACGGCCTCGCCGTTGAGGTCGTTCACCCCGGCCAGGTCGAGTACGGCGCCCTGGTGGCTGATCTCCACGCGCTCGTTACGCAACGAGCGAACGCCGAGCTGGTCGAGCTCCTCGATCCATTCCTGGGGGCCGTTCTGGGTGTAGTACTCGTGGTTACCGGTCACGAAATATGCCCCGTAGCGGGACTCAAGGCTTTTGAGCGGCTTGGCGAGGGCGCCCAACTGGGCCACGGATCCGTCCACCAGGTCGCCGACGATGGCCACCACGTCGGGACGCAGAGCGTTGATCATCCTGACGATGCGCTCGGTGTGGCCGACGCCCGTGAGCGGGCCCAGGTGGATGTCGCTCACCACGGCGAAGCGCAGGCCGTTCAGCCTCGGGTCGAGCTTGGGCAGCCGGACCCGCACCGGCTCCAGCACCGGGTCGCCGAGGGCGCTGGTCATGCCGTAACCGACCGTGCCGAGCGCGCCGACCCCGGCCACCACCGCGGTGGTGCGCCCCAGGAAGAGCCGCCTGCTCATGGGCGGCACGGTAGGGGGAACAGGCTCAGTGGCGGGCCCGGACGGCGGGCCGGCGGACGTCACCGCCGCGACCGGAACCGGCTCCTTGACCGCCACCGGCCCGCGCTCGCCCCTGCGGATGATCATCGACGCGACGGCCCGCGGCACCTCCAGCACGAGCAGGAACACCACGAGGTAGAACATCAGCGCCACCCACAGGTAACCCGGCCAGGCCAGCCAGTTGCCCAGCTCCATCCGCGTGCCCGCGAACGCGGCCACCACGAGCAGGACGAGCCCCACCAGGCCCCAGGTCAGCGCCTTGCGGACGCGCCCGGGGCGGGTCGCGGAGCGCACCATCCGATGCCACAGATAAAGGTGCGCCACCACGACGAGAGCGACGAAGACCAGCACGATCACACGTCGATGCTACTTACGACTTGGCCGCCGGCTTCTTCGCGGTCGTCTTCTTCGCCGGGGCCTTCCGCGTGGTCTTCTTCGGCGCGGGCGCCCGCTCGCGGCGCTCGGCCAGCAGCTCGGCGGCCCGATCGATGGTGATGTCCTCGACCGTGTCGCCCTTGCGCAGCGACGCGTTCGTCTCGCCGTCGGTCACGTAGGGGCCGAAACGCCCCTCCTTGACCACGACCGGCTTCTTCGACACCGGATCGTCGCCCAGCTCCCGCAGCGGCGCCGCCGCCGCGGCCCGCCGGCCGCGCTGCTTGGGCTGCGCGAACAGCTCCTTGGCCTGCTCGATCGTGACCGTCAGCAGGTCCTCTTCCGAGGTGAGCGAGCGGGAGTCGGTGCCCTTCTTGATGTACGGCCCGAATTTCCCGTTGTGCGCCACGACCTCCTCGCCGTCGAGCTCGCCCACCACCCGGGGGATGGCCAGCAGCTTGAGCGCGTCGTCGAGGGTGATCGTGTCCAGCGACATCGTCTTGAACAGGGAGCTGGTGCGCGGCTTGGGGGCGTCTGCCTTCTTCGTCCGCTTCTTCGGCGTCTCGTCCTCGGCCGGCTCGGGCAGGATCTCCGTCACGTACGGGCCGTAACGGCCGTCCTTGGCCACGATCGTGTGCCCGGTCACGGGGTCCTTGCCCAGCTCGCGGTCGCCGGTCGGGCGCGAGAACAGCTCCTCGGCCTTCTCCGCCGTCAGCTCGTCGGGCGTGGTGTCCTCGGGCACGTTGACCCGCGCGCCGTCTCTGTCCAGGTACGGCCCGTAACGCCCGACCCGCAGGACGATGTCCGTCCCCCTGATCGGGAACGAGCTGATCTCCTTGGCGTCGATGTCACCGAGGTCGGTGACCATCTCCTTCAGGCCCTCGTCGCCGTCGCCCGCGCCGTAGTAGAAACGCTGCAGCTCGGGCACCCGCTCGGCGCGGTCGTTGGCGATGTCGTCGAGCACCTTCTCCATCTCGGCCGTGAAGTCGTAGTCGACCAGGTTGCCGAAATGCTGCTCAAGCAGGTTGACCACGGCGAAGGCCAGGAAGGACGGCACCAGCGCGGTGCCCTTCTTGAACACGTAGCCGCGGTCGAGGATCGTGCCGATGATCGACGCGTACGTCGAGGGCCGCCCGATCTCGCGGTCCTCCAGCTCCTTGACCAGCGAGGCCTCGGTGTAGCGGGCGGGCGGCTTGGTGGAGTGGGCGGCCACGTCGAGCCGCGACACGGTCAGCGCGTCGCCCTCGGCGAGGTTGGGCAGCCGCTTCTCGGAGTCGTCGCGGTCGGTCGAGGGATCGTCGGCCCCCTCCACGTACGCCTTGAGGAACCCGTAGAAGGTGATCGTCCGGCCCGAGGCGCTGAACTCGACGTCTTCGCCGGAAGCCGAACGGCCGCCGACCTTGACGCTGATCGACTCGCCGACCGCGTCCTTCATCTGCGAGGAGACGGTGCGCTGCCAGATCAGCTCGTACAGGCGGAACATGTCGCCGGACAGCCCGGTCTCGCCCGGCGTGCGGAACTCCTCGCCGGAGGGCCGGATCGCCTCGTGGGCCTCCTGCGCGCTCTTGACCTTGCTGGTGTAGACGCGCGGCTTGTCGGGCACGTACGCGGCGCCGTAGAGCTTGATGGCCTGCGAGCGGGCGGCGGCGATCGCGGTCTCCGACAGCGTGATGCTGTCGGTACGCATGTAGGTGATGAAGCCCTGCTCGTACAGCCGCTGGGCGACCTGCATCGTGTACTTGGCGGAGAAGCCCAGCTTCCGGCTGGCCTCCTGCTGCAATGTGGTCGTCCGGAACGGCGCGTACGGCTTGCGCGTGTACGGCTTGCGCTCGACGGACCTGACCGCGAACGACGTGCCCTGGAGCCGGCCGGCCAGCTCACCGGCGGCGGCCTCTGACAGGTGCAGCACGTCGGCCGTCTTGAGCTGCCCGGTGCTGGCGAAGTCGCGCCCCTGGGCCACCCTCTTGCCGTCGACCGAGGTCAGTGTCGCGGTGAAGTCACGCGGCCGCTCCTCGGGCTTGCCGGAGTCGAACAGCGCCTGCAGGTCCCAGTAGTGGGCGGAGGTGAACGCCATGCGCTCCCGCTCGCGCTCGACCACCAGCCGCGTCGCCACCGACTGCACCCGGCCCGCCGACAGCCGCGGCTTGACCTTCTTCCACAGGACCGGGCTGACCTCGTAACCGTAGAGCCGGTCGAGGATGCGGCGGGTCTCCTGGGCGTCGACCAGGCGGAGGTTGAGATCGCGCGGGTTCGCGACGGCGTCGCGGATGGCCTGCGGCGTGATCTCGTGGAACACCATGCGGTGGACGGGCACGGTCGGCTTGAGCACCTCGCGCAGGTGCCAGGCGATCGCCTCGCCCTCCCGGTCCTCGTCAGTGGCCAGGTAGAGTTCGTCAGCACCCTTCAACAGCTGACGCAGCTTGCTGACCTGCGCCTTCTTGTCGGGGTTGACGACGTACAGCGGCTCGAACTCGTGCTCGACGTTCACGCCAAGGCGTGCCCACGACTCCTTCTTGAAGGCCTCGGGGATGTCGTCGGCCCGCTCCGGCAGGTCACGGATGTGGCCGATGCTGGACTCGACCGTGTAGCCGGCGCCGAGGTATTTCTCGATCGTCTTCGCCTTGGCGGGCGACTCGACGATCACCAGGCGTGTTCCGCCGGAGCTGCCGTTCTTGGCTGGCACGCTGCTTCCTACCTCACTGTTCGCTTGCAATCCCCCTGCCGGGAGTCGGCATAGATCTGAAAGGTAACCCGACTCGCGGAAATTTCCTTCCCCCGGGCTACCCACTAGCTTCCGGGTCCACCCACAAGCACGCAGAATAAGCCCCATCGAGCGGCATGGCGCCCTGACTCACCCTGGAGACTAATCGTTGTGCTCGACTACTCCTACATGGATATCTTCATCCCGCGCGACCTCACTCGCGAAGCCGCACGTCAACTGCTGACCGAACACGCAGAGTACGGCCAGTGGGAGCTCGCCCGGGTGCGGGTGCACCCCGACGGGAGCCGGCACGTACGGCTGCGACGCAAGGTCATCCGTGTCCGCAGCACGCTCTGAGCCTGGACATGGCTTTGCCCGCTCCGGGCCGCGCCCCCGGAACGGGCAAAGCATCTATCGCCTACCGCTCCCAGGCGGTGGAGCGGTAGCGGTATCTGTGGTTACCGACCTATGCCGTATATCTACTTACGGCCGAACCGGAACCGGCGGGCGGTCGCGAACAGCGTGGCCGATGCGGCGAACATCGAGCCGAGCAGCAGCGCGAGCAGCGAGCTGGAGTTCATCCCGGTGAGACCGGCGGGCTGGGCGGCGCTCATCAGGCCCAGGTTGCCGACCGGCAGGCCGCCGGTGGCGGAGGTGACGGCGCCGCCGACCGGGGTGGAGGAGAGCAGGTCGGTGGCCGGGGAGAGCGGCGACGAGGGCCGGGCCGGCGCCCTGCGCACGTGGTCGGTCCTGTCGGCCATGTGACGCTTGCCGGGCCGGACGGGCACCCGCTTCTCCCACGACTTGGCCGGCATGTCGACCTCGCCGGGCCTGGCCTGCGCCGGACCCTGCACCGGAGCCTGCGCCTGGCCGGGCAGGCCGGGCAGCTCGGGCAGGGCGGGCAGACCCAGGGTCTTGGACGCGTCGTCCACGAGCGGCAGCGAGGACAGACCGCCGCCGACCGGCAGGCCCGAGCCCCCCAGCTGCTGCGTCACATTGCCGGGGAGCGGCAGGCCTGAGCTCTGGAGCTGCTGCGTCACGTTGCCGGGAACCGGCAGGCCGCCCGCCTTCGACAGGCCGCCGACGTCCGGCAGCCCGGGCACGCCGCCGGTGCCGTTGACACCGTTGAGCGCCGGGACGGCGGGCACCGCGGGCAGCAGCCCGCTCTTGGCCGCGGCCTGGTGGCCGGTGGACCGCAGGAACTGGCCGTATCCGCCCGGGTTGCCCGGCTTGCCGACGTGCGCGCCGCCCAGGCAGCCCGCCGCGGCGTCGCCCAGCACGGCCACGGCGTTGCCGCAGACGTTGACCGGAGCCGTGATCGGCGCGATCACCTGGTTGCCGCTCAGCACGCCCGAACGCCCGGAGGTCGTGTTGCCGCCGCCGCCCACACCGTTGTGCGGCCAGACGGCCGCGCCGCCCTTGCAGTGGGCGTTGGAGGCGCCGAGCACCGCGGCGGCGTTGCCGCAGACGTTGAGCGGCGCGGTGATCGGAGCCACGACCTGGTTGCCCGCCCCGACGCCCGACTGCCCGGAGGTGTGGTTGCCGCCGGCGCCCCGGCCGCCGTTCTTGACCGACACGACGCCCCGGCACCCGGCGAACGCCTTGCCGAACGCGGCCACCGCGTTGCCGCACACGTTGAGCGGAGCGGTGATCGGCGCGATCACCTGGTTGCCGCTCAGCACGCCCGAACGCCCGGAGGTGGTGTTGCCGCCCGCCCCGGAACCGGCGCGGGTGTTCAGCACCGTCGCGCCGCCCCGGCAGTTGGCCACCGCGTTGCCGACGGCGTTGCCGCAGGCCGTGATGGGCAGGTTGACGGGGGCGATCACCTGGTTGCCGCTGCCGGCGCCGTAACGCCCGTCGGTGTCGTTGCCCGTGGAGCCCGGCGCCGCCATGTGGTGCAGCCAGCCGCCGCCGCCCGAGTTGGTGACGCTGGCGCCGCCCTGGCAGCCCGCGAACGCCCGCCCGAACACCGCCACCGCGTTCCCGCAGATGTTGATCGGCCCGTTGACCGGCGCGATCACCTGGTTGCCGCCCAGCGCCGACGACCGCCCGGACGTCCGGTTGCCGCCCGCGTTGCCGACGCCGCTGTTGTGCACGGAGGCGCCGCCCTTGCAGCCCGCGGTGGCGTCGCCGAAGATGGCCAGCGCGTTGCCGCAGGCGTTGATCGGAGCCGTGATCGGCGCCGTGAGCTGGTTCCCGCCGATGAGGCTGGAGTCGCCCGAGGTCTGGTTGCCCCCGGCGCCGCCCTTGCCCCTGTTGCGGACGGTCGCGCCGCCCCGGCAGCCCGCGTCCGACTTGCCGAACAGGGAGACCGCGTTGCCGCAGGCGTTCAGCGGCGCGGTGATCGGCGCGTTGACCTGGTTGCCGCCCAGCACGCTGGAGTTTCCTGAGGTGCGGTTGGGGATGTCGCTCGGGCCGGCGTTCTCGACCGAGGCGCCGCCCTGGGACCCGGCGGACGACTGGCCGGCCGCGCCGACGGCGTTGCCGCTGATGTCGATGGGCAGGTTGATCGGCAGGTTGACCTGGTTGCCGCCGCCGACGGAGGAGTTGCCCGAGGTGTCGGCGAAGGCCGCGCCACTGCCGAACGACATGACCGCGACCGCCAAAAGGGCCGCGGGAGTAGATGCTCTAGCCCACGTACGCATGGTGAATGCTCCTAGTGGTTCTTGGGGGGATACCTGAAACGGTTCGCGGGCAGCCGAGGCCGTGCGAGGTCGCACACAACGGTGACCTCGGATTCGCGAACAGGTTGACTGACGTCTCACCCGCCGGCGGAGGGGATCTGACCACGCTCCGCCGTCGCTCTCCGGACGGGACGTCCGGGGCGTGTCGAGATGGCGGGATCAGTCAGGTGAGAAGGAAGGGTCGTCCGCCGCTGTGCGGACGACGGGGGGCAGCACTCGCGCCATGACGGCGGACTGGTACTGCAGCCGCGGGTCGACACCGGACCTCGCGACATCCCCCATACCGGGCCCGAACGGGCCACTGCCACCACCGTTGGGCACCAGTCCATCGGTGTCCAAGATCTTTCCGGCGGAGGATGGTGGTGGCAGACCAGGATCCTGCTGGCTGTTGAGACCGTCCACGGTGCGGCCCGCCATCGCCTCGGCGTTGTCCGACGCCGAGAGGTAGCCGGGGACCGAAAGGGGAGCGGGGGCCGCGTCGGCGGCTCCTGTGGTGGCCGCGGTGGCGTCCGCGGCCGCCGGAGCGGCGGACATGGCTCCGAACACGACGGCGAGCAGCCATCCGGCCGCCACGAGGGCGCCCATCGCGACTGCTCGCACGACAACCCTGCGGGCACCGGCCGCGAACCGCGCCATCCGGTCGGCCCGCTCGGCGGTCGTGTCCTGCTCCGGGAGCGTCGTGGGCACGCGGCGCGCAGCGAGGGACGACGCCCTCGACTGCCCGACCTTCGTGCGTGCCACGTGACCTCCCAGCTTCGGAACCGGCCTCACGTCGTGAGGCCGGTCCGTGGACTCACCCCTCAACGATCCGTAACCGTAGCAGCACTCAAAGTTGCCGCAAGGGCTTTTCAGCAGAGACCCCGAAAAAGGCCAAGGACACGCGGGTCCGCTTCACGGAAGGCACCCGGGAGGGTCATCAGGACGGTCCGGCGGGTCCGCCGGCGGGCCGCCGGAGAGGCGGTGTCTCTCCCCTGTGCCGATACTTGGTATGACTCACCCCCCAGAGTTTGCTAACCTTACGGAGCCGACGCGAGATGACGGTCCCGCGTGCAGGCACCAAGTCCGGGTGGCGGAATAGGCAGACGCGCTAGCTTGAGGTGCTAGTGCCCAGTGATGGGCATGGGGGTTCAAGTCCCCCCTCGGACACCGGTCATATAAAAGCGCCAGGTCTCTGACCTGGCGCTTTTGCTTTGTCTTGGCGCTGAGGGTTCAAGTCGGGGAACTTATAGCCCCAGGCCAGGCGTATGGGGGTTCATCTCCCCCTCCGACATGCACGGTAAGCCCATGGCCCTCAGTACGCCGTCGGTGAAGAGCTGGCGGCGGGCTGAGCACCTCGGGTCCTGAAGCGCCGAGGTGCTGGGCCTGGGGGTCGGTACGGCGAGTGCGGGAGGGGCGGTCGGCACCGGCGACGGACATGGCGTTCAGGATGCCCGCGCCTCACACGAGTGGCCGGCCTGGCGTTGGAAGGACCGCAACCCAGCTTCCGGACCCCGCCTCACCTTGCAGAGCGCGGTGTGCGCCCTGGTCACGTGGCCGGGTGACCGGTGTCACCGAGTGGTCGCCGCCGCAGCGCCCACTCGTGAGCGGGCGGAGGCGCCCTAAGGGCCGGCGGAGGGGCCAGTCACTGGTTCTGCTCTACGCGAAGCCGCCAGGACTCGAACGTGAGGTCTCCCTATGGTGTAGGCATGGCCTCCTCCATCCCGCCGCTGCGTCCGGCGATCGATCGGACCGCCCCCGAGTTCTCTCCGATTCGCGAGCGGCTGTGGAGGCAGGTGCTCGGTGAGTGTCTGCGAGGCATTCGTCACGAGCGAGGCGAGAAGTTGAGCGAGACGGCGAGTCGCGCCGGAGTCTCACCGCAATACCTCTCCGAGATAGAACGAGGGCTCAAAGAGCCGTCGAGCGAGATGATCGCTGCGGTCGCCGGAGCGCTGGATGTGACCCTGGTCGATCTGACCCTTGCCGTGGCCGAGAGCCTGCGCCCCGCTCAGCACAGCGTGTCAAGAGGCGCCACCTGCTCGGCGGCGACGACGTACGCACTGGCCGCATAGCGCGGCTTGCCGGGGTGTCCACGGGGTTAGGAGTGCTCCTCGATGATCTGGTCGAGGAGCCCGTACTCCAAGGCCGCGGTCGCGGTGAACACGCGATCGTGATCGGTGTCGGCGCGTAGGGTCTCGATCGTCTGGCCGGTGTGGCGTGACAGGATGCGCTCAATGTCCGCCCGGACACGTACGACCTCGTCAGCCTGCAAGATGAGATCGGGGATCGTTCCGCGTCCTTGAGCGGCCGGTTGGTGCAAGATCACCCGTGCGTGTGGGAGAGCGGCACGTTTTCCCTCGGCGCCTGCGGCGAGAAGGACAGCGCCCACGGCGACGGCCTGTCCGACGCAGGTGGTCGAGACCCGCGGGCGGATATGACGCATCGTGTCGTAGATCGCGAGCATCGCGCTCGGGTCGCCGCCTTCGCAGTTGATATAGAACTGGATCTCAGCATCCGGGTTGTCCGACTCCAGAAAGATCAGCTGCGCGATGAGCGCGTTCGCAACGCCCGCGTCAATGGCGGTGCCCAGATAAACGATGCGCTCGGTGAGCAGGTGCGAGTAGACATCCATGATCCGCTCGCCGCGAGGATTCTGGGCGATTACGTTCGGGATCGTATATGAGGTCACTTGCCGACTCCTTCGGTGATGCCGAATCCAGGCCGCGGGCGATGGTGGGGCGCGATTTCGCCGAAGTTCTGCACGATCGCATCGATGAAGCCGTAGTCGAGTGCTTCTTGCGCTGTATACCAACGATCGTGCAGGGAATCCTCGAATATGCGCCCGACGGGTTGTCCCGTGTCCTCGGCAATGAGGCCGAGCACCGTGTCGCGCGTATGCCGAAGGTCGTTGGCCTGCAGTTCGATGTCAACCGCGGTGCCGCCGATTCCCGCCGAGCCCTGGTGCATCAGGACGCGTGAGTGCGGCAGGGCGCGGCGCTTCCCGCGGGCTCCCGAGGACAGCAGGAATTGCCCGGCGCTGTAGGCGATGCCCAACACGAGGGTCGATACGTCGCAGGGAATGAGTCGAATGACGTCGCGAATCGCCAGCATCGAGGGAACCGAGCCGCCCGGGGAGTGGATCCACAATGCGATGTCGGTCGCCGCGTCCTGCGTGGCGAGTGTCATCAATTGCGTGGCCAGCAGCGTCCCGTTGTCATCGTCGAGAGGGCCGTCGAGAACGAGAACACGCTGCTCATAAAGCTCGCGTCTTACCTGCGCGTTCAACAGCGGGAGTTTTGATTCTTCGCTCATGCGTCCATCATGTGCAGCGATTCGGACCAGGGGTGACGCGATCTGCCTGGGGCAGATCTGCTGTGAGCTGATCGATCTCCTGAGCTGGGACGACTTGGCGGCCAACGGGTTGGGGAAGGTGGCGCCCTGAACTGACGACCGCCGTTGGTCACGTGTGCGCCTTCGCCGCCCTGCTCACCGCTGGCCACGACGGCGACCTCGACACTCACACCGGCCGGCTGGACGAGTGGATCACCGCCACGCAGGCCGATACCACCGTTCCTGCCCTGCGGTCCTTCGCCGAAGGGCTGCTCATCGACCACGACGCTCCGTAGCCGCCGGGCTCGCCATGCTCTACAGCAATGGACCCACCGGGGCGTCGTCAACAAGACGAAATGATCAAACGACAGATGTACGGGCGCGTCGGCTTCGCCCTCCTCCGAAAGCGAATACTCCTCGCGTGACTGTCCGTCACCTCCGGACTCTTGGATGAGCCGTTTACTGGACACACCAGCAGAGATGTCGTGGCCGCTGTCAATCTGGTCTGGCGCAGATCACTTGAGGCTGCGGGCCGTTCGATCAGCGACATGACAAGGCTCAGGCACATCCAGGCCGTTAGCATGATCTATACCAAGTAGCCGTAATTCAAAGGACGTGGCCTCGTGTCTGAGCTGTCCGATGCAGTGGACCTGCAAGTAGTCGTCGAGGGTGCGGAGGCCGCGCTCCACGCTGTGGAGTTGTTCAACTGGCTTGGTTCGGAGGATGAACTGCGAGGGCGGGTACGGCCTCAACGGCGAGCGCCAGAGCCAGGAGAGATGGGCGCGTCGGTGGAGTTGCTGACGGTGGCGGTGGGCTCCGGTGGCGCGGTGGCGGTGTTGATCCAATCGGTGTGCACCTGGCTCACCTCCCGCCGTACCGACGTCAAGGTCATCGTCACTGCTGCCGACGGGCGGCGTATCGAGGTGGATATCCGTCGTGCTGCGGACCCGGCGGCGGTGCTGCGGGAGGTGGCGGAACAGTTCCCGGCGGCTGTCGAGCGGCAGAGTGAGTCGTAAGCCGCTCCTGGACGGCGGGGGCAGCCGGGCGGTACTCATCGGGGCAGGTACCTTCCACGACCCGGAGTTGCCTGACATTCCGGCTGTGCGCAGGAATCTGGAAGACCTGCGCGAAGTGCTGACGCATCCCGTACATGGTCTCCTGACAGCCGATCATTGTCAGATATTGGCCGATCCCGCAGACCAGGCCGCTGTCGGCGTGGCCCTGACCGCCGCTGTCCGTGAGGCGGAGGATCTGCTGCTGGTCTACTACTGTGGACACGGAGTCCTCGACGACACCGGCGTACTGCACTTCGCTCTGACCGGCACGGATGCCGAACACGTCGGCTTCTCTGCCATCCACGTAGACCTTGTCAAACGCATGGTCGGCAGCGCTCGCGCCAAAGCTCGCGTGCTCCTACTGGACTGCTGCTTCTCCGGCCAAGCCGTCACAGTCATGAGCAACCGGAGGAGCCTCGCCCTGGGGCAGCTTGATCTGACGGGCACCTACACCTTGACGTCCACGCCTGCGACCGCTCTCTCTCACGCCCCACTTGGTGCCCGGAACACCGCCTTCACCGGAGCGTTGCTGAACGCACTACGCATGCCCGGCCCGCTCACCCTGGATCAGATCCACCGTCACATCGACCAAGAACTGGTTGGCCGAGGCCTCCCCCGCCCGCAACGCCGCTCCGTCGGCACCGCCGGAAATCTCACCGTGACACGGGGGCCGATCAAACCCCCGCCCCCGCCTGCTGTCGCCGAACTGTCTTCTCGACAAGGACTTCGTCCGGCCACTTCCCGCTCCCACAAGAAGGCGCCGAGCGCTACGGCGAAGACTGGCCGTGCCCTGCTCGCGATGTTGCCGCTCGTTCTGCTCCCGGGCAGCACCTACGCGCCCGAGGCGCCGGACTCATTCCTCGATGCCACGCGCGTAGTGGCCGGAGTCTGGAAAGACGATGGAAATCGCAATAACGCAGCAGATTCGAGCTACAACGAAGATGTGATCAGGGGATTGCTTGCTCTCGCTGGCTTCAAGAGAGATATCACCTTCAAGAAGGTGGCGCGAGAAGACGCGATAAGAACACTTGTGAGTAACGGTGTTCACATCGCGGGCACGCTGGGCATAACCGCATCCAGAGAAAGCCAAGTCGACTTTGTCGGCCCGCTCGCGTCCGCGCGACTGGGCGTACTGGTTCGCCACCAAGAAAGAGGTGTCGAAAAAACTTCCGACCTTTCCGGGCGGCGTGTATGCACGGTTGCCGGTTCAACGACACTCGAATATTTGAAGAACGAAATGGGGGTAATGATCACCGCGCAACGGAGCCTTGGCGACTGCCTAACCAGGCTGTATCAACATGCCGTGGACGCGATCGTCGGAGACCGCTTGACACTCGCCGGCATAGACCTAGCAGAGCAACAAGGCACTAAATTTGTCAATGGGATCAGGTTCGGCCCTCGCGAATCCATCGGATTCGCGATACCCAAGGGTGATCATGATACTTGCGAACGCCTCCGAATCGCCCTGCAAAAATACGTCGGCAGCAAGGATTGGCGGGAACACTTCAGTGAACGCCTGCCTTTGAAGCAGGATTTTCTCGAAGCGCAACCCACTCTGGAACAGATCAACGAAGTGTCCTGCCGAGCAAGCGCAGCAGACTGAGTGGCCTGCAACGACGTGAGTTCTTCACGCGCGATCAACAAGGCATTTCTGAGATCTCCCATGCTGCTACGGCGGTGTCCGCCGCGTTCGATGACATGAGTACGTGCGCCGGGCTGGTTCCGGTGATGCGAGTTGCCGAGCGGTGCGGGCTCGCCCGTCTGATGGCGGACAAGGTGGAGTCGAGCGGGACGATGAACAGTGGGGGTGCCCAGCGGACGTCAATGTCACCAGCATCGTGGTCGGAATGCTCGCGGGAGCAGACAGCATCGACGGCCTGGACGTCGAACGCCCCTCAGAATCACCCGTCCCCACAGCCGCCCAGGAATCCGTGATCCACAGGTATTGACCATGGCTCCGCGGTCCTCGGTCTCGTACGAATTCGACTGCACAAGCTCTGCGTGTGCCCACTCGACCTTCGCTCGACAGACCGATTGGCATGCACAGACAGCAAGCAGAATCACGTCATGCGGATGCGATGTACGAGGCTGAGGACAGCGGAAGCGGCAGGCCATGTGCGTCCGGTGGCGCTCAGTCCTCGGACACACACCGCACACATGTGGAGGCACCGGTTAACCGGGCCTCCACATTCTGCTTTCTGGGGCAGTACACGAATTCCCCACATCCTTGGGACCCCGGACTCTCTTCTCCATGACGGTGATGCGCTGCGCCACCGTAAGCGGCGTTCAGCTTCCCCTCCCCGCCAACGGTTCCGGCGTCTGACCAGCGCGGCGACGCGGTGGGGGCGGTTGGCGGGGGTGCGGCGATGAGTTTCGTCGGTGGGGGTGGTCAGTATGGGGGTGACGAGGACTACTGGCGAGACCCAAGACCGCCCGGCCGGCCGTGACAAGGTCAGGCCCGAGACCGATAGAGGTACCGTGTCCAGCCCACAGCTCGAATCATCCGCCAAGGGCGTGTCCGCCGGTTCGGGCCGTACGCCCGCCGTGATCCGGTTGCTGGTGCTGGCGACGTTCGTGGTCGTGCTCAACGAGACGATCATGATCAACGCGATCCCCCGGCTGATGGACGCCATGCACATCACCGAGCAGACCGCCCAGTGGCTCTCCACGGCCTTCATGCTGACCATGGCCGGGGTCATCCCGATCACCGGCTGGTTCCTGCAGCGGGTCACCACCCGCACGGCGTACACCACCGCCATGGGGTTGTTCCTGCTGGGAACGGCGCTGGCCGCGGTGGCGCCGGTGTTCGGGGTGCTGCTGGGGGCCCGGATCATCCAGGCGTCCGGCACGGCCGTGATGATGCCGCTGCTGATGACCACGCTGATGCAGGTCGTGCCGGAGAAGGACCGCGGGCGGGTGATGGGCAACGTGACGCTGGCGATCTCCGTCGCCCCGGCCATGGGCCCGGCGATCTCCGGGGTGATCCTGCACTTCGGGTCGTGGCGGCTGCTGTTCGCGGTGGTGCTGCCGATCGCCGGGCTGATCACGTGGAGCGGCCTGAGGCAGCTCAGGAACACCGGCGAGCCCGAGGTCAGCACCATCGACTGGTTCAGCGTGGTGACGGCGGCGGCCGGTTTCGGCGGGCTGGTCTACGGGCTCAGCCGGTTCGAGGGCGGGGACGTGCGCGTCGCCGCCGCGATCACGGCGGCCGGGCTGGCCGCCATCGCCGTCTTCGTGGTGCGCCAGCTCGTGCTGCAGAGGCGCGGCGCGCCGCTGATGGACCTGCGCACGTTGCGCCACCGCACGTACACGGTGGCGCTGGTCCTGATGTCGGTGGCCTTCATGGCGATGCTCGGGTCGATGATCCTGCTGCCTCTCTACCTGCAGAACGTCCGGGCGCTCAGCGCGCTGGAGACCGGGCTCCTGGTGATGCCGGGCGGCCTGGCGATGGGCCTGCTCGGGCCAGCCGTCGGCCGCGTGTTCGACAACCACGGCGGCCGGGTGCTGGTCATCCCCGGCGCGATCGGGATCATGCTCGCGCTGGCCGGGTTCACCCAGGTCACGATGACGATGCCGTACTGGCAGCTGCTCGGCCTGCACGCGCTGCTCATGGTGAGCCTGGCCGCGACCTTCACCCCGGTCTTCACGCTCGGCCTGGGGGCGGTCCCGCCGCACCTGTACTCGCACGGCAGCTCGATCCTGAGCACGCTCCAGCAGGTCGCCGCGGCGATCGGCACCGCGATGGTGATCACCGTGATGAGCGCGCGGGCCGACAGCCTGCGGGCCGAGGGCCTCACGCAGGCGCTGGCGACGCTCGGCGGCATGCGGCTGGCGTTCGTGGTGGGCGCGGTCCTGTCGGTGGCGGTGGTGGTGACCGCGCTGCTGCTGCCGTCCCGGGCGGAGCGCGCCGTCGAGCAGCACTAGCAGCGCGCCGTCGAGCGCTAGGGGGCGGTGGCGCCCAGGTAGGTGAGGACGGCGCGCACCCGGCGGTTGGTGTCGTCGTCGGCGGCGAGGCCGAGTTTGGCGAAGATCGTGGTCGTGTACTTGCTGATGGCGCCCTCGCTGAGGAACAGCCGGGCCGCGATCGCCGCGTTCGACAGGCCCTCGGCCATCAGTTCGAGCACCGAGCGTTCGCGTTCGGTGAGGGTGGCGAGGGGGTCGGCGTGGGCGGGGCGGCCGAGCAGCTTCGCGACCACCGTCGGGTCGAGCGCCGTGCCGCCGTCGGCGACCCGGGCAAGCGCGTCCATGAACTGGCCGGCGTCGAGTACGCGGTCCTTGAGCTGGTAGCCGACGCCGCCCTGGCCGTCGGCCAGCAGTTCGCGGGCGTAGAGCTGCTCCACGTGCTGGGAGAGGATCAGCACGGGCAGGCCCGGCACCTCGCGGCGGGCGGCGAGCGCGGCCTGGAGCCCCTCGTCGGAGAAGGTCGGCGGCAGCCGCACGTCCACGATCGCCACGTCGGGACGGTGGCCGACCAGCGCTTCGAGCGCCGCGGGCCCGGAGTCGACGGCCGCGACGACGGTGTGCCCGTACGCCTGGACGAGCCGGACGAGCCCGTCGCGGAGCAGGAAGAGATCCTCGGCTATGACAAGTCGCACGGCACCGCCACTGAGACGCGGGTGGGACCCCCGAGGGGGCTGTCGATGTCCAGACGGCCGCCGAAGGCAGCCATCCGGCGTCTGACGCCGTCCAGCCCGGAGCCGGCGGACGCGCTCGCCCCGCCGGCGCCGTCGTCGGTGACGGTCGCGGTGAGGGTCCGCGCCTGCGGCTCGTAGCCGAGCTCGACGGTCGCCCGGGTGGCGCGGGCGTGTTTGGCCACGTTCGCCAGCAGTTCGGCGACGGCGAAGTAGACCGCGGACTCGACCGGACGCTCGGGCCGCGCGGGCACGGAGCTGCGTACGTCCACCTCGACGGGCGCGTCTAGCGCCAGGGCCCGGACGGCGTCGACCAGGCCGCGCTCGGTGAGCACCGGCGGGTTGATGCCGCGGACCAGCGAGCGCAGCTCGGCCAGCGCCGCGATCGACGAGGCGCGGGCGTCGGCCAGGATGGCGCGGGCGGCGGCGGGGTCGCTCTCCAGGAGGTGTTCGGCGGCCTGCATCGACATGCCCATGCCGACCAGCCGCGCCTGGGCCCCGTCGTGCAGGCCGCGCTCGATGCGTTCGAGCTCGGCGGCCTGGGTCTGGGTCAGGTCGGCGCGCACGGACTCCAGCTCCGCCACCCGCCGGCCGAGCCGCGAGTCCGGGATCGGGCCCAGGAAACGGCCGGCCAGGGGGCCGAGGACGCGCCAGGCGAACGGCGCGGCGGCCAGCCCGGCCACGATCAGGGCGAGGCCGAGGCCGCGGAGGTCAGGGACGAGCGTCAGGTAGCCGCCGCCGGCCAGGCCGATCAGCGGCAGGGCCGCGACCGGCAGCACGGTCAGCCCGGCGAGCAGGCACCACAGCCCGTCCCAGTGCAGCTGGGGGTCGTGGAAGCGGGCGTTCATCCGGGCGCGGCGGCGGGCCTCCCGTTCGGACTTGTGGTACTCCTCGCCGTCCCACCAGTGGCCGGTGGCCATGCGGGTGACCGGCGAGGGGGTGCGGTAGGCGACCTCGATGCGCAGGCCGAGCCAGCGCGCGGCGAGCCGGCGGGCGGCCTGGCTGAAGGCGCGGCTGGTCAGCGGGTGCACGACCCACAGGGCCACGGCGATCCACAGGATCACCAGCAGCGTCTCGCCCAGCAGCGCCAGGGCCACGACGAACGGGGGCGCGGTCAGGTTCGCCGACCAGGAGTAGGCCAGCTCGGCGCCGAAGTGGCCGACGACGACGCCGACGATCGGCATCAGGCAGGTCAGCAGGACCAGGACGGCCGAGCGGCAGAGTCCGAGCACAATCTCGGCGCCCCAGCGCAGGGGCCCGCCCCTCCCGGGCGACCTCACCTGCCAGCGTCCTTCGGCACGGCGCCAATTGTGCCAGGCTGCCCCTTTTGGCGAGGGCCGGGGCCCTCCCCCGGCATCCCGCTACGCCCCCGTACGAAGGGGGCCTGCGACGGCGACCGCGGCGCGGACGAACGCGGCCACGGCCGGCGAGCGGGACCCCTGCGGCCACCCCACGGCCAGCTCGGACGGCGGCAGGTCGGCGACCTCTCGGTAGGCGATGCCCGGCCGGGGGTGCCGCCGTGCCACCGAGACGGGGACGAACCAGACGGCGCTCCCCAGTTCCACCAGGTTGCAGACCTGGGCCAGGTCCAGGCCGGTGCGACGCGGCGGGTGGCCGGGGAGGGGTTCGGCGCCGTCCCGCTCGGCGGGGGTGCCGTCGGGCAGCGGCCGGCCGGCCAGGTCGGCCATGGCCAGCACGGGCCGGGCGGCCAGCGGGTCGGCGGCCGGCAGCGCGACCAGGCGGGGCTCGCTCAGCAGCGGCTCGGTGTCGAGGTCGCGGTCGTCGAAGGGGGTGGTCAGCAGCGCGACGTCGGCCCGGCCGTCGCGCAGGGCGGGGGCCTGCTCGTTGCGCCCGCCCAGCAGCAGCTCGACCGGGAGCGCGCCGTCCTCGTGGCGGTAGGCCGCGAGGATCCTGGGCAGCAGCCCGGCGTCGTAGTCGGCCTTGAGCGCCACCCGGAGCCCCGGCTCGGGACGGGCCGCGTGCCGGACCCGGCGGGCCGCCGCGGCGACCGCGTCGAGTGCGGTCCTGGCGTCGCGCAGGAAGACCTCGCCCGGCGGGGTGAGCGTGACCTGCCGCGTGGTGCGCTCCAGCAGGCGCACGCCCAGCCGGCGTTCCAGCTCGCGGATCGCCCGCGACAGCGAGGGCTGCGCCATGCCCAGCCGCTCGGCGGCCCGCCCGAAGTGCAGCTCCTCGGCCACGGCCACGAAGTAGCGGAGCTCGCGGACCTCCAGGTCATTCATATCCGCAGGGTATCAATGGCGATCGGATCGGTCCTTCAGGTTCGCCGCCGCGATCGGTTGACTGGCCGTGGCCCCCCAGCACGACATCCCCGATTCTCCTTGGAGTTCTCCTTGATCGTCATCACCACGCCCACCGGCCGGATCGGCCGGCAGGTTCTCGACCTCGTCCTGGCCGCGGAGGAGCCGGTCCGCGTCGTCGTGCGGGACCCGGCCCGGCTGCCGGCGGCCGTGCGGGAGCGGGTGGAGGTCGTGCCGGGTTCGCACGGCGACGCCCGCGTCGTCGAGGAGGCGTTCGCGGGCGCCGACGCCGTGTTCTGGGTCGTTCCGCCGAACCCGCGGGCCGCCGGCCTCGACGCCGCCTACCTGGACTTCAGCCGGCCGGCGTGCGAGGCGTTCGTGCGCCACGGGGTCGGCCGGGTGGTGGGGGTCTCGGCCCTGGGCCGCGGCCTGCCGCTGAACGCCGGTCTCGTGACGGCCTC
Source organism: Nonomuraea sp. NPDC049637 (assembly GCF_040675235.1). Taxonomy (NCBI): domain Bacteria; kingdom Bacillati; phylum Actinomycetota; class Actinomycetes; order Streptosporangiales; family Streptosporangiaceae; genus Nonomuraea; species Nonomuraea sp. NPDC049637. The sequence continues at coordinate 254,402 of NZ_JBFAOM010000003.1, forward strand.
GCTGGCCATGGACGACCTGATCGCCGCCACGGGCGTGCACTACCGGGCCCTGACGCTGCCCTCGTTCATGGACAACCTGCTCGACCAGGCGGCGGTGATCAGGGACCAGGGCGTGTTCTTCTCGCCGATCCACGGTGACCTGAAGGCCCCCGCCTGCGCCACCCGTGACATCGCGGCGGTGGCCGCCGGGCTGCTGCTCGACCGCGACTGGACCGGGCGGGCCGACGTCCCGGTGCTCGGCCCGGAGGACCTGTCGGGCGAGGACATGGCGCGGATCATGTCCGAGGTGCTGGGACGGCCGGTCGGGCTGCGGCACGTGCCGATCGCGGCGTTCCGGTCCGTGATCGCCGAGCAGGGCTGGTCGGAGGCGATGGCCCAGGGGATGGCCGACATGATGGAGGCCAAGAACCAGGGGCTGGACAACGCCGAGCCGCGTACCGCGCAGGCCACCACGCCCACCGGCTTCCGTCAGTGGTGCGAGGACGAGCTGCGGCCGGCCGTCCTGGGCTGAGCGATCCCTTGTGCGGAGCCCCGGCGCGGCGTACCGTGACTGATGACCAGATTTCATATCTAGTCACGAGGTGGGGGCGCATGGTGGAAAGGGCCGACCGGATCCTCGACGCCGCCGGCGAGCTGCTCCTGCGTCACGGCTACCGCAGGGTCACCGTCGACGACATCGCGGCCCGCGCCGGGGTGGGCAAGGGCACCATCTACCTGCACTGGCGGACCAAGAACGAGCTGTTCGAGGCGCTGCTGCTGCGGGAGTCCATCGAGGTCGTGGAGGAGTTCGCGGCGCTGCTGCGGCGCGATCCCGCCCAGGTGCTGCCGCATCGGTTCTCGCGGGCGGCCTTCGTCTCCATGAGCCGCCGGCCGCTGCTGCGGGCGTTGTTCACCACCGACATCGAACTGCTGGGCAAACTGGCCAAGCACCCGCTGCGCAGCCACGACCTCCTCGCGGCCGAGCGCTTCCAGCGGGTGGCCGACCGGTACGGCCTGCTCAGACCCGACATGCCACACCCCCGGTACACGCTGAGCGCCGCGTCCACGGGCTTCTACCTGCTCGACGGCATCGACACCGTCGGGACGGAGCTGAGCGTCGAGGAGCAGGCGGACGCGCTCGCCTTCACCGTGCGCCACGCCTTCGAGCCCGCCGTGCAGCCGTCCGCCGAGGTTCTGGCGGCGGCGGCGGCGGAGTACGTCGCAATTCTCGAGGAACTGATCCCGCCCTACCGAAAGTGGATCTACGACTAAGGAGAGGCGATGTCCGACATCGTCGAACGGTACAACATCTCCAAGCAGCACTTCTGGCTGCACGGGCCGCGATCGGGCCCGTCCGTCGAGTACGACGCCGCCGCCGGGATGTACAACGTCTACGGCTACCAGGAAGTGCACGACGTGCTCGCCGACCCCGGCACGTTCTCCTCCGACACCATGCGGCTGGTGCCCAAGGGGGTGCTGCCGGAGGGCGAGGACTTCTCGCTGGCGGGGTTCATCACCCAGATCGACCCGCCGGAGCACGGCAAGCTGCGCAAGCTGGTCAGCAGCGCGTTCACCCGCAAGGTCGTCGCGGACCTCGAACCGCGGATCGCCGAGCTCACCCACGAGCTGCTCGACGCGGCCGACGGACGCGACCGCCTGGAGCTGGTGGGCGACCTGGCCTACCCGCTCCCCGTCATCGTCATCGCCGAGCTGCTGGGGGTGCCGAGCAGCGACCGGGCCCTGTTCAGGCAGTGGGCCGACGGGCTGTTCCAGCGCGACGCCAAGGTCTCGCTCGCCGAGCCGGTGGAGGACCAGAGCGCGAACGTGGCGAAGACCCTCAAACCATGGCGGGAGATGACGCAGTACCTCGCCGGGCACGCCGCGGAGCGCCGCACGCGGCCCCGCGCCGACCTGCTCACCAAGCTGGTCGAGGCCGAGGTGGACGGCGAGCGCCTGCCCGAAGAGCAGGTCGTCAACTTCGCGATACTGCTGCTGCTGGCCGGGCACATCACCACGACGATGCTGCTCGGCAACACGGTCGTGTGCCTGGACGCCTTCCCCGGGCAGCAGGACAAGGTGCGGGCCGACCGCTCCACCGTGCCGGCCGTGATCGAGGAGTCGTTGCGGCTGTTCACCCCGTTCGCCGGGCTGGCCCGGTCGACCACCCGCGAGGTCGAGCTGGGGGGGACGACGATCCCGGCCGACAAGATGGTCATGCTCTGGCTCGGCGCGGCCAACCGGGACCCCAGGCAGTTCCCCGACCCCGACGTCTTCGACGCCGGCCGCGACCCCAACCCGCATCTCGCCTTCGGCCGGGGCATCCACTTCTGCCTGGGCGCCCCCCTGGCCCGGCTGGAAGGGCGGGTGGCGCTGAACATCCTGCTCGACCGGGTCGGCGTCCTGCGCACCGATCCCGGCGACCCGGTGGTCTTCATGCCCACGCCGACCATGACGGGGGTGAACCGGCTTCCGCTCGTGCGGTGACCCGCCGCCGCGCTCGGGCCGGTTCCCGCCCTCGTCAAGCGCGGGTCCAGGACGCGGCAAACTGCCGCGCGTCGCCGTGGGCGTCCCGTCCCGTGGGGGCCAAGGTGGCTTGTTCACCTTCGTCGCACCACAAGAGGGGACGATCCTGGCTATGAGCGGCAAGCAGCGGAAGCTGGAGCTGAGCGTGCCGCAGATCGTGGGAAGCGCCCTGGCCGCGGTCACCGCCGCGGTCGCGGCCTCCTACCTCGGGACGGCGGGGACGGTGATCGGCGCCGCGATGATGAGCGTGGCCAGCACCGTCATCGCCGACGTCTACACGCATTACCTCAAGCGCACGGGCGACAGGGTGAAGCGGCGCACGGCCGTCGCCCTGCGCGGGCGCAGGCCGCGCTGGGCCAGGGTGGGCGGGGCCGCGGCCCTGGTGTTCACCGTCAGCATGGGCAGCATCGTGATCTACGAGATCATCGCGGACCGCACGGTGGCCGACCAGGTCGCCGGACGGGCCCCGGGCGAGGCCGGCAGGGCCCCCGGCCGCAAGGACCGCCGGGACGGGCGGGCGGCCGGCGAGCCGCGGCACGAACGTCGGGCGACCCGGCCGCCGAGCCCGACGCCGTCCCCCGGTCCGTCCACCGGCCCGGCCGCGACGCCCACGCCGTCCGCGACGGTCACGGTCACGCCGACGCCCACGCCGGGCGGGACGGGCTCGGCCGGCCCCTCCCCCACGGCCACGCCGGACGCCACCCCCTCGGACCCCGCCCCCACCGCCCTGCCCTCGCCGAGCGAGAGGGACCCGGGCGAGCCGGCCGACCCGAACTTCGGCGACCTGCTCTTCCGCTGACCCGCCTGTCAGGCGCACGTCCGGCGGGCGGTGCGTCGAGAAGTGGATCCCAAGTGGCTTCCAAGTAGCCGTTCCTAGGCTTGCCGGGACTTGAGTGGAGAGGCAGGTGAGCCATGGGGGTGGCGGGTGACGGTTCCGGGCGGGGAGCGCCGGCCATGACCGATCCGTACGGCAGGACGCGCCCTGCCCCGCGCCACGCGGCGCCCCCCGCGCGGGACGGACAGGGCATCTACCGGGAGGAGGCGCTGCGGCACCGGGCGATGTCGCGGGTCACCCGGACGCCGCCGGTGATCAGCACCCCGTCGTTCCTCGCGCTGTGGCTGCTGGTGGCCGTGCTCCTCGCCACCGGCCTGCTGCTGACCATGGCCGCGGTCGAGGCGGTCGCCTGATGTTGCGCCGCCTGCCCGTCCTGCTCCAGAACACCGACACCGAGTGCGGCGCGGCCTGCCTGGCCATGGTGCTGTGCCACCACGGGCAGCGCACCACGCTGCACCAGGTCGCCGAGCGCCTCCAGATCGGCCGCGACGGCCTGAGCGCCAAGGCGATCGTGGACGGCGCCCGCGACCACGGACTCAAGGCCCGCGCCTTCTCCCTGGCCCCCGAGGACCTGGCCCGCGTGCCGCTCCCCGCCGTCGCGCACTGGGAGTTCAACCACTTCATCGTGGTCGAACGCTGGTCCCCCGACCGCGTGGACGTCGTCGACCCCGGGCACGGCCGCCGCAGGCTGACGCCGGAGGAGTTCGGGGCCGGGTTCACCGGCGTGCTGCTGGTGTTCGAGCCGGGCGAGGGGTTCCGGCGCGGCACGACGTCGGCGGCGGGGGCCTGGCGCAGGGAGTTCGTCCGGACGCTGTTCCGGCGGCGCAGGGGGCTGCTCGCGCAGCTCATCGCGGCCTCGTTGCTGCTGCAGGTGCTCGGGCTCGCGCTGCCGATGTTCTCGCAGCTCCTTCTGGACTCCATCGTGCCCAGGCGGGCGGTGGACGTGCTGTCCCTGCTGGGCGTCTCCGTGCTGCTCGCGGGGGCGGCCCAGCTGGTGATCGGGTACCTGCGGGCGGCGCTGCTGGTCGCCGTACGGGCCCGTGCCGACCAGGAGCTCACCGAGAGTCTGGTCAGCCATCTGGTGACGTTGCCGTACCGGTACTTCCAGCAGCGCGGCAAGGGCGACCTGGTGACCAGGGCGGGCAGCGTCTCGACGCTCGGCGACATCCTCACCGGGCAGGTCGTGGCGGCGCTGCTGGACGGCCCGCTGGCCGTGGGCTATCTGGTGCTGGTCTACCTGTGGGACCCGGTGTTCGGGCTGGCGCTGACCGGGCTGGCCGTGCTGCAGACAGTCCTGCTGCTGGCCACGACCAGCCGGATCGCCACGCTCACCCGGCAGGAGCTGACGGCGCTGTCGGCGTCCCAGACCAGCCTGATCCAGACGATCACCGGCATCGAGACGCTGAAGGCGTCGGGCGCCGAGAAGCGGGCCGTGGACCAGTGGTCGTCCCACTTCGCCAGGCAGCTCAGCGCGGACGTGCGGGCCGGGCTGACCAGGGGGCTGCTGGAGTCGGCGCTGGCCGCGATCCGGGTGACGGCGCCGCTCGGGCTGCTGTGGCTGGGCGCCTGGCGGGTGCTCGACGGGCAGCTCACGGTGGGCGCGCTGGTGGCGCTGAACGCCATCGCGCTCGGCGCGCTGACCCCGCTCGGCTCGCTGATGACCGGGCTGCAGAGCCTCCAGCAGGCGGGCGCGCACTTCGACCGGCTCTCCGACATCCTGGCCTCGGAGCCGGAGCCGAGCAACGGCATCGAGGTGCTGCGGCTGCGGGGCGCGGTCGAGCTGCGCGGGGTGAGCTTCCGGCACGACCCGCGCGCCCCCTGGACCGTGCGCGACGTCTCGGTCTCCATCCGTCCCGGTCAGAAGGTCGCGCTGGTGGGCGCGTCCGGCTCGGGCAAGAGCACGCTGGCCCGGCTGCTGCTCGCGCTGCACACGCCCGTGCTCGGCGAGATCCGTTACGACGGCGTCCCGGCCGCCGAGCTGAACCTGCGCACGCTGCGCCGCCAGTTCGGGGTGGTCACCCAGGACCCGTCCCTGTTCAGCGGCTCGATCAGGGAGAACATCGCGCTGAACGAGCCGGGCGCGTCCCTGGAGCGGGTGGTCGCCGCGGCCCGCCTGGCGGCGCTGCACGACGAGATCATGGACATGCCCATGGGGTACGAGACGATGCTCACCGACGGCGGCGGCCTGTCCGGCGGGCAGCGGCAGCGGCTCGCGCTGGCCCGCGCCGTCCTGTCGCGCCCGAAGGTGCTGCTGCTCGACGAGGCCACCAGCAACCTGGACAGCGCCACGGAGGCGGCCATCGAGGCGAACCTGAGCCGGCTCGTCCAGACCCGGATCGTGATCGCCCACCGGCTCAGCACGGTCAGGGACGCCGACCTGATCCTCGTGATCGACGCGGGCCGGGTGGTGCAACGCGGCACCCACGACGAGCTGACGGCCATGGGCGGCAGGTACGCCGAGCTGGTCGCCGCCCAGGCCGTGCTCTCCTGACCCGTCACGACAGCCGGACGGTCACCGTCACCGAAGCACCCTCCAGCGCGGCCGTCGCCCCGAAGGCGAGCCTCAGCCGGTCGCCCGTCGCCGCCCGCCTGGAGGAGGAGTCGCCTGGACGGCCGGTGCACGCCTCGATTATGACCCCGGCACCCCGCCGGGGGCCGTGGGTGGGTCAGACCTCCAGCAGGGTCTTGCCGTTCACCGCGCGCGCCTCGATCGCCGCGTGCGCCTCGGCCGCCTGCTCCAGCGGGAACGTGCGCCCGACGACCGCCTTGAGCCGTCCGGCCGCCGCCTCGGCGAGCGCGTGCACGGTCCGCTCGTTCCCGTCCTGGCCCAGGGCGAACAGTTGCTCCAGGCCGAGCACGGTGACGCCCCGGCGCTCGGCCTCGGCCGGATCGACGGTCGTGGCGCTGCCGCTGGACGCGCCGTGCACGGAGAACCGCCCGCCGCGCGCGGTCACCTCGAACGCCTGGCGGCCGAGTTCGCCGCCCACGCCGTCGAAGACCACGTCGGGCCCGCGCCCCCCGGTCGCGTCGAGGACCTCCTGGGTCCAGCCGGGACGCGAGTAGTCGACGGCGGCCTCGGCGCCGAGCCCGGCGACCACCGCCAGCTTGGCCGCGCCGCCCGCCGCCCCGACCACCCGCGCGCCGGCCCCGCGCGCCAGTTGCACGAGCAGGCTGCCGAGCCCGCCGGCGGCGGCCTGGACGAGCACCCGTTCGCCGGGCCGGATCGCGGCGTTCGCGAACAGGCCCACGGCCGTGTTGCCGTCGATGAGCAGCGCCGTGGCGTCGGCCAGCGCGAGCCCGTCCGGCACCTCGATCAGGTCCGCGGCCCTGACCACGACAAGTTCGGCGTTCCCGCCGCCGAAGCCCGGCGTACGGGCCACCACCCGCCGCCCCACCAGCCCGGCATCGACGTCATCGCCCACGGACAGCACGAGCCCGCCCACGCCCCCACCCGGCACGTACGGCGGCTCCGGCAGCGGCGGCCCCGGCGTGAACCCCCGCCTGAGCTGCGTCTCGATGAAATTGATCTCCGCGAAGCCGACCTGCACCACGACCTCGCCCGGCCCGGCCACGGGGTCCGGGACGGTCCGCGTCTCCAGCACCTCGGGCCCGCCGAACCGCGTCACCTGCACCACTCTCATGACCACTCCTCATCCGCAACGACTTCCACGACCAGCGTGCAACCTCAAGACGACTTGAGGTCAACTCGTCAGCCCGGCGCCCGCCCGCTTGATGGTCCTGATGATCGGCGCGGTCTCGATGTGCCGGATGGCGGGCAGCGCGCCCAGGCTGTCGGTGAGGTAGCGGTAGAAGGCGGTGTCGTCGCGGCACACCACGCTGGCCGCGAGGTTCGTCGGGCCCGTGGTCGCCCCGGCGAAGGCGACCTCCGGGTGCTCGGCCAGCGCCCGGCCGGTCGCGTCGAGGTCGGCGGGCGGCACCGACATCCACAGCTGGGCCTCGACCCGGTAGTCCAGCAGCTGGGGCAGCACGTCCATGTCGAAGAACAGGGCGCCGGCCGCGCAGAGCTGGTCCATCCGCCGCCTGACCGTGGACTCCGACCAGCCGGTCGCCGCCGCCAGGTCGGCGTGGCCGGTGCGGCCGTCGCGGGACAGCTCGGCCAGCAGCGCGTCGTCGCCGGGGCCGAGCGTCACGTGCTCGCCGGTGTCGCGGGGGCCGTACACGCGGCCGGCCCGCAGGTGGGCGACCTGGTCGGCGGAGAGCGCGGCGAGCCCGGCCCAGCCGATGCGGCCGCCGACGAACATGTGCAGGGTCCGGTGCGCCGACACCGCGAGCACCCGGTTGGTCCTGGCCAGCTTGGTCAGCAGCAGCGGCTCGCGTTCCCGGTCGAGGCGCTGGATGGCGCCGCAGGAGATCTCGGTGCCGCCGGACAGCAAATGCACCCAGAAGGTGTCGGGCCGCCGTGCGAGTGCCTCGGCGATCGAGGCGCCGGCGTCGGGCGTGCAGCGCAACCGGATGGCCCACGACTGGTGGCCGAGCCGCTGCCGGTCCACCACGCCAACGACCCGGACCGCGCCGCTGGAGCGCAGCCGCCGGTAGCGGCGGGCCACTCGCTGGTCGGACACCCCCAGCACCTCGGCGATCCGGCTGAACGAGGCCCGCCCGTCCACCTGCAACGCGTGCAGCAGCCCGCGGTCGACCTCGTCGAGCGTGACGTTTTCCACCAGAGAAGGCTACAGAGCGCGGAAAACCGGCAGAACTGCTTCGGCGGCTAGGGTTATCCCCCGTCGGGGCCGGATTCTTGCCGCCATGAACACGACATTGACCCGTACGAGCTGGTGGCCGCTGGCCGCCGCCTGCCTGGGCGCCTTCATGCTCCTGGTGGACGTGACCATCGTCATGGTGGCCCTGCCCGGCATCACCGCCGACCTGAAGATGTCCTTCACCGACGCCCAGTGGCTCCTGGACGGCTACGCCCTGGCCCTGGCCGCGCTGCTGCTGGCGGCCGGCTCGGTCGCCGACCACGCCGGGCGGCGCAAGGTGTACCTGATCGCCCTGGGCGTGTTCGCGCTGGCCTCCCTGGCCTGCGGACTCGCGCCCACCGGGGGCCTGCTGCTGGCGGCCCGCGTGCTCCAGGGGGCGGGCGGCGCCGCCATGATGGCCACGACGCTGGCCCTGATCAGCGCCACCTACCACGGCCGGGAACGCGGCATCGCGTTCGGCGTGTGGGGCGGCGTGAACGGGGCCGCCGCGGCGCTCGCCCCCGTGCTCGGCGGGCTGCTCACCGAGCACCTGCACTGGCGGGCGGTCTTCCTGGTGAACCTGCCCATCAGCCTGGCCGCCGCCTGGATGACCTGGCGCACGGTCGGCGAGTCCCGCCTGCCGGGCGGGGGCCGGCCGGACGTGGCCGGGATGGGCACGTTCACCCTGGCGGCGGGCGCGCTCACGTACGGGCTGATCGAGGCCGGGCCGCACGGCTGGACGTCGGCGCGCACGCTGGCGCCGCTCGCCGTGGCGGTGCTCGCGTTCGCCGCGTTCGTGCTGGTGGAGTCGCGCAGTGCGCATCCCATGGTGGACCTGCGGCTGTTCGCGGACAAGGCGTTCAGCGGGATCATGGCGGGGGCCGGGCTGCTCATGCCGGCCGCGTTCGCCTGCCTGGCCTTCACCTCGCTCTGGTTGCAGCAGGCCGGCGGGCTGGGGCTCGGGCCGGTCCAGGCGGGCCTGGCGCTGACGCCGATGGCCGGCACCTCGCTGGTCGTCTCGGTCGCCGTCGCCCGCCTGCTCCCCCGGCTGACGGCGCGCGCCGCGGTCGGCGGCGGGCTGCTGCTGATCGCCGCGGGCGCGTTGTTGCAGGGCATGCTCGACGAGCACTCCACGTGGACGTCGCTCGCGCCGGGCCTGGTGGTGACCGGGATCGGCGTCGGCCTGGCCATCCCGGCCCTCAGCTCGGCCGCCATGGCGCACGTCCCGCCGCACCGTGCGGGGATGGCGGCGGGCGCGGTCAACACCGTCCGGCAGCTCGGGTACGCCCTCGGCGTCGCCGCCTTCGGCATCCTGTTCCAGGACGGCATGACCGGGCCGGGTTCGTTCCCTGCGGCGCTGAACGCCGTCTACCTGGCCGCGGCGGTCGCCGGGCTGCTCGCCGGGCTGCTGGTGCTGGCCGCCGTCCGGCCCGCGCGGTCGGCGTGAGCGGGGCGGCGGCTCGCGGGCCGGCCAGGCGAGAGCGGGATCCCCGGTCAGGTGAGAGCGGGATCCCCGGTCAGTGGACGCGGCTCCGGATCAGCCGGTCGAGCAGGCCGTGCACCTGGGCAGGTGACAGGGCGGCGCCCTCGCGCAGGCACTCGGCCAGCTCGGCGGCGGGCAGCGCGCCCCGGATCAGCGCCTCCCGCTCGGCGCCGTCGGCCGGGTCCAGCTCCGGCGGCGAGAAGCCGACCCGGGCCCCGACCGCCTCGACCGCGCCGAGCAGGCGGGCGCCGTCGCGCGGCAGCCCGCCCGCGGTGAGCACCCCGGCCAGCGTGTGCGCCATGACCAGCCAGGACGTGACGTCCTTGTCCTCGTCGAGCATGCGCAGGATCGGCAGCCCGGACGCCAGCGGCCGGTCGGTACGGCCGTTCAGCAGGTCGATCTTCATCAGCAGCCAGGTCGAGGAGGCGGTGACGAAGCGGTGTCCCGTCCTGGTGGCCACCTCGATCGACCGGGTCAGCCAGCCGGCCGCCTCGCCCGTCTCCCGGGCGAACACCAGCAGCATGCCGAGCACCATCAGCGCCTCGGCGTGCAGCCACTCCATGCCGGCCACCTCGGCCAGGTCGAGCGCGGCACGGGCGTCGGCCAGGGCGTTCGGCGCCCCGCACAGGCCGCCGAACAGCGCGCGGTAGGTCAGGGCGCGTCCCTCGGCGACCAGGTCGTCGGCCAGGCGGGCCATCTCGGCCGCCTCCCTGGCCCGCCGGCTCGCGGCGACGAAGTCGCCGGCCAGGTAGTGCAGGCCGGCCATGCCGATCAGCGCCTGGGAGCGCACGCCGGGCTCGGCGTCGGGGTAGAGCTCCATGGCCGCCGACAGGCTGGCCAGCCCCTCGGCCACATGGCCCCTGCGGTACCAGAACCACGACAGCAGGCCGGTGAGCCGCAGCGCGTACCCGCCGTCCCCGGCCAGCATCGCCGAGGTGAACGCGGCCCGGTGCTCGGCCTGGTCGGCGAGGAGCACCTCCATCGCGGCGGTCGCCCCCTCGCCGCGGATCCTGGCGTCGGCGGCCTCGGCGCGGGCCAGCACCCAGGCACGATGCGCGGCCTGGGCCTCGGCCAGCTCGGCCGGGTCCTGCCGGGCGCGGGCGAACTCCTTGATCGTCTCCAGCAGCCGGTAGCGGCGCGGCGAGGTGCCGGGCTCGACGGAGACCAGCGACTTGCGCACCAGCGCGCCCAGGCCGCCCAGGACCGGCCGCCCGCACACCGCGGCCGCGGCGTCCAGGTCGAAGCCGGAGGCGAACGCGCCGAGCCGGTGGAACAGCTCGCGTTCGGCTGGTTCGAGCAGGTCGTAGCTCCACTCCACGGTACGGGCCAGCGTGCGGTGCCGTTGCGGGCCGGCGCCGTCGGTGAGCACGCTGAACCTGTCGTCCATCGAGGTGAGGATCTGCTCGACCGACAACATGCGGCACTGCCCGGCGGCCAGCTCGACCGCCAGGGGCAGCCCGTCCAGACCTAGGCAGAGGCGTTCGGCGTTGGCCAGCTCGGCGGGCGTCGGCTGCCAGCCGGGCGCGGCGGCCCTGGCCCGGCTCAGGAACAGGTCGCGGGCGTCCGCCGTGGACAGCGGCGGCACGTCGTACAGGGCCTCGCCCGGCACGCCGAGCGTCTCGCGGCTGGTGGCCAGCACGCGCACGCCGCCCGTCCCGGCCAGCAGCTCGGACACCGTGTCGCGGACGGCCGCCACGAGGTGCTCGCAGTTGTCGATCACGAGCAGCGGGCTCCGGCCGCGCAGCGCGTACGCCAGGCGTTGCCCGGTGACCGGCCCGGTGAGCCCGAGCACCTGGGCGATGGCCCCGGCCACCAGCGAAGGGTCGGCCAGCCCGGCCAGCTCGACCAGCCAGGGCCCGTCGGCGTCGTCCCTGGCCCGCGCGGTCTCCAGCGCCAGCCGGGTCTTGCCGATGCCGCCCGGCCCGGTGAGCGTGACCAGCCGGTGCCCGTCGAGCAGCGCGGCCACCTGCTCGACCTCGGCCGTCCGGCCGACCAGCGCGGTCACGGGGAAGGGCAGGTTGCCGCCGCGTTCCGGCAGCGGCGCGGCGACGCCGGGGCGCAGCGCGTCGTCCTGGGCCAGCACCGCCGCCTCCAGCTCGCGCAGCCCCGGCCCCGGGTCGATGCCCAGCTCCTCGGCCAGCACGCGGCGGGCGGAGCGCAGCGCGGCCAGCGCGTCGCCCTGGCGGCCCGACCGGTACAGGGCCAGCACCAGCAGCTCCCAGCCGCGCTCGCTCATGGGCTGCTCGGCGGTGAGCTTCTCCAGCTCCGGCACGACGACCGCGTGCCGTCCGAGTGCGAGCTGCGCGGCGAACAGGCTCTCCCGCGCCGACAGGAACAGCCCCTGGAGCCGCGCGATCTCCGGCACGGCGAAGGCCGCGCCCGCGAACTCCCCGTACGGCTGCCCGCGCCACAGCTCCACGGCCTCGCTCAGCACGGCCAGCGCCGAGCTGTGGTCGCCCGACTCCAGCAGGAGCTGCCCTTCGGCGACCTTGCGGGCGAACCGCTCGGCGTCCACGGCGTCGGGCTCGACGCGCAGCGTGTAGCCGTTGCCGACGCGGGCCAGCACGCTCTCCGGCGACCGGCTGGTCCGGTCGGGTTCGAGGGCTTTGCGCAGCCTGGTGATGTAGGAGTGCAGGGTGGGCATCGAGGCGGGCTCGCCCTCGTCCCAGGCGGCGTCGAGCACGCGTTCGGCCGAGACCACCTGCCCGCGCGCCGCGACCAGCACGGCGAGCACCGCGCGCTGTCTCGGGCCGCCGAGCGCGACCTCCACCCCGTCGATCTCGGCCACGATGGGCCCCAGCACCTTGACGCGCAGCGCCACTTTCCACCTCGGTTCCGCGGCCCGGGCCACCCCGGGTCAAGGAAGCTTAAATGAGGTTCGGCACCTTTGGCTGCTTTGTTGCGACTTGACTCATTCGTCATCTCCCCAGTTCGGAGCCAGGTCCCTGGCGATCCGGATGTCGTCGTTGCTCGTGCCGGCGGGCACCATGGGCCACACCATCGCGTCCCGGTGCACGACGAAGTCCACCACCACCGGCCGGTCGTCGATCGCCATGGCCTTCTCGACGACCGCGTCCACGTCCTCGGGGCGCTCGCAGCGCAGGCCGTGGCAGCCGTACGCCTCGGCCAGCGCGACGAAGTCGGGGATGCGGCGGGCGGCGCGCAGGTCGGTGTTGGAGTGGCGGCCGCCGTACATGAGGGTCTGCCACTGGCGGACCATGCCGAGGCTGCCGTTGTTGATGACGGCCACCTTGATCGGCACGCCCTCCAGCGCGCACACGGCCAGCTCCTGGTTGGTCATCTGGAAGCAGCCGTCGCCGTCGATCGCCCACACCGTGCGGTCCGGGCAGCCGATCTTGGCCCCCATCGCGGCGGGGACCGCGAAGCCCATCGTGCCCGCGCCGCCGGAGTTGACGAACGAGCCCGGCCGCTCGTGGTTGATGAACTGGGCGGCCCACATCTGGTGCTGGCCCACGCCGGAGGTGTAGATGGCCTCGGGACCGGCCAGGGCGCTCAGCCGCTGCATGACGTACTGCGGGGCGAGCGTGCCCTCGACCGTCTCGTAGCCCAGCGGGTACGTGCGCCGGTAGCCCTCCAGCGTGCGCAACCAGTCCGCACGGTCGCCCGGCCGGCGGGCCAGGGCGTCCAGGGCGGCCGTCAGCTCGGTCAGCACCTCCTTGCAGTCGCCCACGACGGGCACGTCGGCGTGCCGGTTCTTGGAGATCTCGGCCGGGTCCACGTCGGCGTGCACGACCTTGGCGTGCGGCGCGAACGTGCCCAGGTCGCCGGTGACACGCTCGTCGAACCGGGTGCCGAGCGCGACGATCAGGTCGGCCCGCTGGAGGGCTCCGACGGCCGCGACCGAGCCGTGCATGCCGGGCATGCCCATGTGCAGCGGGTGGCTGTCGGGGAACGTGCCGCGGGCCATGAGCGTGGTGACGACCGGGATGCCGGTCAGCTCGGCCAGGCGCAGCAGCTCGGCGGACGCGCCCGCCTTGTGCACGCCGCCGCCGACGTACAGGACCGGCCGCCGGGCCGCGGCCATGAGCTCGGTGGCGGCCCTGATCTGCCGGGCGTTCGGCCGGGCGACCGGGCGGTAGCCGGGCAGCCGCATGACCGGCGGCCAGACGAAGGCGGTCTCGGCCTGGAGCGCGTCCTTGGTGATGTCCACCAGCACCGGCCCGGGACGGCCCGTGGAGGCGATGTGGAAGGCCTCCATGATCGTGCGGGGGATGTCGGCCGCGTCGGTGACCAGGAAGCTGTGCTTGGTGATCGACAGGGTGATGCCTGTGATGTCGGCCTCCTGGAAGGCGTCCGTGCCGATCTGCGAGCTGGGCACCTGGCCGGTGATCGCGACGATCGGCACCGAGTCCATGTAGGCGTCGGCGAGCGGCGTCACCAGGTTCGTGGCCCCCGGGCCGCTGGTCGCCATGCAGACCCCGACCTTGCCGGTGGCCTGCGCGTAACCCTCGGCCGCGTGCCCGGCGCCCTGCTCGTGCCGGACCAGCACGTGCCTGATCGAGGTCGAGCGGTACAGCGGGTCGTAGGCGGGCAGGACGGCGCCGCCGGGGATGCCGAACACGGTGTCCACGCCGACCCGCTCAAGCGCCCGCACCAAAGCCTGCGCACCCGTCATCCCGCACTCCCCTCCCGGCGATCGGCTCCCCTGGCGATCGTCAGGAGAGTCGACCAGGGAGCCCTTGTCATCCGCTGGTGGCCAGTTGCAGGTGCTTGCGGCCGGGCCCCCGGCGGGCCTCGGCCGCCCGGTCGCGCCACCAGGTCAGGCCGTTGCGGGCGGCCAGCCGTTCGAGCTCGGTCAGGTGCCGGACCGCGCTCTCGTGCCGGCCGGTCGCCTCGGCCAGCAGCGCGAGGTGCCAGTCCACCGGCCCCACCCAGGCGCAGGCCGACAGGACGGTGATCCGGCCGCCGAAGGGCAGCAGCGCCTCGTAGAGCAGGCGGCACTCGTGCACCCGGCCGAGCGCCGCCGCGGCGGCGGCCCGCAGGCACAGGGTGGACGGGCGCGACCGGTCGAGCAGCGGTTGGCCGTTCAGCTTGCGGGCCTCGTCCATGCGGCCCTGGGCGTGCCGGTGGAGGGTCCGCACGGCCTGGTCGAGGGCGTGGTTCGCGCCGCGCAGGACATCGATGAGCGGGCCCGCGGCGGCCATCGTGCCCCGGTGGTAGTCCAGGGCCAGGCGGCCGGCGGTCACGGCGCGGGCGGCGTGCCAGATGCCGAGGCCGGTCGCCTGGTCGGCGGCGTCGGCGTACAGGTCGTCCGCCTCGTCGAAGTGGCCGCCGAGCACCAGCCGGCCCGCCCGCCACAGCGTGTGCTGGAAGCGCGGCCAGGGCAGCGGGAGCCGGTCGAGCAGGTCGTCGCAGCGGGCCGCGGCCAGGTCGGCACCGGTGACGTCGAAGAGCTCCAGCCGGTTGTGGGTGTCCATCATGTTCGCCAGCAGCTGGTAGGCCGGCTCGCCGTCCGCCAGTTCGTGCAGCTCGGCGGCGAGGTCGGCCAGCTCGTGCACGTGCAGGGGACGCGGCAGCGACAGGTGCCTGGCGTTGAGCGCGCGCATCAGCAGCCGCCGGTCGCCCAGCCGCCGGGCCATGGCCACGGCCTGCGCGGACAGCTCGTCGGCCCGCGGGTCGCCGGAGGCGTCGTAGAGTTCCTGCGCCAGCCCGGCCAGCAGCATCGCGCGCTCGGGGCCGTCCGGTTCCGGCAGCTCGCGCAGCGCGTCCTCGAAGCGGCGGACGAGCAGCGGGTCGGCCGCGCCGTACGGGTCGCGCAGCGTCCAGATCGACGGCGTGTCGAACGAGGTCAGTGCCCGGACCCGGAGCGCCGCGCCCCCTTCCGTGATGCGGTCGGCCGCCCGCACGGCCTGGTCCCTGACCCGGCGGGCGCCGGCCGGCTCGCCCGCCGCGAGCAGCGCGCGCACCTGCCGCAGGAGCAGCTCCACGTGCTCGGCCGGGTCGCCGCCGCAGGCGTCGTGCGCGGTCACCGCGTGGCCCAGCCAGGACGCGGACTCGGCGTAGCCCAGCCGCAGCTCGGCCTGCTCGGCCGCGGCCCGCGCCCACCGCACCGCCTCCGCGTACGCCACCGGCCCGGCCTGCACGGCGTGGTGGGCGATCACCTCGACGTCGGTCGCCGGACGGGCGGCCAGCGCGGCGGCGAGGTCCCGGTGCAGCGCGGCCTTGCGCAGCGGCGGCAGATCCCTGACGAGCGCCTCGCGCACCAGGTCGTGCACGAACGCCAGCCGCCCGCCGGCCCGCGCCGCCAGCAGGCCGCCGCGCACGGCCCGGTCGAGCGGCCCGTACGCCTCCTCCCCGGCGACCCGGGCCACCACGGCCGGGTCGAACTCCCGTCCGGCCAGCGCCGCGACCGCCAGCACGTCCGTGACCCCGGCGAGCGCGTCCAGCCGCAGGCGGACCAGCTCGGTCACCGCCTCGGGCACCTCGTTCACATCCGGGTCCTGGGCCAGCAGCCTGAGGCTCTCGCGCAGGAAGAACGGGTTGCCGCCGGTGCAGTCGGCCATCCTGGCGCACGACTCGTCGTCCAGCTCGACGCCGAGGTCGGCGGCGATGGCCCGGACCGCCTCGGGGCCGACGCCGGTCAGGCGCAGCCGCGACAGGTCGTAGCGGACCAGCCGCCCGAGCACGTCGCCGGTCCCGGTGCGGAAGGCCGCGACCAGCGTGACCGCGCCGCCGCGCAGCAGCATGACCAGGTGCCTGAGCAGGTCGAGCGAGGCGGGGTCGGCCCACTGGAGATCGTCCAGGACGATGACGAGCGGCTGGGCGCGCGAGGCCGTGACCAGCCACCGGGCGGCGGCCTGGTTCCGGCGCGACAACAACGCCTCGGCCGGTCCCCCGGCGTCCGGCGGCGCTTCGGGGCGGGCGTCGAGGAGGCCGGACAGGGGCTCGCGGTCCGGCGGCGGGCAGTGCGGCTCCAGCGCCTGGAACACCTGCGTCCACGGCCACAGCGCGGGCGTGCCCTCGGCGTCGTGGCAGCGTCCGCGCAGCACGAGCCGGCCGAGCCGCGCGCAGTGCTCGCCGAACGCCTCCAGCAGCCGCGTCTTCCCGATCCCCGGCTCGCCACTGACCTCGGCGACCGCGAGCCCGGCGGGCGTGGCCCGCTCGGCCACCGCCACCAGCTCGGCCAGCTCGGCCTCCCGCCCGTGCGGGACGTCCGGCGGGCGTGGCGCGGCCACCAGCGCCGGGGTGTCGTCCACCGGCGCGAGCGAGCCGGCCTGGCGCAGGATGTCCGACTCCAGCGACCGCAGCTCCGGCCCGGGGTCGAGACCCAGCTCCTCGGACAGCCGCCTGGCCGCCGTGCGCAGCACGGCCAGCGCCTCGGCCTGGCGCCCGGTGCGGTACAGGGACAGCGCGAGCAGGCACCACAGGCGCTCGCGCAGCGGGTTGGCGACGGTCTCGGCCTCCAGCTCGGTGATCAGTGCCTGGGGACGGCCCAGGTCGAGCAGCGCGCGGGCCCGCCGCTCGACCGCGACCAGGCGCAGCTCGCGCAGGCGGCTCACCTCGATGATCGCCCACGGCTCGTCCTGGAACTCCTCGTACGGCGAGCCGCGCCACAGCCCGAGCGCCTCCTCCAGGCAGGCCAGCGCCTCCTCGGCCGACCGGAACTCGGCCCGGTTCACCAGCTCGGCGAACCGGAGCGCGTCCACGTCGGCGGCGGCCAGCAGGTAGCCGGGCGGGCGGGCGACCAGCGTCCTGGGCCGGGCGCGCGGCCCCCGGTCCGGCTCGATCGCGCGGCGCAGGTTGGAGACGTAGGAGTGCAGGGTGGGCAGGGCGCTGGGCGGGGCGGCGTCGCCGTACAGGTCGTCGATCAGCGTCTCGGCGGGGACCACGGCCCCCTGCGCGACCAGCAGCCGGGCCAGCACGGCTCGCGGACGGGGGCCGCCGAGACCGACCACGCCCCCGTCGGCGTCGCGGACCTCCAGCGGTCCCAGAACTCGGAATTCCACGTTGTCCCACTCATCGGCTTCGTCCTAATTGATCACAGTATGGTCGGGCCGACTTGCAGGAGACTGGAAGCCCTCTACGTGCCCGCCCTGATCGGCACGACGTTGCCGGGCCCGCCGCGGCGTGGCAGCGCGAACCAGGTGGCCTTGCCGACCAGGTCGGGGTGGGTCAGGTAACGCTGGGGATGGCAGCCGTAGAAGCCGTCGGAGAGCCGGGCGACGATGCGCAGCCCCCGTCCGTGCTCGGCGGACGGGTCGGGGACCGAGGGGGCGGGCAGGGGCGGCCCGGCGTCCACGACGACGCACATGACCTCTTTGGCGTCCACGTGGAGCAGCAGCTCGTAGGGGCCCTCGCCGTACATGAACGCGTTGGTGACCAGCTCGCTCACCATGAGGACGGCGTCGTCCACGACGTCGTCGTGCAGGTCGAGCCCGGACAGCTCCTCCCGGATGATCGACCGGGCGTGGCCGACGGTCCGGGCGTCCGGGCGCAACGGCCATACGTACTGCATCCGGCTCCGCCGGGCCGACCGCAGCCTGGACATGGCCTCTCCATCCTGGGAAGGGCGGCGACGAATGCTCGTTTCAGTCAACACGAGACCTGCCTCCGATTTGTCGGACATGCGGCTGTCCAAACCTGTACGCACGGAAGGGCGGTTCGGGTCGAACGTTTTCCGAGAAATCCTGACTTTCTTCGCAGCTCGACATGTCTCCCCAGGTCAGCGGGTACGGACAGGGCCATGAGCAGTCCTGACGAGAGCACCCCCAAGACCGACGCCAAGCCGCTCCCCGACGCGGCCAGGCGTCCGTCCGAACGTGCGGCCGAACGTGCGGCCGAACGTGCGGCCGGGCGGCCCGGCAAGGCGGGCGAGGCGGGGAGGAGCCCGGCGGGGCACAGGACCGCCGGGCAGGCGGCGCTGGAACAGGCCCTGTCGCAGTCGGGCAAACACCTGGAGGACCTGACCGGCGAGGCGCCCGACCGGCACCGGGCCGGCCCGCGCCCCGGAACCGGCCGGGCCCGCGGCTAGGGCCGGCCGATGCCGGCGCCCACCTCCTCGATGAGGTCGTCCACCCGCCGGGCCAGCTGGACGTCGAGGGCCGTCACCGCGCCCACGGAGACGGTCCTGACCACGATGGCCAGGCCGTCCGCGGTGTCGTGGAGCTGGGGCTGCCGGCCGTAGGTGGTCTTGAGCCGGTCGAGCGCCCGGCGGACGGCACGCAGGTTCTCCCGCGGCAGGGAGATCTCCCGGCGCAGCGCCGAGCGGTCGCCCGACCACAGCGGCAGGGTGGCGAGGGCCGCGGCGACCTCGTCGGCGGTGAGCGGGGCGGCGTGCCCCTTGGGGCCGGTGATGCCGCCGCCGCTGTCCGGCGGGTCGAACAGGGGGCGTACCTGCTCGGGGATGTGCAGCCGGGCGATCAGCTCGGGATCCTGCTCGGCGACGGCGGCCAGCACGGCCTGGGCCCTGATCCTGGCCTGCTCGGGCGGACGGCGGCCGAGCAGCGCCGCCTGCCGGACGAAGCCCTCCTCGGTGCCGTCGTTGCGCGGATGGTCCATGGGGAAGTCGTCGGTCAGCTCGGGCGGCAGGGCGTCGATGAGCTCGCGCCGGTCGTCGTCGTCGAGCGTGCGGGCGAGCGTGGTCAGCGTGGCCTCCGCCGCCGCTCTGGCCGGGCCGGCGCCCAGGCCCGTCATGCGGCCGATGGACGCCAAGAGTGCACGATATTCCATGATTCGTCCCCCGATCCGAACCTTCAGGCTCCTCGTGCCCAGGTCAGGGCTGCCGACACCTCCACACCACCTGGGGGGTGAGGGGCACGTCGGTGAGGCGTCCGGCCAGCTCGGGCATGGCGGCGGCGACCGCGTTGCCGATGGCGGCGGGCGGCCCGATCGTGCCCGCCTCGCCGGCCCCCTTCATACCGCCCGGGGTGAGCGGCGAGGGGGTCTCCAGCAGCACGACCTCGATGTCGGGCACCTCGCGGGTGGTCGGCAGCAGGTACTCGGCGAGCGGCTGCCCGTCCTCGGTGTGGACGATCTCCTCGGTCAGCGCCATGCCGATGCTCTGCGCGACCCCGCCGCGGATCTGGCCCTCGACCACGGCCGGGTTGACCAGCGTCCCGGCGTCGTTGACCACCCAGTAGCGCTCCACCTCGACCGCGCCGGTCTCGGGGTCCACGGCGACGGCGGCGGCGTGCGCGCCGTAGGCGAAGGTGTAGGCGGCCGGGTCGTAGCTGACCCGCTCCTCCAGGCCGGGCGTGACGCCTTCCGGCAGGTCCCAGGCCCGCCAGGCGGACGTGGCCAGCTCCCGCAGCGACACCGACGCCCGCGGGTCGCCCTTGACGCGCACGCACTCCTCGGCGATCTCCAGGTCGCCGGGCGCCGCCTCCAGCCGGTGGGCGGCGATGGCCAGCAGCTTGTCCCGCAGCCGGGCGGAGGCCTGGACGAGCGCCCCGCCGCCGACCGCGAGCGACCGGCTGGCGATCGACCCGATCGACGAGTACGGCGTCGCCGCCGTGTCCCCCAGCACCACCCGCACCCGCTCGATCGGCACCCCCATCCGGTCGGCCGCGACCTGGGCCAGCGCGGTCTCGATGCCCTGCCCGATCGAGACCACCCCGGCCGACACCACCACCGACGCGTCCGGCTCCATCCGCAGCACGGCCGTCTCGTAGCCGCCCGCCTGGATGCCCGACGCCTTCATCTCCATCGACGGGCCCAGGCCGGTGGTCTCGACGTGGCAGGAGTAGCCGATGGCGCGCCGGCGCCCGTCGTCCACGCCGGTGACCGGGGTGACCAGGTCGCGCAGGGTGCGCAGGGCTCGGGGGTAGTCGCCGGAGTCGTACTGCTGGTAGACGCGGCTCGTGCACGGCAGCTCGTCCGGTGTCAGCATGTTGCGCAGCCGCAGCTCGACCGGGTCGAGGCCGAGCCGCCGGGCCGCCTCGTCGATCAGGCGCTCCCTGGTCCAGGTGCACTCCGGCTGCCCGAAGCCGCGGTAGGAGCCGGTCGGGGTGGTGTTGGTGACCACGCCGCGCACCCGTACGCCGACCCGCTCGAACCGGTACGGCCCCGGCAGCAGGGTGGCCGAGACCGCGAAGGGCGAGATGCCCACGTTCGAGGGATGGGCGCCGAGGTCGCCGAGGATGTCGGCGTCCAGGGCGACGAACCTGCCCCGGCCGTCGAGCGCCAGCCTGGCCCGGTGGACGGCGGCCCGCGCGGGCAGGGTCGCCGACAGCCGGTCGCCGGGCGACTCGGTCCAGCTCACCGGGCGGCCCGTCCGCATCGCGGCCAGGCAGACGAGCGCCTCGTCGGGGTAGACGTGCTCCTTGCCGCCGAACCCGCCGCCGACGTCCCGGCTGATCACGCGTACCCGGTCGTGGGTGAGCCCGAACGCGTCGGCCAGGTGCTCGCGCACGTGGTGCGGGGCCTGGGAGGAGAGGTGCACGGTCAGCTCGTCGTCGGCGTAGGAGGCCACGACGCCGCGCGGCTCGACGGGATGCGGCGAGATCCGGCCCATCCTGAACGTCATCTCGACGACGTGCTCGGCGGACTCGACGAACTCCGCGCAGTCGGCGTCGCCGAGCAGGAAGTCGGTGACCAGGTTCGTGCCCCACTCGGGGTAGAGCAGCGGCGCGTCCTCGTCGAGGGCGCGTTCCGCGCCGACGGTCGCGGGCGACTGGTCGAGCTCCAGGTCCAGCAGGTCCGCGGCGTCGCGGGCGGTGGCGGGGGTGCCGGCCACGACGACGGCGAGCGGCTGGCCGGCGTACCTGATCGTGTCGTCGAGCACCCGGTAGGAGGTCAGCCGCTGGCCGGGGGCGAGGGTGACGCAGGGCAGCAGCAGCTCCGCGGCGTCGGCGGGGGTGATCACGTCGAGCACCCCCTCGACCGTCCAGGCCGCCTTGGCGTCGCAGCCGAGGAGCCGTCCGTGCGCGACGGGGCTGCGCACCACCACCGCGTACGCCATGCCAGGCAGGCGTACGTTGCCGACGTATCTCCCCTTTCCGGTCAGCAGTCTGGCGTCTTCCCTGCGAGGCGTCCGCGCGCCGACATAGCCCATGGGCCGATTGTGCGCGCCGCGAGGCGTGCGGTCCATATACGATCTCGCGGGGCGGCAGGCGAGAAAGACCAGGTCAGCGGGGGCGTCGATGCAGACTTTTCTTCCATATCCGGATTTCACGGCCAGTGCTGGGGTCCTGGATGCGCTGCGGCTGGGCAAGCAGCGGGTGGAGGCCCTGCAGGTGCTGCGCGCCCTGATCGTCCCCGGCTACGGCTGGCGCCACCACCCCGCCGTCAAGATGTGGGCCGGCTACGAGGAGGCCCTCGTGCGCTACGGGCTCGACGTCTGCGACCGCTGGTGCTCGACCGGCCGGGCCGACACCTGCGCGGCCACGATGTCCGTCGAGCTGGGCCGCGCCTGCGGCACGCCCGTCATCCGCACCCAGCACGAGCTGGCGGCGGCCGGCGAGCTGCCGCCCTGGCTCGGCGACGACGCCTTCCACCGCAGCCACCGCTCCGCCCTCCTGCGCAAGGACCCCGGCCACTACCGCCCCCTCTTCGGCGACGAGCCCGACGACCTCGCATACGTCTGGCCCGTCTCGGGCCGCCCGCCCGCCTGCCTACCGACCTGACCGCCCTCCGGCGTCCAGGCGGGTCCCGGTGAGTGCGGCCTCCACGTGCCGCGTCGCCGTGGCCGCGCCGAAGGCGACGAGCCGCACCAGGTCCTCGTCCGTCGTCGCGGCGCCGCGCCAGGCGGCGACGTCCGCGTCGGTGACCCGGTAGGGCGCGAGGGCGGCGAGCAGCGCGAGCCTGGCTGCGGGCCGTTCGTCGTCGGGCACGCCGGCCAGCGGGCCCGACAGCCGGTCGCCGCCCATCGGCGGGTGCTCGCCGTCCCAGGCGGCGACCGCCTCGGTGACGGCCGTCCTGGCCGCCTCGCCGAGCAGCTCCCCGCCCGTGCCCGCGACGGCCATGAGCGTGGCGTACGCCGTGCCGACCGGCGTGCCGGCCGCCCAGGCGGGCTCGGCGGACGAGGGCAGGCCGTCCAGCACGTCCAGGCCCGCGCCGGGCGGCAGCTGCCTGCGCACCGTCCGGGACATGGCCCGGCCGCCCACGCTGCGCACCAGGCGCGACTTCTGCAGGTTGCCCGGCAGCAGGTTCTCGGTGAGCAGGGACGAGGCGATCCGGTTGACGAAGTGGAAGGTCAGCGCGGTGCCGACGTACGCGGGCGCCTGGTCCGCGGGGAAGGGCGCGGGCACCTGCCGGTCCTTGGCCCACCGCAGCAGCGCGGCGTGCTCCGGATCCGCCGGCACGCCCCCGGCCGCGACGGTCTCGGCCAGCCTGTGGTCGCCGGTGGCGTGCAGCAGCGTCGTGTGCGCGGCCACGCAGAACGGGCACCGGTTGGCCAGCGACACCCCCAGCGCCACCACCTCCCTGCCGGTCCTGGACCCCGGCCCGGCCAGCAGCGACTCCCGCAGCAGCGCCCAGGTCCCGGCCAGCACGGCGGGGGCGGGCGACAACGTCAGGAAGACCGCCATGCGGGCCATGCCGAAGTCGTCGGCGAGGCGCGCGTAGACCTGGGCCACCCGGCCCGTGGCGTCCTGCGGCCGGACGGGCGTGACGTAGCGGAACTGGCCTGCGGGCGTCTGCGTCGTGTTCATGGCCGCCATGGTGGGGCGCGGGACGGGCCGGAGTCGTCCTGCCCGGGATGACTTCCGCGGCTACGGCACGGGGCGCAGAGGCGGGCGGAGTACGACGGCGGGAGTAGTCCCCCATTCCGCCCACGTGAGGACGATTATCGACACATCAGGCTTTACTGTGCTTGGCATGAGCTTGCGATGGCACCCCGCCGTCATGGACGCGGCGCTCGCGGCCGTGGTGGCCGTGCTGCTGACGGCGACCGTGGTGGCCACGCCGGACGCGGGGCCCGCGGACTACGCCGCCGTGCTCGCCGGGTCGTTCGCGCTCGTCGCCTGGCGGCGGGCGCCGATCCCGGCGCTGCTGGTCACCACGCTGTGCATGCTGGTCTACTCCGCGCACGCGCAGCCCGGCCCGCCGGCCGCCTTCCCTGTGATGGTGACCGTGTTCGCCACGGTCAGGGCCGGTCACCGGGCGCTCGCCACGGCGGCCGGCGCGCTGTTCCTGGGCGGGACCCTGGCGGTCAACCTGGCCTCCCCCGACGGGCAGACCGCGCAGGAGATCGTGCAGAAGACGACGCTGCTGCTCGGCTGGTTCCTGGCGGCCGGGGTGACCGCGACCGTGACCCGGCACCGGCAGGCCTACCTCGTGCAGGTCGAGCAGCGGGCCGCCGAGGCCGAGCGGACCCGCGAGGAGGCGGCGCTGCGCCGGGCCGGCGAGGAGCGGCTGCGCATCGCCAGGGAGCTGCACGACTCGCTCACCCACACCATCTCGGTCATCAAGGTGCAGGCGGGCGTGGCCGTGCACCTCGCGCGCAAGCGCGGCGAGGAGGTGCCGGCGGCGCTGCTGGCCATCCAGGAGGCCAGCGGCGAGGCCATGCGCGAGCTGCGCGCCACGCTGGAGGTGCTGCGCGAGGACGACGACGCCCCCGCCGCCAGCGGCCTCGACCGGCTCACCCACCTGGTCGAACGGGCCCGCTCGACCGGCGTCCCGGCCACGGTGACGGTTACCGGCGACCGCCGCGACCTGCCGGCCGAGGTCGACCGGGCGGCCTACCGGATCGTCCAGGAGGCGCTGACCAACGTCTCCAAGCACGCCGGGCCCGCCACCGCCTCGGTACGCGTCGACTACGGCAAGGAGGAGCTGATCGTGCAGGTGGACGACGACGGCCGCGCGAACGGCGGCCCCTGCGACCCCGGCGTGGGCCTGCTGGGCATGCGCGAGCGCGTCACGGCCCTCGGCGGGCGGCTGGCGACCGGGCCGCGTCCCGAGGGCGGGTTCACCGTGCGCGCCGAGCTGCCGCTGCAGGAGGCCCGGTGATCCGCGTGCTGCTGGTGGACGACCAGGCCCTCATCCGCGGCGGCTTCCGCGCCCTGCTGGAGGCCGAGGACGACATCGAGGTCGTCGCCGAGGCCGCCAACGGGGAGCAGGCGATCGCCCTCGCCCTGGAACACCGCCCCGACGTGGCGCTCGTGGACGTGCAGATGCCCGTCATGGACGGCATCGAAGCCACCAGGCGCATCGCCGCCGACGACCGCCTGGCCGAGGTCCACGTGGTGATCCTGACCAACTACGGCCTGGACGAGTACGTCTTCCACGCCCTGCGCGCCGGCGCGAGCGGCTTCCTGGTCAAGGACACCGAGCCCGCGGACCTGCTCCAGGGCGTCAGGGTGGCCGCCCGCGGCGACGCCCTGCTCTCCCCCGCCATCACCCGCCGCCTGATCGGCGAGTACGTCGCCCGCCGCCCCGAACCAGAACCCCAGGGCCTGGACGTGCTCACCAACCGCGAACGCGAGGTGACCGCCCTGGTCGCCCGCGGCATGTCCAACGACGAGATCGCCGCCCAGATGGTGATCAGCCCGACCACCGCCAAGACGCACGTCAGCCGGGCCATGACCAAGCTGCACGCCCGCGACCGCGCCCAGCTCGTGGTCTTCGCCTACGAGTCCGGCCTGGTGACCCCGCGCGAGCGCGGACGCGAGGCTTGACCGTCAAGGAACACGGTCCCTCCGCATACCCGTCCCGGACTGAGTACACTCGGGCACGTTCAACGGCCGAGACTTGTACGGCGAGGCTCTTGGCCCGGGGCGGTGGCCCCTCGGCCCCCGTCCCTCTGGAGTCACGTGAGCAGCGGGCTTGTCGATGCTCCGCCCTCCAGCGACCCCGGCGCCCCCAAGCGGCGCCGCCGGCGCTGGCTACGCTGGGTGATCGCGATCGCGGTCGCCGTCGTCCTGCTGGTCGCCGGCGTGGCCGTCGGCGTCACCGCCAAGCTCAGCGGCAACCTCAAGCGCTCCACGGTCACCAAGGAGGACCTCGGCGAGACGCGGCCCCCCAAGGTCGCCACCTCGGCGATGAACGTCCTGATCGTGGGCTCCGACCAGCGCGACGGCAAGAACGCCAGGTACGGCCGCCGCATCGCGGGCGAGCGCACGGACACGATCATGCTGGCGCACGTGTCGTCCAAGCGGGACAACGCCATGGTGATCAGCTTCCCGCGCGACTCGCTGGTCCAGCTGCCCGCCTGCCGGGCCACGGGCGGCCTGCCCGGCCAGCAGCCGCACCTGGGCATGATCAACGAGTCGTTCAACTCCGGGGGCATCGCCTGCACCTGGAAGACGATCGAGTCGCTCACCCGCATCCACATCGACCACTTCGTGAAGGTCGACTTCACCGGCTTCAAGAGCATGGTCAACGCCGTGGGCGGCGTCGAGGTCTGCCTGCCCTCGCCGGTGAACGACAAGAAGGCCCTGCTCCACCTGCCCGCCGGGCGGCAGACGCTCAACGGCGAGCAGGCGCTCGGCTACGTCCGCGCCCGCTACAGCCTCGGCGACGGCTCCGACATCGGGCGCATCCAGCGGCAGCAGATGTTCATCGCCTCGATGCTCAAGAAGGTGATGAGCGGCGAGACGCTCACCGACCCGTCCAAGCTGTTCGGCTTCCTCGACGCCGGCACCAAGTCGGTGACCGTCGACGACGACCTGTCGGTGGGCGTCATGAAGGACCTCGCCACCAGCCTCCAGGGCCTCAACGCCGGGCAGATCCGGTTCATCACCACCCCCTGGCACTACTCGCTGACCCAGCCGGGCCGGGTCGAGTGGGTGCAGCCGCAGGCGGGCCGGCTGTTCCAGATCGTCGCCAGGGACCAGAGCGTCCAGGGCGTCAAGGGCGGCCAGGCCAAGGTGGGGCGGTCGAAGATCCAGGTCGAGCTGCGCAACGGCACCTACCGCGGCGGCCTCGGCACGCAGGTGGCCGCGTTCCTGGAACAGCGCGGCTACCACATCAGCAAGATCGGCGACACGGCCAGGAAGCCGCAGGCGAAGACCACGCTGCTCTACGGCCCCAACGCCGAGACGCGGGTGCCCACCCTCACCAACGACCTGCTCGCCGCCACGCCGAAGCTGGTCGCCGGCGCCCGGACGAACCACCTGGTGCTGGTGCTCGGCGACGACTGGAAGGGGCTCAAGCCGCTGCGCGCCGACGACACCGAGGCGATCAAGGGCTTCGACGCCACCCACGACACCTGCGCGGCCTGACCGGCCCACCCTCGGCTCCCTCAGGCCCATCCCGGCTCACGCAGGGCCGGCCGGGCCCAGCCCCGCTCGGCCCGGCCCGGCTCACAGGGCGTCGGCCAGGCCGCCCCCGTCGATGGCGGTGAAGCCGGCGTCCTCGATGAGCGGCACCACGGCCTTCTTGGCGGCCTCGTCGTCGCCCCAGTAGGGCATGTCGGCCCGCGGGCCGCCCCGCTGCCCGGCCGTGCCCAGGTCCAGCAGCTCGTTGGGGTACTTGGTGTTGAACGTGCGCACCAGCCGCACCTCGCGGCCGAGCACGTGCTGCTGGTACTGCGGGCTGGTGAGCCCGTCCGGCACGGCCACCACCGCCTCGGCGCCGTCGAGCCGGGTGATCGGGTTGCTGGGGTCGATGACGATCTTGCCGCCCAGCGCCGCGCCCAGCTCCTCGACCACGGTCGGGAACGCCTCCCACCACACCGCCATGACGACGACCTCGCCGAAGCGCGCCGACTCGATCGGCGAACCGACGCCCGACTGCCCCTCGGCGGCGGCCGCGGCCTCCTCGGCGAGGGCCGGCCGGGCGTCGCTGAAGAGCACGTCGTGGCCGGCCGCCGCGAACAGCCGGCCGAGCGGCGCGCCGAGCCGGCCCGAACCCACGATTCCTACGCGCATGTCTGGATCTCCTTGTCGGCCGATCGGCACCTGCCCATCGGCCTTCCCCGCATGCCTGGCTTTTCGCCTGCGCCGCGAGATCTTTGCCCGCCGGTGATCCCTACACTCGTCGTCCATGAACGATCCCGACGTCCACGAGCTGCGCAGGGGCAGCGCCGAGCGGGCGCACCTGCGTGCGCGGGGGCCCGAGCTGCCGCGGGTGAGCGACCTGGCCGGGCCGCGCGGGCTGCCGCTGCGGCACTACCGGCCCGCGCGGGAGCGGCGGCCGCTGGTGGTGTACGTGCACGGCGGCGCGTGGGTGTTCTGCGGCCTGGACACGCACGACCGGATCTGCCGCCTGCTGGCCCGCGAGTGCGGGGTGGAGGTGCTGGCCGTGGACTACCGGCTGGCGCCCGAGCACCCGTACCCGGCGGCCGTCGAGGACGTCGTGGACGTGCTGCGCGCGGCCCGTCCGGTGGCGGTGGCCGGGGACAGCGCGGGCGGCTACCTGGCCACGATGGCCTGCCTGGCGCTGCGGGACGCGGGCGACCCGTTGCCCGCCGCCCAGATCCTGGTCTGCCCCAACACCGACCTCACGCTCTCCTGCCCCAGCGTGCGGGAGAAGGGCACCGGTCACGGCCTCGACGAGAGCTTCCTCGCCTGGGCCGTGCGGCAGTGGGCGCCCGACCCGGCGCGGCGCGGCGACCCGAGGCTGAGCCCGCTGCTCGTGCCCGACCTGAGCGGGATGCCCGCCACGCTGGTGGTCACCGCCGAGCACGACGCCCTCAGGGACGAGGGCGAGGCCTACGCCCGCCGGCTGGCCGAGGCGGGCGTGCCGGTCACGTGCCGCAGGGAGCCCGGCCTCACGCACGGATTCCAGCAGAACGCCGACCCGGTGTCGCAGGCCGCCACCGGCCGCCTGCTCGCCGACGCGCGCCGGCTGCTCGAAGCGGTGACGGGCTAGCAGCCCGCCGGACCACTGCGGCCCGCCCCGCACCCTGCGGCACGCCGCCGGGCGGGCACGGGATCGGGCCCGGGATCAGGCACGACATCGGGCACGGCAACACCGCCTGGAACTCGCGGCGACCGGTCAGGCGCCGGAGGCCAGGCGGCCCGAGAACGTCGCGGACGCCCCCGCGAAGCCGGCGCGCGTCATTGCGCGCGCTCGGACTCCTGCTCGGGCGCCGTAGACGTGTACATCTCCTCGCGTGGCGAGTCCGCGCCCAGCTCCTCGCGCAGCCGGTCGTAGTCGATGTTGTGGTTGGCGTACTTCAGCTGGCGAGCGACCTTCGTCTGCTTCGCCTTGGCTCTTCCTCGGCCCATGGCTACTCCCTAGTCCCCGCTGTCATGCTATCCAACAACATGGTGACTTGAAGAATTATGCAACTGCGCTCGATTAGTCTTGCAATATGCACGTGGAGGTCCACCAGGCCAAGGCCGACTTCTTCCGGACACTCGGCCACCCCGCTCGCATCAGAGTGTTGGAGCTACTCCAGGAAGGTCCACTGCCCGTCAGGGACCTGCTGGCCCAGATCGACATCGAGGCGTCGAGCCTCTCACAGCAGCTGGCGGTCCTGCGCAGGGCCGGGATCGTGAGCGCAATCCGCGAAGGCAGCACGGTGGTCTACACCCTGGCCACTCCCGAGCTGGCAGACCTGCTCGGCGCCGCCCGCCGCATCCTCACCGACATGCTGGCCGACCAGGGGGAGCTCCTGGCCGAGCTGCGGGCGGAGGTCACTTAGCGGCGGCCTCGGCGCGGCGCCTGACGACCTTCGGGTACCGGGCGGTGAAGACGGCGGGGACGACGAACGAGAGCACCTTGATCGCGATGACGACCGTGGTGGCGTGGGGGGCCGCGGCCAGCACGAACGTCAGCGAGACGGCGGCGAGCGTGAACGCCGCCGCCCACACCGTCGTGATCACCACGTTGACGCGGCGGAACGCCTGGGTCTCCCAGATCTCCTTCGGCGCCATCGTGCGCGCGATGCCCAGCGTGAACGGCTTGCCGATGGCCAGCGAGCCCCAGGCGGTGCCGGCCAGCCACACGTTGACCAGCGCGGGCCCGTACGGCGTGAGCGGCGAGTGCGGGGCCGCCAGGGAGAGCACCGTGAGCAGGGCGAAGAAGGCGGCGGCGCTCGTCTCGATGACGATCTCGTCCCAGGCCCGGCCGGACCGGCGGTCGATGGCCACGAGGGCGAGGGCGATCACGAGGCCGGTGATGGCGCCCCAGCGCCACTCGTCGCCGGTGGCGATGACCGCGTAGACGACCCAGGGGAGGAAACCGAGCAGACCGCGCATCGCGCAACTCCTTTGACATTCCTATGTAGACATGTCGAATGTAGAACCTCCTGTGGAGATATGTCAATATAGGAATATGAGCTTGAGACACGCCGTGCTTGGTCTGCTCGCCGAGGGCCCGGCCAGCGGCTACGACCTGCTGAAGACCTTCGACGTCTCATTGTCCAACGTCTGGCCGGCCACGCAGAGCCAGCTCTACGCCGAGCTCGGCAAGCTGGCCGACGCCGGGCTCGTGAGCGTCGCGGCCGAGGGCCCCCGCGGCCGCAAGGAGTACGCGATCACCCAGGAGGGCCGGGCCGAGCTGCGCCGCTGGATCATCGAGGTCGAGCCGGTCCGGGTCGGGCGCAGCGACATGCTGCTGCGCGTGTTCTTCCTCGGCCAGGTCGATCCCGAGCAGGCCCGCGCCTACCTGCGCCGGCAGGCCGAGGTGGTGGGCAAGCACATGGAGCACATGGAGGCCATCAAGGGCTTCGTCGAGAGCGGCCAGGACAACCTGTCGGTCTACGGCCGGCTCGCCCTGGAGTACGGCCTGCGGCTCGGGGCCGCCCAGAAGGCGTGGGCCGAGTGGGCCGAGGGGCAGATCCGTTAGGCTCGCCTCCATGGTCTCCGAGCTGTTCGATCCGAAGATGTGGCAGGCAGTCGAGGGCTTCGACTTCACCGACATCACCTACCACCGGGCCCTCGACCAGGGCACGGTGCGGGTCGCGTTCAACCGGCCCGAAGTGCGCAACGCCTTCAGGCCCCAGACGGTCGACGAGCTCTACCGGGCGCTCGACCACGCCAGGCAGGCCACCGACGTCGGCTGCGTGCTGCTCACGGGCAACGGCCCCTCGCCCAAGGACGGCGGGTGGGCCTTCTGCTCCGGCGGCGACCAGCGCATCAGGGGCAAGGACGGCTACCAGTACGCCGACGGCACCCCCGCCACCGGGCGGCTGCACATCCTGGAGGTGCAGCGCCTGATCCGCTTCATGCCCAAGATCGTGATCTGCGTGGTGCCCGGCTGGGCCGCGGGCGGCGGGCACAGCCTCCACGTCGTGGCCGATCTCACCCTGGCCAGCGCCGAGCACGCCCGCTTCAAGCAGACCGACGCCGACGTGGCCAGCTTCGACGGCGGCTTCGGCTCGGCCTACC
Source organism: Nonomuraea sp. NPDC049637 (assembly GCF_040675235.1). Taxonomy (NCBI): domain Bacteria; kingdom Bacillati; phylum Actinomycetota; class Actinomycetes; order Streptosporangiales; family Streptosporangiaceae; genus Nonomuraea; species Nonomuraea sp. NPDC049637. Next base: position 285,098 of record NZ_JBFAOM010000003.1, read on the forward strand.
TGGCGCGGCAGGTCGGGCAGAAGTTCGCGCGCGAGATCTTCTTCCTGGGCGACACCTACAGCGCGGCCGACGCCCACCGCATGGGCATGGTCAACGCCGTCGTCCCGCACGCCGAGCTGGAGGCCACGGCGCTGGAGTGGGCGCGCAAGGTCAACGGCAAGTCGCCCACCGCGCAGCGCATGCTGAAGTTCGCCTTCAACATGATCGACGACGGGCTGGTCGGGCAGCAGGTGTTCGCGGGCGAGGCGACGCGGCTGGCGTACATGACGGACGAGGCGGCCGAGGGGCGCGACTCCTTCCTGGAGAAGCGGGCGCCCGACTGGTCGCCCTTCCCCTGGCACTTCTAGCCGCGGGCGCCCCGGCCGGAGGCAGACTGGGGCGATGAGGATCATGGTTCCCGAGGCGTTGACCGCATCACACGTGAAGATCGACGGCGAGCGGGGGCGGGCCTGGTCGGCCGGCCTGCCCGCGCTGGCCGAGCGTTACCTGGAGGAGTGGGGGCTGCGGCTCGACGAGGGCCGCCCCATGCACGGCGTGGTCTCCCTCGTGCTGCCCGTCGTGCGGGAGGACGGCACCAGGGCGGCGCTCAAGCTCCAGCCCGTCACCGACGAGAACGCCACCGAGGCGCCGGGCCTGCGCACGTGGGCCGGGAAGGGCTCGGTGCTGCTGCTCGACGACGACCCCGAGACCGGCGCCCTGCTGCTGGAACGCCTCGACTCCGGCCGCCCGCTGTCGGCCGTCCCTGACGACACCGAGGCGCTGACGATCCTGACCGGGTTGCTGGGCCGGTTGACCGCCTTCCCCGCCCCGCCGGGGCTGCGCCGGTTGGGCGACATCGCCGCGCAGATGCTGGCCGACGTCGACCGCGCGGCGGCCGCGCTGCCCCGCGAGCAGGACAGGCACTGGCTGCGCTGGTGCGCCGACGCGGTCGCCGAGCTCGTCGGCGAGCCGGGCGACCGGCTGCTGCACTGGGACCTGCACTACGACAACGTGCTGGCCGCCGAGCGGGAGCCGTGGCTCGCCATCGACCCCAAGCCGCTGGCCGGCGACCCCGGCTTCGACCTGTGGCCCGCCCTGGACAACCGCTGGGACGCCGTCGTCGCCACCGGCGACCCGGTCAGGGGCGTGCTGCGGCGGTTCGACCTGATGGCGGACGGGCTGGGCCTCGACCCCGCCAGGGCGGCCGGCTGGACCCTCGGCCGGATCCTGCAGAACGCCCTCTGGGACGTCGAGGACGGCGAGCACGAGCTCAACGACGTCGCCCTGGTGATCGCCGAGGCCATGCGCCGCCGCCAGTGACGGGTCACCGCCAGTAGGCGGGGTATCGGCGGCCCGGCAGCGCCCTTCCGAGCGCCACCCCGGCGACGATCACCACGAGGCTGGCGACCAGGACCGGGTCGAGCAGGTACACCGGGTCGGGGGCGGTGAGCCCGACCAGCGCCGCCGTGGCCCCGGCCGGCGGGTGAGGGGCCCGCAGCAGCAACATCGGGGCCGTGGAGAGCGCCGCCGCGGCGACCGCCGTCCACACCGAGGGGCCGGTGAGGGCGGTGAGCGCCAGGGCGAGCGCGGCGGCGCTCAGGTGGCCGAGGAGGATGCTGCGCGGCTGGGCGAACGGCGCGGCGGGCGCCAGGGCCACGATCCCGGCGGAGGCGGCGAACGGCAGCGCGAACAGCTCCATGCCGGTGAGGCCGGCCAGCAGGGCCAGTAAGGACAGTCCGGCCAGCGCCGCCGCGGTGGCCAGGGCCACCGCCCTGGCGGACGGCCGGGCGGGCGCCCCCGACGTCCCGGCCCACCCCCGCCTCCGGGAGGGCGGCGGCCCGGCCGCCGGGCCCGCCGCGCGCCCGTGGGGGGCGGGGGCGGGGCGGGAGCCCAGGGATCGGTGCGCGTGGACGGCGGCGGCGGACAGGCCGGTGCGGGCCGTGGTGTTCCCGCGGCGGCGGGGCTGGCTCATCGGAGGCTCCCGTCAGTCGGAGAGGCGGCGGAGGAAGTCGCGGACCAGGGCCGCGATCTGCGGGCCGCGCGTCTCCAGGGCGAAGTGGCCGGCGTCCAGGAGCTGGATCTGCGCGCGCTTGGTGTCCCGGTCGAAGGCGAGGGCGCCGTCGGGGCCGAAGATCTCGTCGTGCCGGCCCCACACGGCCAGCACCGGCGTCTGGTGCGTGCGCAGGTACTCCTGCCACTGCGGGTAGAGGCCCGGGTTGCGGCCGTAGTCCACGAAGAGGGCGAGCTGGACGGCGTGGTTGCCGGGCCGGTCGAGACGGGCCTGGTCGAGGGCCGCCTTGTCCGGGTTGACCATGGCGGCGTCGGGGACGCCGTGCGTGTACTGCCAGTGGGTGGCCTCGGGGGTGAGCAGGCCGAGCAGCGCGGAGGTGTTCTCCTCGGACGGGTCGGCCCACGCCTTGCGCAGCGGCTCCCAGAACGGCGTCAGACCCTCCTCGTACGCGTTGCCGTTCTGGGTGACGATGCCGGTGACGCGCTCCGGGTGCCGGACGGCGAGGCGGAAGCCGACGGGGGCGCCGTAGTCGTGCACGTAGAGCGCGTACCTGGTGACGCCGAGGGTGTCCAGGAGAGTGTCCACCACGTCGGCCAGGTGGTCGAAGCTGTACTCCCACTCGTCGGCCGCGGGGGCCGAGCTGTGGCCGAAGCCCGGGTAGTCGGGCGCGATCAGATGGAACTCGTCCGCCAGGTCGGCGATCAGCTCCTGGTAGGCCACCGACGAGGTCGGGAACCCGTGCAGCAGCACCAGCGTGGGCGCCGACGGGTCACCGGCCTCCCGGTAGAACACGTCGAGGCCGTCCACCACAGCGGTGCGGTACCGAACATTCATCTCATCCTCCAGCTATAACCGGCTAAGTCCGTTTTGCTGGTTAAGTGATAGCATGGCGATGGATAACCGGTCAAATCGCTTTGGGGGGTTAGAGGCAGTGAGGATACGGCCGCTTCGCGACGAGCCCATGGCGCTCGACCTGGTCGACACCGTCTGGGTGGAGCACGGCGCCCTGCTCGACCAGTTCGACGACCTGGAAGGCGTGCGCTCCTGGCTCGGCGACCACGGCCTGCCGGGCGAGGACGACCTGGAGCGGGTGCGCGACCGGCTCGTCCGGACGCGGGACGCGCTGCGCGGCTCGCTCGAAGGCCGGGGGCACGACGCGCTCAACGCGGTGCTCGCCGAGGGCTCGACCAGGCCGCGGATGGACGACGACGGGCCGCGCGAGACCGTCGTGGTGAGCGATCCGGCCTGGGAGGCGGCCTGGACGGGGGCCGCCGACTTCGTCCGGCTCCTGCGCGAACGTCCCGAACGGCTGCGCAAGTGCGCGAACCCGGCCTGCGTCCTGTGGTTCCTCGACGTGAGCAAGAACGGCAGCCGCAGGTGGTGCTCGATGGAGGTGTGCGGCAACCGCGCGAAGGCGGGCCGGTTCAACCAGCGCCACAGGAACGCCGTCTGAACCGCGAAGGCGGGCCGGCTCGACCGGCGTCACAGGAACGCCGTCCGAACCGGCCCGCCCGGAAATCGGGGCGGACCTCTAGTCCGTCACCAGGACGACCTTCCCCCGGCCGTGGCCGGTCTCGATCTCGCGGTGGGCGTCGGCGGCCTCCTCCAGCCGGTACGTCCGCCGCACAGGGAAGGCGAAGCGGCCCTCGGCGTACAGGGCGGCGTACCGGCCGAGCCGTTCGGCCGTGCGCTCGCCCTGGACGACCTTGACGCCCAGCTCGGCCGCCCGGCCGTGCTCGACCAGCGTGACGATGCGCCCGCGGTCGGCGACCAGGTCGAGCGAGACCTCCAGGGCGTGGCCGCCGGCGCCGTCGAGGGCCGCGTGCACGCCGCCGGGGGCGAGCGCGCGCACCCGGTTGGCGAGCCCGTCACCGTAGGCGACCGGGATCGCGCCGAGGTCGCGCAGGTGGTCGTGGTTGGCTTCGCGGGCGGTGCCGATCACCGTGGCGCCGCGCATGCGGGCGATCTGCACGGCCGCCGTGCCCACGGACCCGGCCGCGCCGTGCACGAGCAGCGTCTCGCCGGCGCCGACCGCCAGGGCGTCGAGGGCCAGCTCGGCCGTCTGCACGCCGGAGGTCAGCCCGCCGGCCACCTCCCAGGGGATCCCGGCGGGCTTGGGCGCCACGTCGGCCGCCGGGACCACGATGTACTCGGCGTAGGCGAACAGGCGCGAGAACCCCAGCACCTCGTCCCCGGCCGACACCCCGGCGACCCCGTCGCCCACCTGGTCGACCACGCCGGCGAACTCGTTGCCCGGGATGCGCGGCCAGGGCACCTCCCCCAGGTACGGCGGCAGCCACCCCGCCCGTACGGCCGTGTCGAACGGCTGCACGCCGGCCGCCCGCACGCGGACGCGCACCTGTCCCCGGCCCGCCTGCGGCGCGGGCACCTCCATCACCTTCAGCACCTCGGGGCCGCCCGGCTCGGCGAACGCGGCCGCCCTCATCACGTCAGTCATGTCGTCGAGCGTGCTACCTCAACCGCCCTTGAGGTCAAGTCGGCCAACTTTCGATATGAAGTCGGGAACTTTCCCCTTTAGTCGCGCTTTATATGTATATAGTCCGTCAGGACACACCGGGGGATGGGGCAAACCGAGGGTTGATGACCGAGTTCTTCCACGCCGCTCTGGGCTTTCCGACCGTCATTTTCACTTTCCTCCTCGCGGCCGTCCTGGCTTATTGGCTGGCCGTCATCGCGGGCCTGCTGGATCTCGACCACGACGCGCCATGGCTGGGGTTCGGCGGCGTCCCCGCCGGGATCGTCATCTCCCTGCTGGTCGCGGTCGCGTGGCTGCTGAGCCTGGTCGGCAGCCAGGTGCTGCCGGACGCCGCGCTGGCCGCCGTGCCGTTCGCCGCGGCGGCGGGCGGCTGGCTCGCCACGCGCGCCCTGATCAGGCCGCTGCGCAGGGCGTTCCAGGACGGCGGGCAGCACTCGCGCGGCGACCTCGTGGGCCGCCCGTGCGTCATCCGCACCGGGGCCGCCACCCCCGACTTCGGCCAGGCCGAGGTCACCGCCGAGGACGGCTCGACCGCGGTCGTCCAGGTCCGGACGACCGGACGGGACCGCCTGGGCCGCGGCGACAAAGCACTCATCTTCGAATACGACAAAGACGGCGAATTCTTCTGGGTCATGCCCTACGAAAGCGAGATCTGATGGACGTCATCTCCACGGGCTTCGGCGTATTTCTCGCCGTCGTCCTGGTCATCGTGATTGGCCTGCTGGTCATCATCGGCCGCCTTTTCCGCAAGGTGGAACAGGGCAAGGCGCTGATCGTGTCGAAGGTCAACAAGGTGGACGTGACGTTCACCGGCGCCATCGTGCTGCCGGTCGTCCACAAGGCCGAGACCATGGACATCTCGGTGAAGACCATCGAGATCACCCGTACCGGCCGTGAGGGGCTGATCTGCCGGGACAACATCAGGGCGGACATCAAGATCACGTTCTTCGTCCGGGTGAACAAGACCGCCGAGGACGTCATCAAGGTCGCCCAGGCCATCGGCACCGCGCGGGCCAGCGACGAGAACACCCTCCAGGAGCTGTTCAGCGCCAAGTTCTCCGAGGCGCTGAAGACGGCCGGCAAGCAGCTCGACTTCGTCGACCTCTACACCAAGCGGGACGAGTTCCGCGACGAGATCATCCGGCTCATCGGCACCGACCTGAACGGCTACAGCCTCGAAGACGCCGCCATCGACTACCTGGAGCAGACCGCGCTCACCCAGCTCGACTCCAGCAACATCCTGGACGCCCAGGGCATCAGGAAGATCACCGAGCTGACCGCGCTGGAGCACGTACGGACCAACGAGTTCCAGCGGGCCGAGGAGAAGGAGATCACCCGCCAGAACGTGGACGCCCGCGAGGCCATCCTGGAGCTCCAGCGCCGCCAGGCCGACGCCGAGCTCAAGCAGCGCCGCGAGATCGAGACCGTCAAGGCCCGCGAGGAGGCGGAGATCGCCCGCGTGCAGGCCGAGGAGCGGCTGCGCGCGCAGACGGCCGGCATCAAGACCGACGAGCAGATCGGCGTGCAGCGCGAGAACCAGGCCCGCGAGGTGGCGGTCGCCGAGAAGAACCGCGAGCGGGTGATCGCGATCGAGAGCGAGCGCATCGAGAAGGACCGCCTGCTGGAGGTCATCGCCCGCGAGCGGGAGACCGAGCTGTCGCGCATCGCCAAGGACAAGGAGGTCGAGACCGAGAAGCGGTCGATCGCCGAGGTCATCAGGGAGCGCATCGCGGTCGACAAGACGGTGGCCGAGCAGGAGGAGAGCATCAAGCGGCTGCGGGTGGTCGAGGAGGCCGAGCGCACCCGTCAGCAGGTGATCATCGCGGCCGAGGCCGAGGCGCAGGAGAACCTGGTCAAGGACATCAAGGCGGCCGAGGCCGCGGAGGCTGCCTCGAAGTTCAGGGCCCGCGAGGAGCTGGTGCTGGCCGAGGCCCGGCAGCAGGCCGCCGAGCTGGAGGCGCGGGCCAAGATCCGGCTCGCGGAGGGCGTGCAGGCCGAGTCCGCCGCGGCCGGGCTGGCGCAGGTGCAGGTCAAGGAGCGCGACGCGGACGCCATCGAGAAGGTCGGCCGCGCCGAGGCCCTGTCCCTGGGCGAGAAGCTGCGGGCCGAGGCCGAGGGCGCGCGGGCCATGGCGCTGATCGAGGGCGACCGGCTCAAGGCGCAGGCCGAGGGCGAGCAGGCCATGGCGCTGGCCGGCGCCACCGCGATCGGCGAGAAGCTCAAGGCCGAGGCCGAGGGCCTGACCCAGAAGGCCGCCGCGATGGCCGCCCTGGACGAGGCCAGCCGGGGCCACGAGGAGTACCGCCTGCGCCTGGAGGCCGACAAGGAGATCAGGCTCAAGCACATCGACGTCACCCGCCAGGTGGCCGAGTCGCAGGCCAGCGTGCTGGCGGCGGGGCTGGCCAAGGCCAACATCGACATCGTCGGCGGCGACACGATGTTCTTCGACAAGGTGGTCGGCTCGATCACCACGGGCAAGGCGGTGGACGGCTTCGTCGGCCACTCGACCGTGGCCGGGGCCCTCGCGGCGCCGTACCTCAACGGGACGGCCAGCCTGGCGGCGGACATCGCGAGCGTGGTCGGCGGGGTGCGCACCGAGGACATCAAGAACCTGACCGTCTCGGCCCTGCTCATGCGGCTCATCCAGGACGGCGGCCCCCAGTCGTCGGCGCTCGGCGAGCTGCTGGAGACCGCGCGCCGGCTGGGCGTGGCCGACTCCCCCGTGGCCGCGCTGGCGGCGGCGAAGGGCTGACGTGAGCACCACCGAGCTGGAGGCCGGGACCTACGAGGTTCTCCGGAACCGTCTCCAGGCGCAGGCCAAGGCCCTCGCGGTGGCGGCGGAGGAGGTCAACGGGCAGCGGCTGCGCGTCTTCGGCGGCGCGGAGCTGCGCCTGCTCGGCACCGAGCGGATCAGGACCGAGAACAACTGCGTCCCGAGGGACATCGTCTCGCTGGGCGAGGTGATGTTGTTCGGCTACAACGTCTTCATCGGGCTCAAGCCCGAGACGACCGTGGCCGACGTGTTCGCCGTGCACCGCTTCACCAGGGACGGGGACGCGTTCACGTTCGAGACCGGGAAGCTGGAGACGCTGGAGGAGCCGGCGTTCAGGAAGGACTTCGCCGAGCTGTACCGGTACTACAAGGAGACCAGGCTCCAGCAGCTGCGCCGGGTCGAGGGCAAGCTGCTGGCGGTGTTCCGGACGGGCCCGGCCGACACGCGGGTGCTCAGGTGGACGGTCAGCAACGGCGGTGTCCCGAAATATCTGGATAACAGGGGTGAGCGGGACCACGTCTTCCCCCCGTCCCACGACTTCGAGTGGACGCCGACCACCCGCGACGACCACGTGCTCGGCCGCCATCCGCACATCTCCATCGAGGGCGAGGTCTTCGTCGAGACGATCGGCGGCGACCTCACCATCAAGGTCGAGAACAACACCGAGACCGGCGCCGGCGTCTACTCCGAGCCGGTCGCCGAACGCCTCCAGTCGCTGGCCGACGCCGACGTCGAGTACGCCAGGGTCGGGCCGCTCGTCCTCATGCGGATCAGGCCGTACAAGGAGCCGGACTGGCGGCATCTGGTGTTCAACACCCGTACCAAGGCGGTGACCAGGCTCGACGGCATCGGCCAGTCCTGCCAGCGGCTGCCCGAGGACCAGGGGCTGATCTTCCCGGGCGGCTACTACCTGGCCACCGGCATCAGCAAGACCTTCGACACGGACGTGACGGACCTGGAGTTCGAGCGGGTCGTGCGCTCGCCCAACGGCGAGGACGTCCTGTACGTCTTCCACGCCCGCGGCGACGGCCGCTCGCTGCTGCTGCCGTACAACGTGATCAGGAAGGAGGTGGCCAACCCCATCGTCTGCCACGGGTACTCCCTGTTCGACGACGGCACGATGGTGGTCTTCCGCGCCCTCTCCGAGGAGCCGACCCGGGTCCACCCGATGCAGGTGTGGCAGACGCCGTACGTGTCCGACACCTACGCCGCCGCCCAGCCCGCCGGGACCGGGCCCCTGGAGCGCATCGGCAACGCCGAGCTGGTGCGCGGCATCTCCGACTGCCTGTCCGTGGCTCGCATGGTCGAGGAGATGGCGGCCTCGGAGGCCACGTTCGAGGCCCTGATCGCCGCGTGCACCCGCGCCGCCGACTCCTACCACTGGCTCGGCGAGCACGGGCTCGCCGCGCCGCTCGCCGACGTGCGCGCCACCGCCGAGCAGGTGCTCGACGAGTACGAGAACGTCGAGCAGCTCACCCGCCAGGCCGCCGACACCCTGGCCGCGGCCGCCGAGGAGACCACCCATCTGGTACGCGCGGCCGCCGCCGACACCCCCGCCGGCGCCGACGCCTGGGTCACCACGCTGGCCGGCCTGCGCCGGCAGCAGGGCCGCCTGGTGACTTTGCGCGACGTCCGCTACCTGGACCTCGCCCGCCTGGACGAGCTGTCCGCCGCCGTGACCGCGGAGCTGGCCGCGACCGGCAGGCGCGCGGTCGCCTTCCTGGAGGGCGCGGAGGCGTTCACCGCCTACCACGTGGCGGTCGAGCGGCTGGCCGCCGACGCCGCCGCGATCGCGACCGTGGCCGAGGCCGCGCCGGTCGCCGACCGGCTGGCCGAGCAGGCGGAGGGCCTGGAGGTGGTGACGGAGGTCGTCGGCTCGCTGGAGATCGCCGACGCCACGGTCCGCACGTCGATCCTGGGCCGGATCGCCGAGGTGCTGGCCGGGGTGAACCGGGCGCGGGCCGTCCTCGACGGGCGGCGGCGCGAGCTGCTCGGCTCGGAGGGCCGCGCGGCCTTCGCCGCCGAGTTCGCCCTGTTCGGGCAGGCCGTCTCGGGCGCGCTGGCGATGGCCGACACGCCGGACAAGTGCGACGAGCAGCTCGGCCGCCTGATGCTCCAGGTGGAGAACCTGGAGGCGCGGTTCGGCGAGTTCGACGACTTCGCCGCCCAGCTCGCGGGCAAGCGGGACGAGGTCTACGAGGCGTTCTCGGCCAGGAAGCAGACCCAGCTCGACGGCCTGGCCCGGCGGGCCGACCGGGTCTTCGCCTCGGCCGAGCGCATCCTGGGCAGCGTGACCAGGCGGCTGGCGTCGCTGGGCTCGATGGACGAGGTCAACACGTACTTCGCCACCGATCCGATGGTCGGCAGGGTCCGTACTGCGGCGGCCGAGCTGCGTTCCCTGGGCGACGCCGTACGGGCCGAGGAGCTGGACGGCCGGGTCAAGGCGGCCCAGCAGGAGGCCGGCCGCGCCCTGCGGGACCGGCTGGACCTGTTCACCGACGGCGGCGAGACGCTGCGCCTCGGCCGTCACCTGTTCGCCGTCAACACCCAGCCGATCGACCTGACGCTGGTCCCGCACGACGGCGAGATGCACTTCGCGATCACCGGCACCGACTACCGCGCGCCCGTGCCGGCGTCCTTCGCCGACACGCGGCCGTTCTGGGATCAGCTGCTGGTGTCGGAGACGCCGGAGATGTACCGGGCCGAGCACCTGGCCGCCTCGCTCCTGGACTCCGCGGAGCCCGGCGCTGCCCTGGCCGACCTGGTACGCCAGGCTGCCGAGCAGCGCTACGACGAGGGCTACGAGCGCGGCGTGCACGACCACGACGCGATCCTCGTCCTGGAGAGCCTGATCCGCCTGCGGGAGGGCGCCGGCCTGCTGCGCTACCCGCCCGAGGCCCGCGCGGCCGCGCAGCTCTTCTGGGCCTTCGGCACGGACGAGGTTTCACGTAAAACATTGGCCACCAGGGCCGCCTCCCTGGTCCGCGCCCGCGCGGTCTTCGGCCGGACGCCCGCCCTGGAGGCGCTGGCCGCCGAACTCGGCGCCCGGATCGCCGCCTTCTCCCCCGCCCAGGGCATCGGCCGGGACACCGGGCAGAGCACGGCCGCGCTGGCCGGTGAGTACCTGGTCGAGGAGCTGGGCGCGACGCCGTCCGGCTTCGTGACCGGCAAGGCGGCGCGCGACCTCCTCGACGGCTTCAGGCAGGCGCTCGGCCCGGCCAGGACGCGCGAGTTCGAGGAGGAGCTGGCGGCGCTGCCCCTGCCCGAGCGGCTGCAGCTCGCCCACGCCTGGATCGGCGCCTACCGCGAGGGCCCCGAGGTGGCCGAGGCGGTCGCCGTGCTCCTGTGCGACCTGCCCCGCCACGACTCCGGCGCCGCCGTCGAGGAGACCGTCGAGGGGCTGCTCGGCGCGCATCCGCGCGTGCAGGACCGCAGGCTGCGGGTCAGGCTCGACGAGCTGCTGACCAGGGCGCGCGCCTTCAGGCAGGACCGGGTCCCGGCCTACCGGGCCTACCAGCGCCGCCGCAACGAGCTGATCGAGCAGGAACGCCGCCGGCTGCGCCTGGAGGAGTACCGGCCCAAGGTCATGAGCGCGTTCGTCCGCAACCGGCTGCTGGACGAGGTCTACCTGCCGCTGATCGGCGACAACCTGGCCAAGCAGCTCGGCGCGGCGGGCGCGGGCAAGCGCACCGACCAGATGGGCCTGCTGCTGCTCATCTCACCGCCCGGCTACGGCAAGACCACGCTGATGGAGTACGTCGCCAGCCGCCTCGGCCTGGTCTTCGTCAAGGTGAACGGCCCGGCGCTCGGCCACGGCGTCACCTCGCTCGACCCGGCCGACGCCCCCGACGCCACGGCCAGGCAGGAGGTCGAGAAGATCTCCTTCGCGCTGGAGAGCGGCAACAACACCCTGCTCTACCTGGACGACATCCAGCACACCTCGCCGGAGCTGCTGCAGAAGTTCATCTCGCTGTGCGACGCCCAGCGCCGCATCGAGGGCGTCTGGAACGGCCGGACCCGCACGTACGACCTGCGCGGGAAGCGCTTCGCGGTGTGCATGGCGGGCAACCCGTACACCGAGTCCGGGCAGCGCTTCCGCATCCCGGACATGCTGGCCAACCGCGCCGACGTGTGGAACCTGGGCGACGTGCTCTCCGGCAAGGACGAGCTGTTCGCGCTGAGCTACGTGGACAACGCGCTGACCTCCAACCCGGTGCTCGCCCCCCTGTCAGGCCGCGACCGGGCCGACGTCGAGCTCCTGGTACGCCTGGCCAAGGGCGACCCGGCCGTCCGCCCTGACCAGCTGCGGCACCCGTACGGCAAGGCCGAGCTGGAGCAGGTCCTCGGCGTGCTGGGCAAGCTGGTGCGGGCGCAGGAGGTGGTGCTGGCCAACAACGCGGCCTACATCGCGTCGGCGTCCCAGGCGGAGGCGTCCAGGACGGAGCCGCCGTACCGGTTGCAGGGGTCGTACCGGAACATGAACAAGCTGGCCGAGCGCATCGTGCCCGCCATGAACGACGAGGAGCTGGAGGCGGTGATCGACGACCACTACCTGGGCGAGGCGCAGACCCTCACCCAGGACGCCGAGGCCAACCTGCTCAAGCTGGCCGAGCTGCGCGGCCGCCTGACCCCCGCCCAGGCGGCACGCTGGGCGGAGATCAAGGCGGCCTACCTCAGGGCCAGGGCGCTCGGCGGATCCGGCGACGACCCGATGACCAGGGCCGTGGGCGCCCTCGGCCTCCTCGCCGACCGGGTGAGCGAGGTGGGCACGGCCATCAGGGAGTCGGACCGCTGACCGCGACCGTCAACGGCCCGGTCCCTGAGCCCAGCGGCCCCGGCCGTCAGGAGGCCCTGAGTGCAGCGGGTCCGGACGTCACGGGCCCGTTCCCTGAGCGGAGCGGGCCCGGACGTCACGGGCCCGTTCCCTGAGCGGAGCGGGCCCGGCTGTCAGCGGGTCCGGTCGCTGGGCGGGGCCGGGGTGAGCTCCAGGTGGGTGCCGGTGAAGGCGGCGCGCAGGCGGCGGTCGTGGGTGACGGCCACCAGCGCGCCCTCGTAGTGAGCCAGCGCCTCCTCGAGCTGCTCCACCAGCATCGGCGACAGGTGGTTGGTCGGCTCGTCGAGCAGCAGCAGGTCCACCGGGTCGGTGACCAGGCGGGCCAGCTCGACCCGGCGGCGCTGCCCGTACGAGAGGTCGGCCAGCCGCCGCCGCAGGTCGTCCGGACGGAACAGGCCCAGGCCGAGCAGCCGGTCGGCGTGCTCGTCCGGGCTGCCCGGCCGCCCCTCGGCGAAGGCCGCGAGGACGGTGCGGTCCAGCCGGGCCGCCCGTTCCTCCTGGCGCAGCAGGCCGGCCCGTCCGGTCCGGCGTACGGTCCCCGCGTCGGGACGCAGCTCGCCGGCCAGCACCCGCATGAGCGTGGTCTTGCCCGCGCCGTTCGGCCCGGTGACGAGCAGCCGCTCCCCCCGCCGTACGGCGAGCCCGTCGATCCGCAACCGCCCCGCCACCCGCACCCCGTCGAGCACGACCACCATGGACCGCGGCCCCACCCCGCCCGCATCGGCCCCGCCCTGGAGGCGTTCCGGCAGACGCACATCGGCCGGGACGACCACGTCGGGATGTTCCGGCAGGTGCACGTCGGCGGGGGGCGGGGCGGTGATGGCGGCGGTGAAGCGGAGTGGCACGGGGGGCGGCGGGACCGGGTGCTCTTCGAGCCACCGCATCCGCGCGCGCGACTGCCGGACGCGCCCGGCGGCGCCGTGCGTACGCGACCGCGCCCGCCATGCGCCGGTGCCCATCCCGGCCTGCACCATCGCGCGCGGGATGGCCGCCAGCCGCCCCGCGTTGGCCGCCACCAGCCCGGCGTGCCGGGCCAGCTCGGACCGCCACTCCTCGTGGGCCCGCACGTGCGCGGCCCGTTCGGCGGCCTTGGCCGCGAGGTAGCCCGAGTAGCCGTCGCCGTAGCGGCGCACCCGCCCGTCGGAGACCTCCAGGATCACCGTGGTGACCCGGTCGAGGAACGCGCGGTCGTGGCTGATCGCGACGACCGTGCCGCGGTGCTCGCGCAGGTGCTGTTCGAGCCAGGCGACGGCCTGGTCGTCCAGGTCGTTGGTCGGCTCGTCGAGCAGCAGCAGCTCCGGGGCGGCGGCCAGCGTCGCGGCCAGGGCGAGCCTGGACCGCTCGCCGCCCGACATCGTCGCGACCGGGCGGCTCCGGTCCAGGCCGGGCAGGCCCAGGCCGTGCAGCGCGACGTCCACCCGGGTGTCGGCCTCGTAGCCGCCGCGCGCCTCGAACTCGGCGACGGCGGCGGCGTAGGCGTCCAGGTCGGTGCCGGCGAGCGCGCGCATGCGCGCCTCGATCTCGCGCAGCTCGGCCAGGGCCAGATCGACGACGTCGGCCACGGTGGCGTGCGCCGGCAGCTCCAGCGACTGCGGCAGGTGCCCCACGCCGCCGGGCGCGGTCACGGTCAGCTCGCCGTTGTCCGGACGTTCGACGCCCGCCATGAGCCTGAGCAGCGTGGACTTGCCCGAGCCGTTGTCGCCGATCACCCCGGCCTTCTCGCCGGGCCGGACGGTGAGCGACACCCGGTCCAGGACGACGCGGGTGTCGTAACGCTTGGTGATCTCGTTCAGCGCCAATTGGGCAGCGGTACGCATAGAGGCTCCACCTCCTTGTCTCAACGCGGATATGACCGGTACGAGGCGCGGCGGAGCGGTCGGCTCAACGCGTGCGCGCCTCGGGCGTGAGAATCACAGGAAGCAGTAACCCATAGCGCCGGACACCGTAGCCCAGAAACGGGATTGTGTACAGCCCCTTATTCGGTGCGCAGCGACGCGGTGGCCTCCCGTTGCAGGGCCGTGGACCGCCGGAGGAAGTCGACGATCAGGGCCAGCTCGTCGTCGGTGTAGCGGTCGTACAGGCCGGACATCGCGGCCACGAACGGCTCGAACAGCTCGCCGAAGCCGGCCAGCCGCTCCCAGTTGATCTCGACGATGACCCGGCGCCGGTCCTTGGTGTCGCGCACCCGGCGGACCAGCCATTTGGCCTCCAGCCGGTCGATCAGCCCGCTGACGGAGGCCGGGGCGAGGCCCGTGTGCTGGGACAGCTCCCCGGCGGTCAGCGGCCCGAGGCGCTGGAGCAGGTCGAGCGTCTTCTCCTCGGTCATCCCCAGGCCCAGCCGCTCGCCCATGGCGCTGTGGTACATGACCGCGGCGTTGCTGCTCTCCCGGCCCGCCTCGACCAGTTCGTCCAACAATTTCTTTCGATGCTCCGAAATATCCCTGGACATACCGCCACCCGTGCTCATATATTTCGTTCGACCGAACGAAAGGATACATGAAGGCTCTGGTCATAGGCTGCGGCATCGGCGGTCCCGTCACGGCGATGGCCCTTCAGGCGGCCGGCGGCGTTCGAGCGGTTCGAGGCCGAGCGGCGGCCCAGGGTCGAGCGGGTGGTGGCCTACTCCAGGACGATCAGCAACAGCAAGGCCGCGGGCCCGGTCGGCCGGGTCCTCCGCGACCTGATGCTGCCGATGTTCCTGAAGCGGAGCGCGAGCCAGGAGTCACTGGCCTGGATGTACCGCCACCAGGTCGGCCTGTGACACCGCGGCGGCGGAGGCGGGCAGCAGCGGCAGCCGCACGTCCGGCGTCGGGATCAGGCCCCTGGCGTGCAGGACGCCCTTGATCACGGTCGGGTTGGGCTCGGCGAAGAGCGCGCGGGAGACCTGGGCCAGCCGGTGCCCGAGCGGGCGCGCGGTGGCCACGTCCCCGGCCAGCCAGGCGTCGACCAGCTCGACGAAGCTCCTGGTCAGCACGTGCGCCGAGGCCAGGATGCCGCCGGTGGCGCCGAGCGCGAGCAGCGGCGAGACGAACGCGTCGTCGCCGCCCAGCACCTCGAAGCCGTCGGGCAGGTCCGCGAGCAGGTCCACCGTGTCCTGGTCGATGCCGCCGGCGGCGTACTTGACGCCCGCGATGTTCGGGTGCTCCCCGATGGCCCGCAGCGTCGCGGCACCCACGGCCTGCCCGGTCCGGTAGGGAATGTGGTAGATCACCAGCGGCACGGGTGACGCCTCGGCCAGCGCCTTGAAGTGCGCGATCACGCCGCGCTCGCCGGGCCGCAGGAAGTACGGCACGGTCACCAGGGCCGCGTCCACCCCGGCGGGCAGTTCGCGCAGCGCGGCGGCGGTCGTGCGGGTGTCGTTCCCGGTCACGCCGACGGTGAGCAGTGCCCGGCGCTCGGCGCACACGCGTGCGCAGGTCTCGACCACCAGGGCCCGCTCGCCGGGGTCGAGGGCGGCCACCTCGGCCGTCGTGCCCAGCGCCACCAGCCCGGCCGCGCCCTCGTCGAGCATCTGCCGGGCGAGCTTCTCGACCGCGTCGGCGGCCACCTCCCCCGACGACGTGAACGGCGTGACCAGCGGTACGTGGATTCCTCTCAGCATGCTTCGAGCCTGCCGCCCGCCGACCTGTTAGGTCTAGTTCGGATTTCTTCGTTCAAGCTTAAGATGAACTTATGCTCGACCCACGCAAGCTCCACCTGCTCCGCGAGCTGGCCAGGCGCGGCACGATCACCGCCGTGGCCGAGGCGGTCACGTTCACCCCCTCGGCGGTCTCGCAGCAGCTCAGCGCCCTCGAACGGGAGGCGGGCGTGCCGCTGCTGGAACGTACCGGGCGCACGGTCACGCTCACCCCGGCCGGGCTGCTGCTGGTCGAGCACGCGCAGGCCGTCCTGGAACAGCTCGAACGCGCCTCGGCCGCGCTCGCCGCCGCCCGGGGCGGGCCGTCGGGCCCGCTGCGGATCGGCGCGTTCCCGACGGCCACCCGCGTGCTGCTGCCGCCCGCGCTCGCCCGCCTGGCCGCGGACTGTCCGGGGCTGGAGCCGATGGTGGCCGAGATCGACCCCGCCGACGTCTCGGCGGCGCTGCGGGCGGGCGAGCTCGACGTCGCCCTCGTGCACGAGTACGACTTCGTGCCCCCGGTCACCGACGCCTCCATCGAGACCGAGCCGCTGTTCACCGAGCCGATGTACCTGACCGTCCGGGCCCGCGTCCTCGACGCCCGCGACGACCCGTGGATCATGGGCAAGCCGGGCACGCTCTGCCACACCATGGCGATCAGGGCCTGCCAGGCGGCCGGGTTCGAACCCCGGGTCCGGCACCACATCGACGACTTCGACACCGTGCTCGCCTTCGCCGCCGCGGGTCAGGGCGTCGCGCTCGTGCCCCGGCTGGCGGCGCTCACCCCGCCGGACGGCGTCCCGCTGACCCGCCTGCCCCTGAGCCGCCGCACGCGCGCGGCCTTCCGCCGCGGCTACGGCGACCATCCGGCGGTCCGCGCGGCCGTCGCCGCCTTCCACACCGCCGCCACCACCCTCCCCCTCTGACCGTCCCGCCCGCGGGCCCTCCGAAGTCCCCGCTCGCGTGAGCCGAGTCGCCGGCGCGGGGCCGCCTCCGCGGTCAGCGCGTACGGCAGGTCGAGCGCCGTGACGCATTCGGTGACCAGCCGCAGCCGGCGCCGCAGGCGGATCGGCGTCCACGGGCCCAGGTCGATCAGGAGCGCGAGCCGCTTCTCGCCCAGCCACCGGATCGCGGTCTCCACGTCCATGCCGTGCTCGCGGGCCAACTGTCCCGCGACCCAGGACGTGACCCGGCGGCGCGCGGGGCCGCTGTGCGGGAAGGCGCGCGGCGCCAGCAGGACGGGTACGGGGGCGGTGGGCTCGGCTTCGGCACGCCGTAGCAGCTCGGCGCCGAGCGCGTACAGCGCCTGGTGCCCGTCGTGCCGCGTGCCGGTGAGGGTGAGGGCGCCGCCGGCGGCGTCGAAGCGCCGTACCAGGCCGGGATCGGCGGGCGCCTGCCGCAGTCCGGCCCGCACACTCGCGATCAGCTGCTCCCGAACGGCGGTGTCGTGCCCGTCCGGCGGCGGCAGCCCCTCGTCCGGATCGATGCGCCGCACGAACGCGTGGATCGGCGGATTGCTCAGGTCCAGCCCTTCCGCGTGCATCGCGGCCACGAACCGGTTGGACCGGAACCACAGCACCCACGGTAGACCCCCCGTCATCATGTCGCCGACAAGGATGACCGGGGCCATCAGCACCGGCGCCACGACTCCGCCGACCGGGACGCCCAGGAGCAGCAGGCGCACATGACCGGGCACGGCAGGCAGCAGCCCCAGCTCGACGGCCCCGGCGAGCAGGGGGATCGTGAGGAGCGCCGCGAGCACGGACCGGTTCACCCGCGGCCGGTCCGACGCTCCGGACTGCTCGCCCTCGGCCAGCCTGAGCCACAGAGCGGGCAGCACCATGAACGCGCCGAACGCCACACCCCACCAAAATGTGCCCGTGAGCTGCGCCGGAGACGTCCCGTCGAACACCAGGAAGACCGCGCCCAGCAGCAGCAGGCGCACCGCCAGTTGGGCGCCGAGATCCTTCCGTCGGCCGGGGAAGAGGTCGGCGTAGTCCTGGACCAAGACCCAGTACAGCAGCATGACCAGCACGCGAAGATCCGGGCCGGTCCAGGCGGAGATCTCCGCGGTCGTCCAGCCGAGGGCCGCGAAGGCCGTGCGGAAGACGTTCAGGAGGGGCGCGACGACATCGGGTTCGCCCGTGAGGAACCCGGTCACGGCCGGGATCGCGACCCCCAGTCCCTGCGCCAAAGGCGCCACCAGCAGGCCCACCGCCACTCCCAGCGGCACGCCGCACAGGCCGTACACGATCCGCCGCCACCGGCCCGCCGTGCCGATCGGACAGCGCGACCGCGGCCGGAGCATGGAGGCGGTCGTCAGCCAGGCGGCCAGCGCCGCCAGGGGCGTCCAGGTGGCCGCCGCCGGCCATCCGTAGCGGTGTGCCAGGGGCAGCCCCAGCCCGGTGAGCACCGCGGCGACGTACACGACCGGCAGGCAAAGACGCCGGACCAGGTCGGCTCTGACCGGCGACAGCGCGATCGACAGGAAGGGCGCGCGGGCGGCCAGGGACAAGGAGCGCAGCGTCCGCACGGGATCGTCACCGGGACGGCGGGCCAGGCCCTGGGCCACGAAACCGGCCAGGAAGCCGTAGCGCGCCGGATGCCGGCCTGCGCCCCGGGCAATCGGCAGCAGCCAGTCCGGCCGGATCAGCAGCTCCCACACGCCGGTGTCGCGGGCGGCGACGGCGAGCAGCTCCGGCGTGAGGTGGGCGGCACGGACCGGGCCGGGCAGCGGCAGGATGGCGAACGCCGCCGGCCCCCTGACGACCGTGGCCGACAGGGCGGCGTAGCTCAGCTCGTACCGCTCGCACAGGTCGGCGAGGAGGGCCAGCAGCGCCTTGCGGCGTCGCTCGGACAACGTGGCCAGGCCGTCGATGAGCAGGGCCGGGCGTCCGGCGCGCAGCCACCGGCCGGCCATGTCGCGCGGGATCCGGTGGTCGGCGGCGATGCGCGCCGCCAGCCAGGCCACCAGCGGATTGCCCGCCCTCTCGCCCCGCCTCCATTCCGGCGTCGGCCTCCAGGAGCCGACATCCACCAGGACGGGCAACCCGCCCGGCACCGCGGCGTCCGGGGGCGCGGCGTCGGCGGGGTGCAGGAGGGCGGCGGCCAGTTCGGCCAGGACGATCCGGCCGCCGCCATCGGGCGGCCCGACCAGCAGCGTCTGCGCCTCCAGCCGGGTCGGCAGGTCGCCCACGGGGATCAGCTCGCCGGGCCTCCGCCCCGGTGAGCGCGGCGTCACGAGCATCCCTAGCCGCTCCCGCCCCGCCAGGAGGTCGCGGACCCGGGCGGCCAGCAGCGCGTGATCGGCCGGGTAGCCGGCCGCGTCCTCGGCGGCCCGCCGATCGAGCGCGCCGGCGAAATGCTCCTTGATCAGCGGATGGCGGAACCGGTACTGGCCCAGCGTGCCGACCAGCAGGTCGCGCTCGGCGCCGAAGCGCAGGACCGGCATCAGTCGCCACGGCAGCCAGCCGCCGAGCGGCAACGCGATCCGCATGATCAGGTGATGCAGGGCTCTGAGCAAGGGCCTCGGCTCGGTCATCGCGATCGGAGCGAGCCAGGAGGCGGCCAGCGCCAGGATCGCGAGCGACCACAGTGCGGTCTCTCCGTCGAAGTCGCCGGCATCCGTCGTCAGGATCAGCGCCGCGCCCGCCGCCGCGGTCAGCACCGCGACCCGCTTGGTCACCGCGTTCTGCAGGATGCTCCGGCTGGTCACCGCCTCGGGGAAAGGATCGGCGGCGCGCCCGGGGCCGTCCCTCTCCCCCGCACCGGCCGGCGGGACGAGCAGGATGACCGCGGCGACGAGGACCATCATGGCCAGGAACGCCACCAGCAGGACCGCGTAGATCTCCACATAGGACATGGGCGGGGCGGGCAGCAGGAAGCACGCCGTCACCAGGCTCGCCAGGATGACGCCCGCCACGGCCCTGCCCGCCGGCGTGGGTGAGGCGACCACCTTCCACCCCGCCGCCGCCAGCAGGGCCGACAGCATCAACAACCAGTGGACAGGCGCGGGCAGCGGGCGTGCCAGCTCGGTCAACCCCCACGATGCCAGCCACAGCACGCCGCCCGAGGTGACCCCCAGCGCCGCGCCGGCCGCGTGCACCGCGATCAGGTGCCGCATCCCCGCCGACGGTGAGCCGGGCGCGTACGGCAGCCCGGCGAAGACCTCCCGGGACGCGCCCACCAGCACGGCGATCGCGGCGAAGTAGGCCACGCCGCCCACGGCGCTGCCCAGGTGCCGTGCCAGCGGCAGTGCCAGGCCGACCGCCGCCAGGGCCGCTCCCGCCCAGGGCAGACCGTGCAGCAGCGTCAGAGCCCTCGCCTCGGGGGACGGGACGATCCAGCGGTACACCGTGCGCAGATCGTCCTCCCCGTCCACGGCCGCGAGCCGGCGCAGTGAGCGGCGCGCCCTGGCCGGCGGCATGCGCGGCGACGGACGTGAGGCGATCATGGCCTGCTCGTACAGGGCCAGGAGCTCGCCGGGCAGCGCGCGGCCCGGCAGTCCGGCGGCGGAGCCGCCGGTGCTCGCGTCGGCGGCGATCTGCAACCACAGGGGCGTGGTCACCAGCGCGCCGAGGTCGCTGTCCCGCCGCAACAACGCACGCAGCGCTTCGAAGCGCTCGTCGCCCGCCTCCGCGTAGGCACGCACCTCCTCGATGGTCAGCGCTTCGATGCGGACGGCGCCCTCCAGGCGCAGGCGCGTGTCCAGGCCCTCGTACTCGCCGCTGCGGCAGGTCACGACCACGGGTGGAGCGGCATCGCCCGCGTGCAGTTCGTTGACCAGTCGCACCATCACCTCCCGTTCCTCGGGAGGGATCTCGTCCAGGCCGTCGAGCAGCAGCACCAGGGCGCCGTCGGCCAGCCAGCGCTTGGTGACGCCGGCCGGGATCTTGTAGCGGGCCCGCGCGGCCCGCGCGATCCACTCCTTCAGGTCCTCCACCGTCAGCGCCGGCGGTTCGGCGGGCCGCTGCCGGCTGTTGCGCTCCTCCCTCCGCAGCCGCCACCCCCGGGACCAGCCGGAGAGCCGCCGCAGCCATCGCGACCACGGCACGGCCGGCAGCCGGCGGCGGGGCCAGACGTCGCCGCGCAGCCCGGAATGGCTGGCCAGGGCCAGCACGATCGGAACCGGCTCCCGGTCCTCGGGCTCGGCCCGCTCGGCCCGCTCGGCAAGGGCCAGCGCCAGGCGGTGCAGCTCCGTGGTCTTGCCCGCTCCCGGCGCGCCGACCAGCAGCATCGACCCGCGAAGGTCGTCGAACACCGAGACGACCTCCGCCTCCGGCCGTGGCCGAAGCGCCCGGTGCCCGGCGTCCTCCACCGGTGCGAGCACCAGCTCCGGGGCCTCGCGGAAACGCAGGCGCAGGGGCGGGAGTCCGAGCTCCAGGCGTTCCGACGCCTCGCGGCGCACGTCGTCCAACGCGCGGGCACGGGCCTTCGACGCCGGCGGGTCACCGTCCTCGGCCGGGGACCGCTCCCCGGTCGCCAGCAGGCGGACCGCCAGCGTCGCGCTGATCACGGTGACGGCCGCCAGCGCCACGTAGGTCAGCCAGGGGCGGGAGGCGAACGGCTCCGGCGGGGGGCCGGCGGTGGCGAAGTTCGTCAGCAGGGCGGACAGCGCGGCCATCCCCACCGCGGCAACGGCCAGGGCGGCGGCCCTCCGGCTGGCTCGACGCCCCGGCATGGACCCTCGTCACCCCCGTTCGCGTTCTCGCCTCTCACGGGGTTATCGCGAAGGTGCGCGAAGTGTTGCACGCCAGGCCGTCCGACAGCTCTGTGCCGGTCGGGCGGCGGCCGGGGCGCCTAGCGGGCGGGCCTGCCGAGCAGGCCCTCGGCCAGGGCGGCGAAGCTGCGGGCGAGCCGCGCGCTGTCCCCCGCCCGCAACCGGCTCGCGATCGGCTCCATGTGCAGGGACCCGAGCAGCAGGTGCGCGATCTCGTCCGCGTCCACGTCGGGGCGGCCCTCGGTGATCAGCGCGGTGACGTGCCGGTGCCAGCCGGTGTAGATCGGGTTGGTCTCCCGGGGCTCGGATCTGCTGGTCGCGACCGCGTGCTCGTGCGCCGCCACCAGGTTGCCGTTGCGCGCCGCCAGCTCGGCCACCGCGCCCAGGAAGGCGACCAGCCGCTCGACGGGCGGCGCTCCGGGGCCGAGCGGCGGCGGGCCCTCGGCCACCGCCTTGTCCAGCTCGCGGGCCCGCTCGCTCATCAGCTCCCGCATCAGCCCCGTACGGCTGCCGAACCGGTGGAACACCGTCCCCTTGCCCACGCCGGCGGCCACCGCCACGCGCTCGACGGAGACCTGCTCGGGCGGGTGGCGGCGGAGCAGTTCCTCCGCCGCCCGCAGGATCGCCCGCCTGTTGCGCGCGGCGTCGGCCCGCTCTTGACGTTCCATCCGGTCATTGTTGCCCATCGACAAACTTGACCAGCGGTCCATATATTAACTGGACCAACGGTTCACATAGAGACGGGAACAACCATGCGTGCCATCCAGCTCGACGCCATCGGCGGCCCCGAGACCCTGCGGCCGGTGGACCTGCCCCGCCCGCGTCCCGAGGCCAGCCAGGTCCTCCTCCGCGCGCGGGCGATCGGCGTCAGCTACGCCGAGACGCAGATCCGCTCCGGCGCGCTGCCGTTCCCGCTGCCGCTGCCCGTCGTGCCCGGCGCGGAGGCGGTCGGCGAGGTCGTCGAACTCGGCGAGGGCGTGGACGACGGCCTGCTCGGCACCGTGCGCGTGGGGGTGACCGGCGGCCTCGGCGCCTACGCGGAGTACGTGGCCATGCCCGCCGCCCTGACCTGCCCCGTCCCCGAGGACGTGCCGCCCCTGGAGGCCCTGGCCGGGGCCGCGCCCGGCGCGATCGCCCTCGCCCTGCTGCACCGGGCGGGGCTCGGCGGCGGGGAGACCGTGCTGGTCGAGGCGGGCGCCAGCGCGGTCGGCGGCTACGTCGTGGCGCACGCCAAGGAGTTCGGGGCGGCCCGGGTGATCGCCACCGCGGGCTCGCCCGCCAAGCGGCAGCGGGCCCTCGACCTGGGCGCCGACCAGGTCCTGGACCACGGCGACCCCGGCTGGCCGGACGCGCTGCCGGACGTCGACGTGGCCTTCGAGTCGATCGGCGGCACGTCGGCCCGGCGGGTGCTCGACCGGCTCGTGCCCGGCACCGGACGGATGTTGTTCTACGGCATGCTGAGCGGCGAGCCCGCCGCCGTCACGGCCGCCGACCTGATGGAACGCGGCGTGACCGTCGTCGGCTGCAGCGGCCCCGGCTGGGCCGGCCAGGTGTTCGGCACGCACTATCCCGAGATGCTGGCCCGGCTCGGCTCAGGACGCAGCCGCGCCGTCGTCCACGAGACCCTGCCGCTGGCCGAGGCGGCGAAGGCCCACCGGCTCCTGGAGTCGCGCGCGGTCACGGGCCGCGTCCTGCTGGTGCCGTGAGCGGCTCAGTGGTCCAGGACGGCGTCCAGCACGGCCGTGGCGCTGACCTGCTCGGCGTTGTAGTCGCCGGCCGTCACCGCGACGACCAGTTCCTCGCCGGGCAGCACGAGCAGCCGCTGGCCGCCGTTCCCGATCGCCTCGGTCCACGGCCGGTCGCCGGTGCTGACGTACCACTGGTAGCCGTAGCGGAAGTCGCCGTCGATGACGACGCGCGGCCGCGTCATCTCGCGCACCCACTGCTCGGGGACGATGCCCAGCCCGCCGCCGAGCACCAGCCGGCCGAGCGCGGCCAGGTCGAGGGGCCGCAGCCGCAGCCCGGCCGCGGCCATCGCCACGCCGTCCGTGCCCTTGACCCACTCGGTTCTGGTGATGCCGAGCGGCTCGAACAGCGCCTTGGCGGCGTACTCCGCCAGCGGTTCGCCGGCGCCCCGCGCGATGAGCCCGCCGAGCAGGGCCGAGGCGCCGCCGCAGTACCGCCACCGCTTCCCGGCCTCCTCGACCACCGGGCGTTCCAGGACGAACCGGTACCGGTCAGGGGCGAGCTCCATCGCGATCTCGCTGTTGGCCGGGCTCGTGTACGGCAGGTCCTCGTTCCAGTCGATCCCGAGCGTCATGGTGAGCGCGTGCGCGACGGTGAGGTGCGCCCGGGCCGGATCAGCCACCAGATCCGGATATTCGGGGAACTGCTCCACCAGCCTCGCGTCCGGCGGCGGCACCAGCCCGTCGCGCAGGGCCACGCCGTACAGCAGCGCGACCACGCTCTTGGTGACCGACCGCACGTCGTGCGGCGTGTCGCGGTCGAACACGACGTGCCGGGGCTCCTCGGTGATCCGCTGGTCGACGCCCGCGCCGTAGTGCTCGACGACGACCTCGCCGCCGCGCATGACCACGACCGCGTGCAGATTGGGCGCCGTGCCGGCCTTCAGGACCGCCTCGACCCGCTCCGCCATTCCCATGATGTCCTCCTAGGCCCGGGGGACATCCTTTCGTACCCGCTCACACGATGTCAGGGTCAAGGGCTGAGAGCGTCCTCAGCGTCTCTCAGGAGCGGCACAGCGACGCGGGAGCAGGCTTGGCCCCATGGAGCAACTCGTGAACAGCCCGGCCGTCGCCCAAGGTCTGCGCAAGGTGGAGGCCAGGATCAGGCGGCTCAGCGGCTCGTCGGCGCTGCCGGGGATCAACGCGGGCGCCGGTCGGATCGTCAGCGCCGGCGGCAAGCGGTTGCGTCCGGCGCTGACGCTGGCAACCTCGCTCGCCCTCGGCAAGGCCCCCGACCGCCGGGTGGTCACGGCCGCCGCGTGCGTCGAGCTGATCCACGCCGGCTCACTCGTGCACGACGACCTCATGGACCGGGCGACCGAGCGGCGCGGCACCCGTACGCTCAATGCCGAGCTGGGCGACGGCAAGGCCCTGGTGATCGGCGACTTCATGCTGGCCAGGGCGGGGCTGGCGGCCATCACCGCGGTGTCCAGGCCGGTCGCCGAGGTGCTCGCGGCCACCGTGGTGGAGCTGGCCGAGGGCCAGTACCTGGAGACGAGCGACCTGTTCAACCCGGCCAGGACCAGGGAGAGCGCGCTGCGTTCGATCACCGGCAAGACCGCCGCGCTGTTCCGGGCCGGCTGCCTGGCGGCGGCCGTCTGCGCGCGGGCTTCGACCGAGGACCGGGCGCGCGTGGCGGCGTACGGAGAGAAGTTCGGGCTGATCTTCCAGGTGCTGGACGACCTGCTCGACCTGACCGCCTCCAGCGCCCAGCTCGGCAAGCCGGCCGGCAACGACCTGCGGCAGGGCGTCTACAGCCTGCCGCTGCTCCTGTCCGGCACCGACCTCGGCGACCTGCTCGGCCGCGACATGAGCGACGAGCAGGTGGACGAGGCGCTGCGCCGGCTGCGCGCGGGCGACCTGGTGGCCAACACGCTGGAGTTCTGCCGCGGCCTGGCCTCGGACGCGCTGGCCGCCCTCCCGGTGATCCACGACAGCGAGATCGCGGCCCTGCTGTACGGCCTCCCGACGGCCTACATCGACCACGTCGCGGGGGTGTCGTCGCAGTTGACGAGCGTCAGTTGAGATTTGTTGGAACAATTGGTAGAAATCGCCTCCACAACCCGGCGAATCGCGCTAATACTGGAGTCACGCACTACAGGAGCGCACATGCGAAAGATCCCCCCTCGCATGATGATCCGGGACGACGGGCTTGAGTCCAGTCACTTCCTCCAGCTCGCCGCCGTGGACTTCACCGGCATCTATGCGGTCCACCTGGCCGCGAAGGAAGAACGGCTGAAGATGACCAGGCTCGCCATGAGCCTGTTGTCCGGGCCGTTCCTGGCGGCCATCGCCCTGACCAGCGCCAAGGTGGTGGACCCGCAAAGTCTCACGGACTGGCAGCGCGTGCCGTGGTACCTGTTCGCCCTGGTCACGGCGTTCGGGGTGCTCAGCGTGCTGCCGTTCCTGCGGCTGATCGAGGCGGTCCGCGCGCACGCCAGGACGGCCCGCGCGATCAACAACTTCCGCCTGCTGTACGCCACCAGGCTCAAGGACCGGCTCGGCTGGAGCCCGAACCTGCCGATCGACCCCCGCTTCCCGGAGACGTACGCGCCGCTGGCCTGGCCCGGGATCAACGTGACGACCCTGGCGCTGGCGAACTCGACCTACCTGACGGTGGGCCTGACCGGCCTGTGCGGGCAGGCGCCCAACCTGCTCCTGCTCGCCTTCGGCATCCTCCTGGTCACGCTGGTCCACTACGCCGTCTACTACGTGCGCTGCAACGTGACCAGGCGGCGCCGGCGCCCGCGCGACCCCTACGAGTACCCGGATCAGGAGACCTGAATGCCCGGCCCTGCGTCATGGGCGTCATGTGGGGAGGCGTGGATGTGGATGATGCGACATGTCTGGACGGCGGGCACACTCGCCGACGACGACCGCGGCCCCGTGATCGAGGCCCCGTCCGTGCTGTTCGAGATCGCCGAGGTGCGGGGCGACGACCCGATCATCGCGCGGTACGGCGACGCCGAGCGGCTGGCCCTCTACAGCAGGAAGTTCAGCGAGGACACGATCGTGCCGCCGTTCAAGTACAGCTACGGCGCCCGGATCAGGGGGCAGCTCGCCTGGGCGGCCGACCTGCTGCGGGTCAAGCCGTACAGCAAGAGCGCGTGGATCTCGCTGACCATCCCCGGCGAGCCGTACGACGCGGTGCCCTGCCTGATCGGCGTGGCGTTCCGGATCCGGGACGGCGCGCTCGCCATGACCGCGACCTTCCGCTCACAGAACGCCTTCACCAGCTACCTCAACTACCTGCCGCTCGCCGAGGTGCACGCGTCCATGGCCCGCGACCTGGACCTGGACCGCGGGCCGATGCGGGTGTTCGTGGACGTGCCGCACCTGTACCTGGCCGACAGCACCCAGGTGCTGCGCGTCATGCGGCCCGCGCGGCGGTGAGCGGCGCGGCGATCTCCTCCAGCCCCTTGCGCTCGGCCTTGACCCCGAAGGCCAGCTCGACCAGCCCCGCGACGATCATCACGATCGCGCCGATCGAGAACGCCAGCGCCGTGTCGCCCGGCGCGCCGCTCTCCACCAGCGAGGCGAACACGAGCGGGCCGGCGATGCCGCCGGCGGCCGTGCCGATGGCGAAGAAGAACGCGATGGCCATCGCCCTGGTCTCCATGGGGAAGATCTCGCTCACCGTCAGGTACGCCGCGCTGGCCCCCGCCGAGGCCACGAAGAGCACCACCGACCAGCAGAGGGTCAGCGTCATCGCGGTCAGCGCGCCCTGGTTGAACAGCCAGGCGGTGCCGAGCAGCAGCACCCCGGAGCCGATGTAGGTGGCCGAGATCATGGGAACCCGGCCGACGGTGTCGAAGAGCCTGCCGAGCAGCAGCGGGCCGAGGAAGTTGCCGACCGCGATGATCGCGAAGTAGTAGCCCGTGTGCGAGTCGATCTTGAAGAACGTGGTCAGGATCTGGGCGTAGCCGAAGGTGATCGCGTTGTAGAGGAACGCCTGGCCGATGAAGAGCGACAACCCGAGCACGGTGCGCTTGGGGTAGAGCGCGACCATCGTGTGCGCGATCTTCAGGAAGCCGATCGACCTGCGCTGGTGGATGGTCATCGACTCCTGCGGCTCGGGCAGGTCCCGGCCGATCTGTCGTTCGATGTCGTCCACGATCTGCTCGGCCTCGCGGTCGCGTCCGTGGATGAACAGCCAGCGGGGGCTCTCCGGGACGTTCCTGCGTACCAGCAGGATGGCCAGGCCGAGCACCACGCCCAGCCCGAACGCCACCCGCCAGCCGATGTTGACCGGCAGGTCGTTCAGCAGCGGCACGGTCAGCAGGGCGCCGCCCGCCGCGCCGAGCCAGTAGCTGCCGTTGATGATGATGTCGATGCGTCCCCGGTGGTGGCTCGGGATCAGCTCGTCGATGGCCGAGTTGATGGCCGCGTACTCGCCGCCGATGCCGAAACCGGTCATGAAGCGGAACAGGAAGAACCACCAGGCGTCGAAGGACAGGGCGGTCATCAGCGTCGCCGCGAGGTAGACCACGAGCGTCAGCAGGAACAGCTTCTTCCTGCCGAACCTGTCGGTCAGCCAGCCGAAGAACAGCGCCCCCACGCAGGCCCCGGCCACGTAGAGGGCCGCGGCGAGGCCGGCGACCTGCGCCTGGGTGATGTCCAGGCCGCTGCCGGGCTTGGCCAGCTGCCCGGACAGGTTGCCGACGATGGTGACCTCCAACCCGTCGAGCACCCATACCGTGCCGAGACCGATGACGATCATCCAGTGCCAGCGGGACCACGGCAGCCGGTCCAGCCGTGCGGGCACCTTGGTAGTTACCGTGCCGGTATCCACGTCGCTCATAAGGGCACTTGGGTACCCGGTAAACGGACGGCAAACGTTCCCTACAAGGCAGGTTTTCTGGCCTCGACCAGGGTGGTGCCGAACCAGGGGCCGCCGTACCACAGGCGGGCGCCCAGGTCGCGCCGGCGGATGTCGATCACGCCCAGGTCGCGCAGGGCGTCCTCGTAGTCGGGCGCGTACCGGAAGTCGGCGATCAGCATGAGCCCGCCGGGCCGCAGCACCCGATGGGCCTCCCCGATGGCCTGCCGGCGGCCTTCGGCGGCGGGGATGTTGTGGATCGCCAGGCTCGACACGACGACGTCGAACGCGCCGTCCTCGAACGGCAGGTCGCGCATGTCGCCCGTGACCAGGTCGATCCGGTCGGCGACGCCTTCGGCCGCGGCGTTGGCCAGGGTGACGGCCGCGGCGTTGCCCGACTGGTCCTTCGAGCTCCACAGGTCGACGCCGGCGGCCCGTCCGGTGGTGAGCCGGGCGGCGGCGGCCAGCAGCACCGCGCCGCGCCCGCAGCCGAGGTCGAGCACCCGCTCACCGCCTTCGAGCGGCTCCAGCAGCTCGGCCCAGACGGCGAACTTGCCCCGGCGCGTGGTGTAGAGGTAGCTGGCCGCGCTGGCCAGCGTGTAGAGCCCGCCGAAGGCGAAGGCGATCCCGGCGGCGGGGATGTCCAGCACGAAGGAGACCGCCGCGAGAGCCAGCAGGACGATCGCCCCGAAGAGCAGTCCGCCGAGGGCCCACGGTGCGTCGAATCCGTAGCTACCGTGTCGAGTGCTCACGTTCACGTTATATCTCAAGAGGGTCTTGACCGGGAATTGAGCAAACACTTCCCCTTCACCCTCAAATAGCCCGCAACGCAATAACTATGGTGACTTGGATGGGCTGGCATTGGGGGTTTGACCAGGCATGACAGGGAAACAACGCGAATTCGGCCTAGGAGCGAGCATCGCGCTGACGGTGGCGTCGGCCGCGCTGTGGGGGGTGGCGCACCTGGCCACCCACCGTCACCGGATGGGCATCGCCCTCATGGCGGCCTACGTGCTGATGCTCGCCGGCGTCCTGACGGTGTTCACGGCGTTCAGCACCCGTCTGTTGTCGCTGGCGGTCCAGCCCGGCTGGCTCACGGTGCTCACCGTGGCGCTGGTCGGGATCGCGCTGGCGTGGACCGCCGTGATCATCCGGTCGTTCCTGCTCGTCCGTCCCGACTCCTCCGACACGGCCGGACGTTTCCTGACCACCACGCTCGCGGCCGCCCTCTGCGCGCTCGTCCTGGCCCCCACCGCGTACGCCACCCGCATGGCCTACCTGTCCCGCGACGTCGTCAGCCACGTCTTCGCCACCACCACCGGCAGCGCCCCCGTCGTCGCCCAGGACCCGTGGAACGGCGCGAAGCGCGTCAACTTCCTGCTGATCGGCGCGGACGCCGCCCCCGGCCGCCCCGGCGTGCGCACCGACAGCATGACCGTGGCCAGCGTGGACACCGAGACCGGTGCCACCACCCTGTTCGGCCTGCCGCGCAACCTGCAGCGGGTCCAGCTCCCGCACGGCCCGGCCAGGAGCCGCTTCCCCTTCGGCTTCACCGGCGACGGCCCCAGCACCCCCGGCCTGCTCAACGAGATCTTCCAGTACGCCGAGGACCACCCGGAGATGGTCCCCGGCGCGGGCAAGGGCAAGCGCGGCCCGTCGCTGCTCAAGCGCACGGTCAGCGACATCCTCGGCATCCCGGTCACCTACTACGCCATGGTCGACATGAAGGGCTTCGCCGAGATCGTCGACGCGATGGGCGGCGTCCGGGTCACCGTCAAGGACCCCATCGTGTACGGCAGGTACCGCGAGGGCCTGCTGCCAGCCGGCACCCGCAAGCTGTCCGGCGAGGAGGCCCTCTGGTACGGCCGCTCCCGCACCGACAGCGACGACTACGTCCGCATGGGCCGCCAGAAGTGCCTGCTCAACGCGGTGGCCAAGCAGGCCGATCCGATGACCGTGCTCAAGAGCTTCGAGAAGCTGGCCGCGGCCACCAAGCGGGCCATCTCCAGCGACGTGCCCCAGGACCTGCTGCCCGCCCTGATCGAGCTGTCGGACAAGGTGAAGGACACCAGGATCCGGAGCCTCAGCTTCGTGCCGCCGCTGATCAGCACCGTCACGCCCGACTGGTACCTGATCAGGCGCAAGGTCTCCGAGGCCCTGGACGAGCGCCCGGCCAACCGGTCGGCGAGCGCGCACCACTCCGCCGCCCCGACCCAGGACCCGGAGACCCCGGTCAACCTGGACGCCGCCTGCGGCTGACTCTCACTTTCCCGACAGCCATCTCCCGAGCACGGAGTGTGGCATGATGGTGCGCGAGCCCAACGGAAACGATTTTCATCGTCATTTCAGGAGCGCACGTGAGAGTGGCATTCGTCGGCAAGGGCGGCAGCGGGAAGACGACGATCTCGGCGCTGTTCGCGCGGCACGTGGCGGCCCAGGGCGACCCGGTGGTCGTCATGGACGCCGACATCAACCAGCACCTGGCCCTGGTGCTCGGCCTCGACGCCCAGCCCGAGCCGCTCGGGGCCCACCTCACCGAGATCAAAGACCTGCTGCGCGGCGACAACCCGCGCATCGCCTCGGCCGAGACCATGGTCAAGACCACCCCGCCGGGCCGCGGCTCGCGCCTGCTGAGCTTCGACGACCTGGCCGCGCTCGACTACGCCGTGACCACCCCCCATGGCCTGCGCCTGCTGGCCACCGGCCCGTTCGACGACGACGACCTCGGCGTGGCCTGCTACCACTCGAAGGTCGGCGCGGTGGAGCTGCTGCTCAACCACCTGGTCGACGGCCAGGGCGAATACGTCGTGGTCGACATGACCGCCGGCTCCGACTCCTTCGCCTCCGGGCTGTTCACCCGGTTCGACCTGACCTTCCTCGTCGCCGAGCCGACCAGGCAGGGCGTGAGCGTCTACCAGCAGTACCGCGACCACGCCGCCAAGTACGACGTCGCGCTCGCCGTGGTCGGCAACAAGGTCCACGGCCCGTCCGACGTGGAGTTCCTCCGCGCGCACGTGGGCGACGACCTGCTGACCTGGATGGAGCACTCCTCGGCGGTGCGCGCCATGGAGCAGGGCCGCCACTTCACGCTCGACGACCTGGAGCCGGCCAACACCGAGGCGCTGGCCGTCCTGCGCAAGACCCTCGACGCGCAGGAGAAGGACTGGCCGCGCTTCGGCCGCCAGACCGCCGAGTTCCACCTGCGCAACGCCCGCGCGTGGGCCAACGCCCGAACGGGAGCCGACCTGGCCGAGCAGATCGATCCTGACTTCGTCTACGGCCCCTAAAACGCACCTCCAGGCCTCTGGAGCTACCCACTTCCCCCACATAACGTCAGATTCGATCCCCTTCGAGAGGAGACAGCATGTCGCTGACCGTCCCGAACGATCTGCTGGACCAGGCCCGAGCCGGAGACGTGGACGACGCCGCGTTCGTCGCCTGCGTCCGCGACTCACTCCCCTACGCGTGGTCGCTGATCAGCGATCTGGTCGCCGAGCGCGCGCAGAGCGGAGCCGAGTTCGCCGACAACCAGGTGCCACCGCCGTCCGAGGAGGCACGCGGCCAGCTCCTGCGGTGTCTGGCGAGCGACGCGATGCGCGGCGCGCTCGAACGCCACTTCGGCGTACGGCTGGCCTTCCAGAACTGCCACCGGGTCGCCGTCTTCGACCCGTCGGCCACCAAGGCCCTCGACGAGTTCGTCACCCCACGGGCCCAGATCCTCAACCAGAAACCGGAGCTGGTCGACTGCTGAACCCACGGGCGAGCCGGGCCGTCCCGGCTCGCCCCTCAGCCCGTCAACAGGGGGAGGACCTCGGCGCCGATGCGGCGCACGTCCTCCAGGGCCCGCCGGTGGTCGCCGATGCCCTCCACGGTCAGGATGACGTGCTCGATCCCGGTGCTCTCGGCCGTGCGCAGCAGCACCTCGGCGCAGTGGGCCGGCGAGCCGACCGGATGGATGCGCGTCAGCAGGTCGACGTAGGCGGCGACGTCCCGCGAGGGGCGCGGCCGGCCGTCCACCGGCAGGTATCCGGCCAGCCCGGGGCCCAGCCACGCGGGCATCGACTCCTTGAGCTCCCGGACGGCCGCCTCCGTCGAGTCGGCCACGTGCGCCACCCCGGCCGCCAGGTGCCCCGCCGGGCTCCCGCCGCGCGCGACGTGCTCGGCGACCAGCAGGGCCTTGTCGTGGTCGCCGATGTGCATGCCGAGCAGCATCGGCAGCCCGCGCTCGGCCGCCAGCGCCACCGTCGAGCCCGACGTGCACGCCACCACGGGCCGCAGCGGGGCCCGCGGCACCAGGGCGACCTCCCTGAACCGGAAGAACTCCCCCTCGGCCGCCACCGACCCCGCGGACAGGGCCTCGACCAGCAGGTCCAGCGACTCGGCGAAGCCCCGCTCGAACCGGTCGAGCCCGGTGCCGAACACCTCCAGGTCGACCCACGGGCCGCCCCTGCCGACGCCGGGCGTGAACCGCCCGCCCGACAGGTGGTGCAGCATGGCCGCCTGCTCGGCCAGCGCCACGGGATGCTGGGACGACAACACGCTGACCGCCGTGCCGAGCCCGATCCGGCTGGTACGCCCCGCCGCCACGGCGGCCAGCGTGACCGCCGACGGGCACACGCCGTAGGACATGAAGTGGTGCTCGGCGATCCAGGCGTCGTGGAACCCGGCCGCCTCGGCGGCCTCGATCAGCTCCACCGAGTTCCGCAGGACCTGCCCTGGATCCTGGCCGGGAAAGCAGGCCGCGATGACGAAGATCCCGATCCGCACTCCCCCGATCCTACGGCTCAGCCGAACAGCGCGGCCTGCCCTTCACCCACGAGCGGATCCCTGACCTGCTTCAGATGCCGCCATTGCGGCAGGTCGTCCAGGTAGGACCAGGAGAGCCGGTGGTGCGGTGTGGGGCCGAGCCGGGCCAGGGCGTCCTGGTGCGCGGGCGAGGGGTATCCGGCGTTCTCCGCGAAGCCGTACTCCTCATGCCCGATCGTGCCCATGTAGGCGTCCCGCCGGACCTTGGCCAGGACCGAGGCCGCCGCGACCGAGACGCTGGCCGCGTCGCCCTTGATCTCCAGGCGGACCGGCCAGGGAGCGCCGATGTAGTCGTGCTTGCCGTCGAGGATCACGGCGTCGGGGCGCACCGGCAGGGCTTCGAGCGCCCGGCGGGCGGCCCTGCGCAGCGCCTCGGTCATGCCGAGCGCGTCGATCTCGGCGTGGCTCGCCTCGCCGAACCCGATGCCGGCCGCCCACGCGGTCAGCTCGCCGGCCAGCGGGCCGCGCTTGGCGGCCGAGACCTGCTTGGAGTCGGTCAGGCCGGGCGGCGGCTCGGACAGATCCGTCACGACGGCGCAGACCGTCACCGGCCCCGCCCACGCGCCCCTGCCGACCTCGTCGACGCCCGCGACCGTGCGGGTGCTCGGCATGGACAGCAGGAGCTGCTCGATCTCGTACGTCGGCGCCATGGGCGAGACGCTACCGCTCGGCCGGGGTCACCGGCTCCAGATCGCCGGCGATGTACCGGGCGGCCACGTGGATCGCCCGCAACGTCACCGACACCGACGGCCGGTGCACGCTGGACCTGCGGGCGACCGCGATCACGTCGCGGCCGACCGGGTTGCCGGGGAACTCCCTGACCGCCAGGCCGCGCACCCCGGCGGCCAGCGCGAGCGCGGGCACCGCGGCGATGCCGATGCCCTTGGCGACGAGGGAGAGGATCGTCCCCAGCCCCTCGAACTCCCAGGGCGTCGGCCGGGTGCCGCCGACGTCCACGAACAGCCGGTCCACGGCCAGGCGCGAGGGCTCGCCGTCGGGGGTGGCCATCCACGGCTCGTCGCGCAGCTCGCGCAGGTCGAGCGGCACGCCGGGGTCGGCCAGCCGGTGCCTGCGCGGCACGACGAGCACGATGGGGTCGCGCAGCAGGGGGAAGGCCCGCAGGCTCTCGCTCTCCCGGACCGACCCGTACCAGTCGTCGACGAGGGCGATGTCCACCTCGCCCGACTGGACCTCCCGCATGCCCCGCCCCGACCTGCTCTGGCCCAGGCGGAGCGTCAGCTCGGTGTGGCGGCGCAGCGAACGCGCCAGCGCGGGCGCGAATGCCACGGCCGCTGTGGGGAAGGCGGTGACGACGACGCGCCCCGAGGGGGTGCCCGCATGGGCGGAGAGGTCGGACTCGGCCTCCTCGACCATTGACAGGATGCGTTCTGCGTGCTGGACGAGCCGGCGTCCGGCGTCGGTCAGCTCCGCGCTGCGCGCGGTTCTGTCGATCAGCGCGGTGCCGGTCTCCCGTTCCAGCGCCGCGAGCTGCTGGGAGACGGCCGAGGGGCTGTAGCCCAGCGACTCGGCGGCGGCCGCGATGCTGCCCCGGCGAGCGAACTCACAGATCAGCGCCAGACGCCGGAATTCGAGCATCAGACTTCCTTACACCTACCCACAAAAAGCCTCGCTTGTACTGATGCCTTCATACAACCACCCTGGGAACGTGACAAACATGACCGTGACCTTGTCCGCCACCTTGGCGGCGAACGAAGACATCGAACGAAGACGGCGCGCCGGGGAACGCGTGCTGCACCTGGCCTTCGGTGAGGCCGGTCTGCCCGTCCACCCGGCGCTGCGCGACAGGCTGGCCGCCGCTTCCGAGCGCAACGGCTACGGGCCGGTCGCGGGCGCGTCCGGGCTGCGGGCCGCGGCGGCGGGCTACTGGGCACGACGGGGGCTCCTGACCGACCCCGAGCTGGTCGTCTGCGGACCTGGCAGCAAGTCGCTGCTGTACGGCCTGCTCCTGGCGATCGGCGGCGACATCGTCCTGCCCATGCCCAGCTGGGTCAGCTACGCCGCGCAGGCCGATCTGGTGGGCTCCCGTCCCATCCTGGTGCCCGCACCGCCAGGAGAGGGCGGGGTGCCCGACCCCGACCTGGTCGTCGCGGCGGTCCGCCGGGCCCGGTCGGCGGGCAGGACGGTCAGCTCCCTGCTGGTCACGCTGCCCGACAACCCGACCGGCCGGCTGGCCACGCCGCAGACCGTCGCCCGCCTGGCGGCCGTGGCGCGCGAGCTGGACCTGATCGTGATCTCCGACGAGATCTACCGCGACCTGGTCCACGACGAGTCGGCCGGCTACACCTCGCCTGCCGACCTCGCGCCCGAGCGCACGATCATCACCACCGGGCTGAGCAAGAGCCTGGCGCTCGGCGGATGGCGGATCGGCGTGGCCCGGCTGCCCGAGGGCGCGCACGCGCTGCGCACCCGGCTGCTGGCGGTGGCCAGCGAGATCTGGTCGGCGCCGGCCGCGCCCGTCCAGGAGGCCGCGTCCTACGCCTTCGACGAGCCGCGTGAGCTGACCGACCGGGTCGCCGGCAGCCGGAGGTTGCACGGCATCGTGGCGCGGGCCGTCCACGAGCGGTTCACGGAGATCGGCGCCTCGGTGCCGCGACCTCAGGGAGGCTTCTACCTCTATCCCGACCTGAGCCACCTCAGGCTCGGCGGCTCCGCCGAGATCACCCGGATCCTGCTGGACGAGCACGGCATCGGCGTCCTTCCCGGACACGCCTTCGGCGACGACCCGTCGGCCGCCCGGGTGCGCGTGGCGGTGAGCCTGCTCTACGGCGACTCACCCGAAGAACGACTGACCGCGCTGAACAGCGCAGATCCCCTTCAACTGCCATGGATCGCAGCGAATCTGAACCATCTGTCCATGGGCCTGAAGGAGCTCGCTCTGGTCCGTCACGGCGTCGTGGGTGAACGTCACCCGGCGCTGGTGCCGGCACCATGTCACGGTTAGGCGAATCTTTCCCCAAGAGCTGGTTTACCATCCACCAAATCAGCCCTCTGACCTGCGGAAACACCGCACATCCAGAAACCCGGGAAAGATGGCTTCGAGAGCCTGGTTACGCGCGCGCCGCGCGAGCCTCATCATGTGCTCATGCCCGCTCTTGTCACCTTGTCCGGGCGCTCCGTGCGCCTGGAACCTCTCAGCCACGCGGTGATCGACGATCTCGTCGCCGCGGCGAGTGAAGACCGCTCCACTTACGCCTTCACTCGCGTCCCGGACGGCCGGGACGAGATGGTCTCCTATGTGGAGGCCGCCATGGCTGAGCAGGCGGAGGGCCGCACGCTGCCCTTCGCCATCCGGTGGCTGAACACCGACCGCGTGGTCGGTGCCACCCGTCTCATGCACCTGG
Organism: Nonomuraea sp. NPDC049637; assembly: GCF_040675235.1. Classification (NCBI taxonomy): domain Bacteria; kingdom Bacillati; phylum Actinomycetota; class Actinomycetes; order Streptosporangiales; family Streptosporangiaceae; genus Nonomuraea; species Nonomuraea sp. NPDC049637. Next base: position 321,259 of record NZ_JBFAOM010000003.1, read on the forward strand.
AGTACTGGCAGGGCCCCATGCCCTGGCCTCCGGGTACACGGGGTGCGGTGGGCGACATCCCGTCCGTGGCGGACATCGGTTACACCTGGCTGGGCGCCTGCGCCCAGGGCACCGGCGTCAACCGGGAGAGCAAGTTCCTCATGCTCTCACTCGCCTTCGAGACCTGGAACGTCCACCGCATCACACTCAAGGCAGATGTCAGGAACGTCCGATCCCGGGCCGCCATCGAGGCCCTCGGCGCACACTTCGACGGGGTGCGGCGAGCGGATAGCCGAGGCGCCGACAACACGGTCCGAGATACGGCCTTCTACTCGATCCTGAACTCCGAATGGCCGCTCGTCCGAGAACGGCTGGCCATGCGGCTCGGACTGGTAGAGGCAGCGTAGGAACATCGGCAACGGCCCCGCCCATACTTTCCGGGCGGGGCCTGTATTTTTCTGCGTCCCCATCGGCTCTACATGACACGCCCCCGTGTCGGTGCGCCATGTACGGCCTGCCATCAGCATGCGGAGGCACGGTCAACACCTGATCAAAGGCGGATCAACGGTTCGTTCCGGCGATCAGCCCAGTTCTAGGTGGTAAGCGGTACTGGATCTATCATTTGGACACAAATCGTTCCATTGCCCGGGAGACAGACGGCATGGCTGGTCAGAGCGTTGAGGGCGGGCTGCGGTTCGCCGTGCTCGGTCCCGTCCGCGCGTGGCGCGAGGGGCAGGAACTCGACCTGGGCACCCCGCTGCAACGTTCGATCCTCGGCATGCTGCTCCTGCGGGAGGGCCGCGCGGTCACCCCCGCCGAGATGATCGACGCCGTCTGGGGCGAGGACGCGCCGCCCCGCGCCCTGGGCGCGCTGCGCACCTACGTCTCCCGCCTGCGCACGGTGCTCGAACCCGACAGGCCCGCCCGCTCCCGTCCGGAGCTGCTGACCTCCATCGGCCGGGGCTACGCGCTCCGCCTGCCCGACGACGCCCTCGACCTGACCCGCTTCGAACGCGGCATCGCCGAGGCCGAGGCCGCCCGCAAGGCCGGCCGGCTCTCCGCCGCCGCCGAGGGCATGCGGGCCGCGCTGACCCTGTTCGAGGGCGAGCCGCTGGCCGGCGCCGTCGGCCCGTACGCCGAGCACCAGCGCGACCGTCTGGCCGAACGCCGCGTCAGCGTCATCGAGACGCTCATGGACCTCGACCTGGAGCTGGGCGGGCACGCCGCCGTCGTGTCCGAGCTGATCGCGCTCACCGCCGAGCACCCCCTGCGCGAACGCCTGCGCGCCCAGCTCATGCTCGCCTACTACCGCTGCGGACGGCAGGGCGACGCCCTCAACGTGTTCACCGAGACCCGCCAGGCGCTGATCGACGAGCTCGGCATCGAGCCCGGCAGCGAGCTGACCGCGCTCCACCAGCGCATCCTGGCCGCCGACCCGGCGCTCACCCTCGTGCCGCCGCCCGCCGTCCCGGCCGAGCAGGCCGCCGGCGAGCCCTCGGCCGAGGAGGAGCCGCCCGCGCTCGATCTGCCCCGTCCGGCGCAGCTCCCGGCCGCCGTCGGCGACTTCACCGGGCGCAAGGAGGTGGCCGTCCGCGTCCACACCCTGCTGTCCGCGCAGTCGTCGGCCGAGGGCGTGCCGGTGGTGGCGTTGTGCGGCATCGGCGGCGTCGGCAAGACCACGCTGGCCGTCCACGTGGCGCACGCGGCCGACGACCTGTTCCCCGACGGCCAGCTCTACGCCGACCTGCGCGGTCACAGCGACGAGGTGACCGCTCCGGAGTCGGCGCTCGGCGGCTTCCTGCGCGCGCTCGGCATCCCGCCCGACGTCATCCCCGACGGCCTGGCCGAACGGTCGGCGCTCTACCGCTCGCTGCTGTCCGACCGGCGCATCCTCGTGCTGCTGGACAACGCCCGCGACGCCGACCAGGTCAGCCCGCTGCTGCCGGGCTCGCCGGGCTGCGCGACGATCGTCACCAGCCGGGCCAAGCTGGCCGACCTGCCCGCGGCCCGGCTGATCGACCTCGACGTCATGGAGCCGGACGAGGCGCTGTCGCTGTTCGCCTCCGTCGCCGGGCCCGAGCGGGTGGCCGCCGAGCACGGCGCCGCCATGGACGTGGTCGCCGCCTGCGGTTTCCTGCCGCTGGCCGTCCGGATCGTGGCCGCCCGCCTGGCCGCCCGCCCTTCCTGGACGGTTGCCTCGCTGGTGCCCAGGCTGGCCGACGAGCAGCGCCGCCTCGACGAGCTGCGCGTGGGCAACCTGGCGGTCGAGGCCACCTTCGCGCTCGGTTACGGCCAGCTCGAACCGGCCCAGGCCCGCGCGTTCCGCCTGCTGTCCCTGCCGAAGGGCCCCGACATCTCGATCGGGGCCGCCGCGGCCGTCCTGGCGATGAACGTGTACGAGGCCGAGGAGCTGCTGGAGTCGCTGGTCGACATGAGCCTCCTGGAGGCCACCGCGCCCGGCCGCTACCGCTTCCACGACCTGCTCAGGCTGTTCGCCAGGCGCGTCCTGGACAAGACCGAGCGCCCGCAGGACAAGACGCTGGCGCTGCGCCGGCTGCTCGGCTTCTACCTGGCCTCGTCCCGGTCGGCCCACCGGCTGGCCTACGAGGGCAGCATGATCCCCGACAACCTGGCGGTGGTCGGCAGCGGGCTCACCTTCACCACCGTCGACGAGGCCGTGGCCTGGCTGATCTCCGAGGGCGACTCGCTGTTCGCGGCCATCAACCAGGCCGCGACCACGTCCACGGCCGGAGAGCAGCTCCTGCCCGCCGCCGACATGCTGGTGGCCATGGAACCGCTGCTGGAGGCCGGTACCCACACCCGCGAGTTCGACCAGGGCACCCGCGCGGTGCTCGCCGCCGCGCTGGGCCTGGACGACGAGGCGAGCGAGCTGCGCTCCCGGTACGTGCTGGGCCGGGTGCTGTTCGCCGGCAACCAGCTCTCGGAGTCCGAGGCCCACTTCCGCCGCGTGTACGAGCTCTCCGACGCCCGCGGCGAGAAGATCGTCACCGGCGAGGTGCTCAACGCGCTGGCCGTCGTCGTGGGCCGGCAACGCCGCCACACCGAGGCTCTCACCCTGTTCGACGCCGCCTCCCGCTACTACCGTGAGAACGGCGTCCCCGCCGGCGAGGCCCTGGTGCTCAGCTACTCGGCCCGCGACCACCTGGGCCTCGGCCACGCCGACGACGCCATCGCCGCGGCGGAGAAGGGCCTGGCCATCTTCACCGAGATCGGCAGCGGCGCCGGCACCGCCCGCGCCCGCTACCACCTGGGCATCGTGCTCAGCCGGGTCGGCCGGCTCACCGAGGCGGTGCACCACCACGCCGAGTGCCTGGCCTTCTTCCGCTCCAGCAAGCAGCGGGTCTGGGAGCAGCGCGTGTGCTCCCGGCTGGCCGAGACGTTCATCGCCGCCGGGCGCTACCCCGACGCCGTACGCCACGCCGAGCAGGCGCTCCTGGTCTCGCGCGAGATCGGCCATCCCTACGGAGAGGCGCTCTCGCTCACCGTGCTCGGCCGGGCGCTACGCGGACTGGGCAGCTCCGCCCGGAGCCTCGACTGCCTCAGGCAGGCCTACGACGTCTTCACCCGGCTCGGCGCCCCCGAGGCCGGCGACCTGAAGCTCCTGCTGGACAGCGTCGCCGTCGAACGGTCCGTCGTCGAGTCCTGAGTACAGCTCGTCGTCCAGACGTGTCATCCACACATGGTTGATCAAGGCTGTCCTTAGTCAATGCCGATGGCAGCCCGGCCGGTCATCCTGACCGCCACGCGTCGCCAGGGGGCCCGGTCATCCGGATGCTTCGCGTGACGGCTAGCCGCCTCACACGGACGACCGGCCGGGACTCGACGCGGACCTTCGAACCCCCCAGGCCCGCGTCTCGGTCAGAAGCCTCCACCGGCGCGGTCAACGTCGGATCAACGGTGAATCAAAGCAGGAAATAACCCTCGGCGATGAGCGGCCGGACCGCGTCGGCGTTGGGGATCTCGCCGTCGCCGACCAGCTCGGCGATCACGTTGAGCAGCGGCCCGAGCGCCAGCTCGCCGTCGCACACGCCGGCCAGGGCGGCCTCGACGGTGCCGACCTCCCTGCTGCGCCGCAGCCCCTGCGTCTGGCGCAGCACGATGCGGATCGGGTCCTCCGCGCCGGGCAGGCCGACGCGTTCGTCCAGCACGCCTTCGGCCGTGCGCAGCAGCGCCGCGTCGAGGTCGGCGGCGCGATGGGCGGCGGCGATGGAGTCGAGCACGTCGTCGACGTAGTCGCCGACCGGCAGGGCCACCTGGTGGGGCAGGTGCTCCACGCGCACGACCGGGTCGAGGGTGCCGGAGTTGCGCATGGTGATCCAGCCGAAGCCGATGCCCTCGACCTTGCGCTCGTCGAACCAGGCCAGCCACCGGTCGTAGTGGTCGGTGTAGCCCTTGGTGCCCTGCTCGGCCGCGTCCTTGAGCCACAGCTCGACGTATTCGGCCGGGTCCTGCACGTCACGCTGGACGACCCAGGCGTCGCAGCCGGTCTCGCGCAGCCAGCCGCCGACCCGGTCGTGCCAGTCTTCGCCCTCGACGTGCAGCCAGTTGGCCAGGAAGTGGGCCTGCCCGCCGGGCGCGAGGTGGCGCGGGGTGCGCCGGACCAGGTCGCGGCAGAAGTCGTCGGCCTCGCCGCCGGACTCGCGGTAGGTCAGCGTGCGCTCGGCCCCGGGGGCGATGACGAACGGCGGGTTGCTGACGACCAGGTCGAACAGCTCGCCCTCGACCGGCTCGAACATCGACCCCACCCGCGCGTCGACGCCGCTCACGCCGGACAGCTGCCAGCTCAGCCGGGCCAGCTCCACGGCGCGCGGGTTGAGGTCGGTGGCCACCACCTGCTCGGCCCGCCCGTCGAGGTGGAGCACCTGGACGCCGCAGCCCGTGCCGAGGTCGAGCGCGCGCGTGACGGGCCGGCGGCTGACGAGCTGGGCCAGGTTGGCCGAGGCGCCCCCGGCCCCCACGACGTGGTCGGCCCGCAGCGCCGGGTCGCCGGGCCTGACCTTGCGGTCGGAGACCACGTAGCCACCGGTCTCCCACGGCTGCAGGTGCACGGTCGCCCTGATCAGGTCGCCGTCGGCCGACACCAGCCCCGACTCCAGGACGGCGGCCGGCACGGATCTGGCCGGCACCGGCACGCCGAGCCACCAGAGCCTGATCAGGGTGCCCAAGGGGTCGCCGTCGGCGGTCGCCCGCAGGGCCGGGACGAGCTCCTCCCGCGCCAGGGCCGAGGCCGCCATGGCGCCGAGCCGGTCGCGGACGCCGTCGATCGTGTAGCCGGTTTCGAGGAGGTGATGGCGCAGTCGTTCCACGGACACCATCCTTTCACCAGCCACCGACAGTGCTCATACTGTTACTTACGCGCCCAAGTGTTCTGCAAGCCATGGACAAGTGGGTGGCGGTATCTCTAGGGGTGCAAGACGCCGTACCGAGGAGCGCGCCCCCATGCTGATCCCCTGCTTGGCCTGCGAGTCGCGATTCGGGCCCGACGAGTACTTCAACGCCTGCTCCGACTACAACCGGGGCCTGGACCTGGTCTCGTGGACCTGCCCGCGCTGCGGCAACCGCGACGACCTGCGCGTGCTGCCCGGCGAGCTGGGGTTCGGCTACCCCTCGCGCGGCAGGTTCGACGTGCACGACCGGCTGCGCGTGCCCGGCCTGCGCAGGCAGCGCGGCGACCTGCGGCTGGACATCTCCCTCGACCGCTCCCGCTGGCAGGTCAGGACGCGGATCCGGCAACCGGCCTGACCGGCGCGCACGCGTACGCGGGCGGCTCGCCCCGCAGCAGTCGCGCGATGTCCTCCACCAGCGCCTCCGCCAGCTCCTCCAGGCTCTCCCCGGTGGCCTCGCCGAGCCTGGGCGTGAGCACCACGTTCGGCAGCCTGGTCAGCGGGTGGGCCGGATCGAGCCATTCGCCCTCGAAGTGGTCGAGCCCGGCGCCGCCCACCTGGCCCTGGCGCAGCGCGTCCACCAGGGCGGTCAGGTCGTGCAGGGCGCCGCGCGAGGTGTTGAGGTAGATCGCGCCCTGGCGCATCGCGCCGAACTCGCTGTAGCCGAACAGGCCCCTCGTGTCCGGGGTCAGCGGCACGTGCAGCGACACCACGTCGGCCTCCGCCAGCAGCGCGGGCAGGGTGTGCGTGGCCTCGGGGACGTACGGGTCGCAGGTGACCACCCGCATGCCCAGCCCCTGGCAGCGCCAGCGCATGGCCCGGCCCACCCGGCCCAGGCCGACGATGCCGAACGTGCGTCCGGTGAGCCGTCTGCCGCGGTGGCGCTGGGCGGGGGGCACCCTGCCGCGATGGGCACGGCCCCTGCGCACCTCACGGTCGGCGGTGACGATGTTCCTGCTGACCGCGAACAGCAGCGCGAGCGTCAGCTCGGCCACCGCCTCGGGGTCGCGGTCGGGGGCGTGCAGGACGGTGACCCCGCGCTCGGCGGCCAGGCGCAGGTCGACCCCCGTGGGGGCGCCCAGGCTGGCCACGATGTCGATGTGGAGTCCGAGCACCGAGGTGCGAACCTGGTCGCCGTCGGTGATGAGCACGTTCGCGCCGGTCTCGATGACCAGGTCGGCGAGCTGCTCGTCGGTGAAGCCGACGCTCGGCCGGGGAGGAGCCTCGGCCACGTCGGCGACCTCGCCCAGACGGGCGAGCGCGCTCTCCGGCAGGTCGGGCAGCACGAGCGCCCGAGGTCTTCTCACATTTGGACAATAACACCACAGACGGTGCTCAGATCATTGCTCCCCGCGCTGGCGGAGACTCTGCCAGGCCGCCTCGCCCAGGCCCTTGATCTCTTCCTCGGTCGGGGTGTGCGCCCCGGCGAACCACAGGCGGCACATCTCCTGCGCCGGCCCGAGCCACAGGACGTAGCACATGGTGGCGTGGACGGGCTGGAGCTGCCCGTTCTTCATGTGCGGCTTCCACCAGTCGGAGACCTGGCGGAAGAACGCGCGCCTGGCCTCGGCCACCTCGGCGCCGCCCGGCTCGTGCTTGCGCGGCGGGCGCTCGCTGACCAGGATCCTGGCCCGCTCGGGGTGCTCGCCGGCCCAGCGCATGTGGAAGGCGACCACGGCCTCGATGCCGGCGCGGGCGTCGTCGTGCCGGACCAGCTCGGCGAGGAACTCCTGCTGGTAGGCGTCGAGGATCTCGGCGTACAGGACGCCGTAGACGTGTTCCTTGCTGGCGAAGTGGTGGTAGAAGCTGCCGACGCTTACACCGCTCTCCTCGCGCAGACTGGCCAGCGTGGTGGCCGAGACACCGTCCTGGCTGAAGCGGCGGAGGGCGCCCTCGATGATGCGGGTGCGGCCGTCGCGTCCGTTCTTGACACTCTTCACACTGTCAATGGTGTGCTACCAGAACCTTGTTCCGCAAATACTCCGGCCAGATCGATCATAGCGGTCACCTCGACCGTCCCCGACGCGACCTTCATCTCGGCGTCCGGCCACAGCCTGCGGACGAGCCTGAGCACCCGCCGGTTCTCGCCCATCACGTCCATCCCGACCGTACGCGCCCCCCGCACGGCGGCCCTGAGCAGCAAGGTGTCGACGAGCCGCGGGCCGAGCCCGTTCCCCTGCCAGCGGTCGGCCACGACGACGGCCACCTCGACGTCGGCGCAGCCGCCGCGGTAGCTCATGGCGTGCCCGACGATCTCGTCCCCGGCGGTGACGACGAGCGCGTCGCGGCGTTCGTCCAGGGTCAGCAGGGCGCGGACGAGGTGGGCGGCCGGGACGGTCAGGGCGGTGAAGAACCGCAGCGTCTGGGTGTGCAGCGACAACCCCGTCAGGAAGCGTCTGATCCGTTCCTCGTCGTCCGGGCGGACCGGGCGGATCTGGGTTCCGTGCATAGACCCAGCCTGCCCCTCAGGGCTGAGTCTGTCAATCGAACTCAGATATAATACGAAGATGAGCGTGCCGTTCCGATTGGGCTTCCGGGTGGACAACTGCTCGATCGAGCGCACCCTGGACATCGTCGGGGAGAAGTGGACCTTCCTGGTGCTGCGCGAGGCGTTCAGCGGCGTGCGCAGGTTCGCCGACATGCAGGCGGTCACCGGCGCCCCCCGCCAGGTGCTCAGCGCGCGCCTGGCCCGGCTGGTCGACGAGGGCCTGCTGCGCAAGGTGCCCTACCGCGAGCCCGGCCAGCGCCAGCGCGACGAATACCGGCTGACCGACAAGGGCCGCGACCTCTATCCGCTGCTCGTCGCGCTCATGCACTGGGGTGACAAATACCTGGCCGACGAGGAGGGCCCGCCGGTGCTGCTCACCCACCGCGACTGCGGCGCCCCCATCGAGCTGCGCTTCCGCTGCGCCGAGGGCCACGAGGTGGCCGGGCCGCGCGAGGTCACGCCGGTCCCCGGCCCGGGCCCCGGGCTGCGCACCGTCTGAGCGGGCGAGCCGCGTGAGGGAGCACCCGACCCCTGAGCGGGCGAGCCGCGTGAGGGAGCACCCGACCCGGTGCCTAACCTTGAAGGCGTGTACCGGTTCCTGCTGACGCCCCGATGGCTGGCGCTCCACGTCGTGGTGCTGCTGGTCATCCCCGCCTTCGTGTTCCTGGGCAGGTGGCAGTTCGGGCGTTTCGAGGAGCGGTCCGACAACAAGGACAGGGTGACGGCCAACATCGAGGCCGCCGCCGTCCCGCTCGACCGGCTCGCGGCTCCCGGCCGGCAGGTCGGCGAGGGCGACCGGTTCCGCACGGTCGTCGCGTCCGGCACGTACGACGCCGCCCACGGCCTGCTCGTCCGCCGCCGGCCGCAGGAGGGCCGTAACGGCTTCTACGTCCTGACCCCGCTGGTCACCGGCGACGGCACCGCCGTGATCGTCAACCGCGGCTGGATCCCGGCCGCCGCCAGCGCCGACGCGGCTCCCGAGGTCCCCGCCCCGCCCACCGGACAGGTAACTGTCACCGGGCGGCTACGTCAGAGCGAGACCGAAGACTCCACCGGCATCCGCGAGCGGTCCGGGCTGCCGGACGGCCAGGTGCTGCTGATCGACGCGGCCAAGATCGGGCAGCGGATGCCGTACCGGCTGGTGGGCGGCTATGTCGAGCTCACCGGGCAGCAGCCGCAGGCCGCCGCCGCGCCCGCTTTGGTGCCCGCCCCCGACGTCGGCTCCGGCGGCGGCCTCAACCTGGCCTACGGGGTCCAGTGGTGGCTGTTCATCGGCATCGCGATCGGCGGCTGGATCCTGCTGATCCGGCGCGAGGTGGCCGAGCAGAAGTCGGGGAAGCCCGCCGGTGAGACGGTGGCGGCCCAGGAGACGGAAACCGCCGCCAATTAAGGTGTGAAGGGTGATCCGCCACATTGAGTTCGCCAATCTCCGCAATTTTCGTGACGTAGGTGGATATGCCACCGAGGACGGGCGCACCGTCCGATGGCAGCGGCTCTACCGGGCCGACTCCCTGGGCTGGCTGGCCGGCGACGACCTGCGGGCCTTCCACGCGCTGCGCGTGCGCACCGTGATCGACCTGCGGCATCCCGCCGAGGTCGAGCGGGCCGGCCGGGTGCCGGAGACCGAGGGGCTGCGCTACCGCAACCTGCCGATCGAGGGCCGCCCCTGGGACATCGCCCGGTTCACCGAGGAGATCGGCGTCGAGCGCTACCTCGCCGACCGGTACCTGGAGGTGACCGAGGACGGCGTGGAGAACCTGCGCGCCGCCGTGGAGACGGTCGCCGTCGCGGAAAACGCGCCGGTCGTCATCCACTGCGCGGTGGGCAAGGACCGCACCGGCCTGCTCACCGCGCTGATCCTCTCGCTCGTCGGCGTCGCCGAGGACGACATCGTCGCCGACTACGCCCTGACCGGCCTGGCGACCGAGCGCTTCATCGCCGACCAGCGCACGAGGCACCCGGACACCCCGCTGTGGCCGGGGTTCGGCCGCGCCCCCGCCCGGGCCATGCGCCTGTTCCTGGACGACCTGATCGACCGGCACGGCTCCGTCGAGGGCTACGTCACGGGCGTGCTCCAGGTCGACCGGGCCACCATCGCCGAACTTCGCGAAAATCTCCTGACTGATTCGATCTCCCGCGGGTAGAAGCCGCCGGGGTCCGCAAGGGGCAGCATCCTCAAGGACCCCACAAGCCCGGGATCGCCCTCATCCCCCTCCAGGCGGTCCCGGGTTCGAATGCATGGATACCCAACGGATACGTCGCAGCTTGTTCGACGTTATGCCGCCGTCGTACGGTTACCTGCGTGACTACGCCGCTGCTCCCCGACCCTGACCCCCGGCGGCGCGACTATGTGATCATCTCTGCCGACGATCACCTGATCGAGCCTCCTGACCTCTTCGAGGACAGGCTCCCGGAGAAATACGCCGACGTCGCGCCCAAGGTCGTGGAGACGGACGCCGGTCACCAGGTCTGGCGCTACGGCGGTGCCACGTACCCGTGCGCGGGCATCGACGTGGGCGCCGGGCTGCCGCGCGAGCAGTGGACCCTGGATCCGGTCAGGTTCGAGCAGATGCGTCCCGGCTGCCACGACATCGAGGCCCGCGTCCAGGACATGGACGTCGCCGGCATCTGGGCCGCGCTGTGCTTCCCCGGCATGCTGGCCGGCCAGGCGGGCATGCCGTTCGCCCGCACCCGCGACCAGGAGCTCGGCCTCGCCCTGGTCAAGGCGTGGAACGACTGGCACATCGACGTCTGGGCCGGCACCTACCCCGAGCGGATCATCGGCCTGCAGCTGCCCTGGCTGCCCGATCCCGACGTCGCCGCCAAGGAGATCAGGGCCAACGCCGCCCGCGGCTTCAAGGCCGTGGTCTTCCCCGAGTTCCCGACCAGGCTCAGGCTGCCGTCGATCCACACCGGCCACTGGGACCCGTTCTTCGCCGCCTGCGAGGAGACCGGCACGGTCGTGGCCCTGCACACCGGCGACTCCTCCTGGTCGCCCGTGCCCTCGCCCGACACGCCCATCGAGGCGATCACCACGCTGATGCCCACCAGCGCCATGTTCGCCTGCGCCGACTGGCTCTGGTCGGGCCTGCCGCTGCGTTTCCCCGGGCTGCGCATCCTCATCGTCGAGGGCGGGGTCGGCTGGCTGCCGATGCTGGCCGAGCGCGCCGACTACGCGCTCGACCACCCGGTCGCCGGCGAGGCCGCCTGGGACGGCGGACTCAAGCCCAGCGAGGTGCTGCGCCGCAACTTCTTCTTCGGCACGCTCGACGACCACGCGCTGTCCGGCGTGCGCCTCGCGGTCGGCCTCGACCATGTGCTCCAGGAGAGCGGTTACCCGCACTCCGACTCGACGTGGCCCGACACCCAGAAGGCCGTGGCCGCGAACCTCGGCGCGCTGCCGCCCGCCGACATCGCCAGGGTCGCCTACGGCAACGCCGCCCGCCTGTTCGGGCACCCGCTGCCCTCGCGCGCCTGGTTGCGGATGGAGGAGATCTAACGCTCGTCCTCGACCAGCCTGGCCTGGATGATCTTGCGCTCGTGCTCGACGTAGCGACCGCTCTCGCCGAGCAACGAGGCGATCAGCCAGAGGAACACGCCGAAGTCGTCGGCCACCCCGATCAGCACCAGGAAGTCGGGGATGACGTCGACCGGCGACAGGATGTAGACCACGCCGAGCGCCATCAGGGCGAGCTTGCCCTTGCCCATGCCGTCGTAGCGGCCGCGGGTGACCGCGCCGATCATGCGCGGGATCGCCCGCACCCTGGTCATCATCCCCGGCGTGCCAGGCTTGGTCACCTCGCGGTACGTCCGCCACGCCGCCGCTGCCCGTGCTGCCTTCGCCATCATGACGATCCTCCTACCCCCGGCTTCTCACGACATAACGCGTCAGCCGGGTGAGGGGTTCCTGACGATCAGCGCATGGCGGCGTGCTCGAACGGCCTGACCTGCTCGATCTGCGCGGCCACCCGGATCAGCAGATCCTCGCGTCCGGCCGCCGCCACGAGCTGCACGCCGACCGGCATGCCCGCCGCGTTCCTGTGCAGCGGCAGCGAGACGGCGGGCTGGCCGGTCGCGTTGATCGGCGAGGTGTAGGCCACCACCTGCGCGGTCCTGCCGAAGGCGGAGCTCAGGTCGGCGGGCGGGATCCAGCCGAGCGGGAACGGCGCCGCCCCCGACGACGGCATCAGCAGCAGGTCGTTGCCCCCGGCCCACCAGGAGGCCATGCGGCGGCGGAAGCCGTCCACCCACTGGGTGGCCAGGATGTGATCGGCCGCGCTGTTGGCGCGGGCGGCGGCGACCATGGCGGCGTTGCGCGGTTCGAGCTCGTGCAGCTCCACCAGCCTGCCGCGGGCCGCGCCCAGGCTCACGACGTGCGCGGCGAGGTTGTTGGCGACGATGGCGGCGAAATGCCGGGCGAACTCCGGCTCGGCGAGCGCCGCCGGGCCGCCCGGGGTCACGTCGTGACCGAGGCTCTCCAGCAGCGCCGCCGCCCGGGTGACGGCCTCGGCCAGGTCGGGATCGGCGGGCACGTCCGGCCTCGGGTGGGCGGTCAGGAAGCCGATGCGCAGCCGTCCCGGGTCGGCGTGCAGTTCGGCGGTCAGGGGGCCGGGCAGCGCGGGGGCGTCGTAGGGGTCGCCCGGCTCGTAGCCGGAGACCGCGTCGAGCGCGGCCGCCGTGTCGCGCACGGTCCTGCTCACGAAGCCGGGGCAGGAGAAGCCGCTCCAGCCCTCGCCCATGGACGGGCCGTGGCTCAGCCGGCCGCGCGTCGGCTTGAGCCCCACCAGGCCGCACAGCGAGGCCGGGACGCGGATCGAGCCGCCGCCGTCGCTCGCCGTGGCCAGCGCGACCATGCCCACGGCCACCGCCGCCGCCGACCCGCCGCTCGACCCGCCCGCCGAGTACGCCGGGTCGTAGGGGTTGCGGGTGGGGCCGTACGCCACCGGCTCGGTCGTGATCGTGCTGCCGAACTCGGGGGTGTTCGTCCGGCCCAGCAGCACGAAACCGGCCCGGCGCAGGCGGACCACGCCATGGCCGTCCTCGGCGGCGTCCAGGTCGTCGCGCACCCGCGAGCCCGCGGCGTACGGCTCGCCGGCCTGCCGCCAGCCCAGGTCCTTCAGCAGGATCGGCACGCCGCGGAAGGGCGCGTCCACCGGGAGGTCGTCGATCTCGGCCAGCGCCCGCTCGAACCGCCGGTGGACGACGGCGTTGAGCTCGCCGTCGTGGGCCTCGACGGCGGCGATGGCGGCCTCGGTCAGCTCGCGGGCCGACACCTGCCCGTCCCTGACCGCCCGGGCCTGGCCGACGGCGTCGAGCCGCAGCACGTCGTCCATCAGCCCTCCCGGACCGGGGCCAGGTCGCGCACGGCCTGCTCGATCGGCACCTCGCCGCCGGGGATGGGCGCGAGCACCGGCGTGTCGAGCCCGTTGTCGACGTACTGGCGGATCCTGGCCCGGCAGGTGGCGGCGTCGCCGTGCACGACGAGGGCGTCGACCACCTCGTCGGGGATGGCCTTGAGCGCGGCCTGGCGGTCGCCGGCCGCCCACGCCTCGTGCATAGGACGCAGCACCTCGCCCCGGCCCAGCCAGTCGTGGAAGGCGGCGTAGGCGGGCACGGTCAGGTAGCTGGCCAGCATCCACCTGGCCATCTCGCGCACCTTGTCGGCGTCCTCGCTCACGCAGACGAACAGGCGGGCGATGAGCTCGGTGTCGGGGCCGATCTCGGCGCGCACCTTGGGCACGTCCTCGGGGGCGAGCCAGTTGGTGATCGCGCCGTCGGCCTCCTCGGCGGCCAGGCGCAACATCCGGGGCCGCAGGGCGGCCAGCACGATCCTGGGGGCGGTCTTCGGCGCCCGTTCCAGCTTGAAGCCCTTGATCTCGAACGTCTCGTACCGCTCGGAGACCTTCTCCCCCGCCAGCGCCCTCCGCAGGAAGCGCAGCGTGTCGCGGGTGCGGGCGTACGGCTTGGCGAACTCCACGGCGTTCCACCGCTCGACGATCGCCGGCGAGGAGGAGCCGATGCCGAGCACGAACCGGCCGGGGGCCAGGTCGGCCAGGGTGGCCGCGGACATGGCCAGCAGCCCCGGCCCCCGCGTGGAGACCGGGACGATCGCGCTCCCGAGCCGCATCCCCGGAGCCCACTGCGTGGCCATCGCCAGCGGGACGAAGCCGTCGTTCCCGTTGACCTCGGCCGACCAGGCGTCGGTGTAGCCGAGGCCCGGCAGCTGCGCGATCAGCTCCTGCGACCTGGCCAGGGAACGGTCGTAGAAGGGGATGGTCATGCCCCAGTTCGGCGTCATTCATGGCCTCCGGTTCGGCGACGGTGAGCCGACCATACCAAGCGGCCATACCAAGCGGTATGTCACCGCAAGGAGCCCCCTAGGCCCGCAGTTCGTGCACCGCCGCGATGAAGTCCTTCGTGATCCCCTGCAACCCGGGCAGATGCGACAGCCCCACCAACCGGTCCACCAGCGGCACCGTGACCTCGATCAGCCGGTACGTCCGCACGCACCCCGGCGAGGTGTCGTGCACCCAGAACAGCACCATGCCCATCGACAACAACCACAGCAGCTCGGGCAGCTCCGCCCGCAGCTCGGCGTTCATCCGGTCCTTCGACCCCTCGACCACCTCGCGGTAGATCCCGATGGACGCCTCCCGCGCCGGCGACGACTGCGCGCTGAACGGGCTCAGCGGGTTCGTCGGCTCGGCCGCGTGCTTGAAGAACTTCACCGCGAACTCGTGGTACGGCTCCGACACGCGCACCCACTCCCGCAACACCCCGCTCAGCCGCGCGGCGAACGACCTCTCCGTGGCCAGGAACTCCCGGCAGGCCTGCTCGTGCTCGGCCTGCGCGCGGTCGTAGTAGGCCTGGATCAGCGCCTCCTTGCTCTCGAAGTAGTAGTAGGCGTTGCCCACTGACACCCCTGCCTCGGCGGCGATGGCGCGCATGGTCGTCGCGTCGAAGCCACGCTCACGGAACAGTCGCAAGGCCGTCTCGACGATGACCTCTCGGGTGCTCTCCGATCCTCTGTTTCGGGCTTCGGACACGTTCGTCACTTTACGTCTTGAAAGCGTGGTGGGTCATGGAGTGGCACGGTGATCGCCGCCACAGGGCAAAGATGACTATGAGACATGAGTTATCTCCTGGGAATGGTGGGATTGTCGTTTCAGGCGGAAGGGCTCTTTTCCGCGAAAAGGCATCGACATGTGGATACGTGGAACAGCGCGCACCTTCGTGGTGGCGCTCCTCGGCATTCAGATCACCATAATCGCGCTGGCGTCGGCCGCTTCCGCCGCCTCCCACCCATCAGGTGGAGAGCGGGCTCAGGCGCCAACACCGTTCAACCGTCCTGACGAGACCGGGGGGATGCTCGACCTGTCCCTGTGGTTCCCGGAGGGGATCGACGGACCGTGGACCAACATCCGGCAGGCCGCCGTCGCGGCGGCCCTGGCGGAGACATACCAGGTCGAGCAGCACCAGGCGGACCCCGCGGCCGCCAAGTCGCAGCTGTCGAAGGAGGACTCCGAGGAGACGGAGGACGCCTGGGCCGAGGCCGAGGACGCGTTCGTCGCGCAGCCGGACACGCAGGAGCTCGCGGAGCGCCCAGAAGCCGTCACGAGGCCCGCGAGCGTCGAGGAGGCGATGAGGCCCCGGAGCCGGCCGCAGAGGTCGCAGCAGCGATCTCAGCTTGATCTGGCACGGGTGCTGCCCAGGCAGGCCGCCATGCACATGACCCACGCCCTGGCCGCCCGCTGGCTCAAGAGCTCGGGCCTGCGCACGAAGTCGTCGGGCCACTGTACGAGCCGCCACATGCACCACTGCACCTCGCTCGACTCCGTTAGGGCCGGCACGATCGCCCGGATCATCGACCTCAAGCATGACAGCGGCTGCCCGGTCATGGTGACCGGCGGCACCGAGGCGGGTCACGCGCCCGGCCAGTACAGCCACGGAAACGGCTACAAGCTCGACATCACGCACAACGCGTGCATCGACCGCTACATCACCCGGCACCACCGCAAGGCGGGCGTCCGCGGCGACGGCGCCGCGCTCTACCGCTCCGCCACCGGAACCGTCTTCGCCAACGAGAGCAGCCACTGGGACATCCTCTTCCGGTGACAGGCCCCGCCCGCGGGAGAACGTGATCCGCCGGGAATGCACGAATCGCCGGGAAACGCGGCTCCTCGGAGAAGGCGACAGAACTCTCCGGGAAACGCGAAGGACGCCGCACACAGGCACGGCGTCCCCACGGAGTCGGGCCGGGCTACAGCTCGGAGGCCACCAGCTCGGCGATCTCAGCCGCGTTGAGCGCGGCGCCCTTGCGCAGGTTGTCGCCGCAGACGAACAGGTCGAGCGTGTTCGGGAAGTCGATCGCCTGGCGGACGCGGCCCACGTAGGTCGGGTCGTTGCCGACCACTTCGAGCGGCGTCGGGTAGACGCCGTTGGCCGGGTCGTCCATCAGCACCACCGTCGGCGCCGCCGAGAGCACGCGGTGGGCGTCCTCGACCGTGATCTCACGCTCGAAGCGGGCGTGCACGGCCAGCGAGTGGGTGGTGATCACCGGCACCCGGACACAGGTCGCCGAGACCTTCAGGTCGGGGATGCCGAGGATCTTGCGCGACTCGTTGCGCAGCTTGAGCTCCTCGGACGCCCAGCCGCCGTCCTTGTACGAGCCCGCCCACGGCACCACGTTGAAGGCGATCGGCGCCGGGAACGGCGACTCGTCGGGCAGCTTGCCGGCCAGCGCCTTGCGCACGTCGCCGGCCGTCTGGCCGAGCGAGCGGTCGCCGGCCAGGGCCTCGACCTCGTCGTAGAGCCGGGCCGAGCCGGCCACGCCCGCGCCCGACACCGCCTGGTAGGAGGCGACGACGAGCTCCTTGAGCACGTACTCGGCGTGCAGCGCGCCCATGGCCGCCATCATCGACAGCGTGGTGCAGTTGGGGGTCGAGATGATGTTCCTGGGCCGCTGCCGCGCGTCGAGCGGGTTGACCTCGGGCACCACCAGCGGCACGTCGGGCTCCATGCGGAACGTGCCGGACTTGTCGATCGCGATCGCGCCGCGCTCGGCCGCGATCGGCACCCACACGGCCGACACCTCGTCGGGCACGTCGAAGATGGCGATGTCGATGCCGTCGAAGACCTCGGGCGCGAGCGCCTGGACCACGACGTCCTGACCGCGCACGCTCAGCACCTTGCCCGCCGAGCGCGGGGAGGCGACGAGGCGGATCTCGCCCCAGATGTCCTCCCGGCTGGACACGATGTCCCGCATGACGGTGCCCACGGCGCCGGTGGCGCCGATCAGGGCGAGATTGGGCCTGCTGCTCATCGTCCGCTACCTCCGTACACCACTGCTTCGACCTGGTCGGCGTCGAGATCGAAGGCACGGTGGGCGGCCGCCACGGCCGCGTCGACACCGTCCTGCTCGACGATCACCGAGATGCGGATCTCCGAGGTGGAGATCATCTCGATGTTGACCCCCGCGTCGGCGAGGGCCGCGAAGAACGTCGCCGTGACGCCGGGGTGCGAGCGCATGCCCGCGCCGATCAGCGACACCTTCCCGATCTGGTCGTCGAAGAGCAGCGACTCGTAGCCGATGCGGCCCTGGATCTTCTTCAGCGCGGTCAGCGCCACCTGGCTGTCGGCCGTGGGCAGCGTGAAGGAGATGTCCGTGCGGCCCGTGGCCGCGGCCGAGACGTTCTGGACGATCATGTCGATGTTGATCTCGGCGTCGGCCAGCGTTTTGAAGATCGAGGCAGCCTCGCCGACCTTGTCGGGGACCCCGACAACAGTGATCTTGGCCTCGCTCCGGTCGTGCGCGACGCCGGAGATGATCGGCTGCTCCATCTCGGTTCCTTCGGTGTAAGGGTCGGAGACGACCCACGTGCCTTCCGTGGTGCTGAACGAGCTGCGTACGTGGATCGGCAGGTCGAACCGCCGAGCGTACTCGACGCAGCGCAGATGCAGGATCTTCGCGCCGCAGGCCGCCATCTCCATCATCTCGTCGTACGAGATCTTGGGGATCTTGCGGGCGACGGGCACGATGCGGGGGTCGGCCGTGAAGATGCCGTCGACGTCGGTGTAGATCTCGCAGACGTCGGCCTCCAGGGCCGCCGCGAGCGCGACCGCGGTGGTGTCGGAGCCGCCGCGGCCCAGCGTGGTGATGTCCTTGGTGTCCTGCGAGACGCCCTGGAACCCGGCCACGATCGCGATGTGACCCTGGTCGAGCGCCTCACGGATGCGGCCCGGCGTCACGTCGATGATGCGCGCCTTGCCGTGGGTGGAGTCGGTGATCACGCCGGCCTGCGAGCCGGTGAACGAGCGCGCCTCGTGGCCGAGATTGGCGATCGCCATGGCCAGCAGGGCCATCGAGATGCGCTCTCCGGAGGTCAGCAACATGTCGAGCTCGCGGCCCGGAGGCAGCGGCGACACCTGCTCGGCCAGGTCGAGCAGCTCATCCGTCGTGTCGCCCATCGCGGAGACGATCACGACCACGTCGTTGCCGGTTTTTTTCGTCGCGACGATCCGCTGCGCGACCCGCTTGATGCAGGACGCGTCGGCGACGGACGAACCACCGTACTTTTGCACAACGAGCGCCACGAGAGTCTCCCGGTCTGGACTGTGAACTGCCAGTCTACTGGGGGCCTCTGATGGGCCTGATGGTTCATACCACTATGTGGATGATCATCACACTGTGGTGGCTTCCTCCGCCACGTCGAGCCGCGAGTGCGCGGCGAGGGCCTGCAGCGCGCGCATCGCCGCGCCCGCGTGGTTGCCCCAGGTGTTGAAGTAGGAGTACTGCCACCACCACAACGCCTCGTGCGGACGGCCGGCGTGGAAGTGCCGCAGCCCGTGGATGAGGTCGGCGGCCACCGCGGTCAGGTCGTCCGACAGCCGGTACGGCGTGACCGACGTGTCCTTGTACGGATCGAACACCTCGGCGTAGTCGTCGACCGCCTCCAGCCGCTCGGCCAGCGCCGTGCGCACGCCGTCGATGTCGGGGTCCTCGCTCATCGGCGGC
The DNA here is from genome assembly GCF_040675235.1 of Nonomuraea sp. NPDC049637. NCBI lineage: Bacteria > Bacillati > Actinomycetota > Actinomycetes > Streptosporangiales > Streptosporangiaceae > Nonomuraea > Nonomuraea sp. NPDC049637. Next base: position 340,145 of record NZ_JBFAOM010000003.1, read on the forward strand.
TCGTAGTTGCCCGACAGGATCACGTCGCGGTTGGCGCCGAGCTTGGCGCCGGCCAGGCTCACCTGCGCGACCTCCACCAGGAGCAGCGACCAGATCGCGTCGCCGCCCTCACCGCCGGCGACCCTGGTCAGGCCGTCGACGTAGTTCTGCGCGTGCGCGGCGATCTCTTCGGCCAGCACATCCCACATATCAGACATCCAGGAGCCTCCGTCCTTCGAAAGCACGGCCCAGGGTCACCTCGTCGGCGTACTCGAGGTCACCGCCCACCGGCAGGCCGCTGGCGAGTCGTGTCACTTTGATGCCCATCGGCTTGACCAGACGGGCGAGGTAGGTAGCGGTCGCCTCGCCTTCGAGGTTGGGGTCGGTGGCGAGGATGAGCTCGGTGACCCGCCCGTCGGCCAGGCGTGTCATGAGCTCGCGGATGCGCAGGTCGTCGGGGCCGATGCCGTCGATCGGGCTGATCGCGCCGCCGAGCACGTGGTACGTGCCGCGGTACTCGCGCGTCTTCTCGATCGCCACGACGTCCTTCGACTCCTCGACCACGCAGATGACGTGCGTGTCGCGCCGCGGGTCGCGGCAGATGCGGCACTCCTCCTCGGAGGCCACGTTGCCGCACACCCGGCAGAAGCGCACCTTGTCCTTGACTTCGAGCAGCGCGTGCGCCAGCCGCCTGACGTCGGCCGGATCGGCCGCCAGCAGGTGGAACGCGATGCGCTGCGCGCTCTTCGGACCGACGCCGGGCAGCATGCCGAGCTCGTCGATCAGGTTCTGGACGACCCCTTCGTACATGCCTAGAACCCTGGCAGCTGTCCGAGTCCGCCGCCGCCCAGACCTTGGGCGAGCGGGCCGAGCTTCTCCTGCTGCAGGTCGGCGGCGGCGCGCACCGCGTCGCGGACGGCCGCGATCACCAGGTCGGCGATCGTGTCGGCGGTGTCCTGCGGGTCGGCCGCGTCGATCACGCTCGGGTCGATCTTGAGTTCGAGCAGCTCACCTGAGCCGTTGACGACGGCAGTGACCATGCCGCCGCCCGACGAGCCCTCGATCTGCGCGTCGTTGAGCTCCTGCTGGGCGCTCACAAGCTGCTGCTGCATGAGCTGAGCCTGCTCCAGCAGCTGCTGCAGGTTGACATCCCCTGGGTTCACCGTCGTGCGCTCCTCGTGGCTCCGGTTCTTGACTGCCACGAGCCTACGGTGTTTGGGCGGCGTCATGTACTGGGAGGGCTCCCCATGTTTCCCTCCAGGCATTCGTCACGGACCTTTGTCATGGCCGGATCTCGGCCCCCCTCCAGTGTCCGAGACCCGGCCATCACGTCGGACGGAGCGGCCGCACCACGCCGACGCGTGTTTCGGAACGGTAGTGCGCCCAACGTTGCACACACGTTGCGTTCATTCAATCACCCTACGCAATCCCCCTGAACAGCTTGCGCATATCGCCGCCAGGACGGATGCTCGTTGTTGACTACTTGGAGTGACCGATGAGTTACGGCCATCTCGATGCGTACTCCCGCCTTCTACGCGGAGCACACGAAGCGGCGGCTACCGGGCAGAGCTCGCCCGATTCGCCCCGCACCCTGATCACGGCCTCGTGGCGGCGATCGCTCGCGGCGGGGATCGACCCGGACGGCCGCAGCGCCCCTTTGGTCTGCGAGTCCGCCGACGTCGTCGAGATCCGCGAGGCTCATCCGCTGCGGCCGCTGCTGCCCCTGTTCGCCCAGACGCTCTCCGGCCTGGCGGACGAAGCCGACCACGTCATGATCGTGACAGACCGTGACGGGCGCGTGCTCTGGCGTGAGGGCAAAGGCGGCATCCTGCGCAATGCGGACCAGGTGGGCCTGGCCGACGGCCATCACTGGGGCGAGTACATGGCCGGCACCAACGGCATCGGCACCGCGCTCGCCACCGGCCGGCCGGTGCACGTCTACTCCGAGGAACACCTGATGCGGGTGCTGCACGTCTGGTCGTGCAGCGCGGCGCCGATCAGCGATCCGGAGTCGGGCAACGTCATCGGCTGCGTCGACGTCAGCGGCATCGCGCGGTCCCTGCATCCGGCGACGGTCGCCCTGGTCAGCGCGACGGCCAAGCTCGCCGAGTCGCAGCTCGCCGTACAGATGCACGAGCGCGACGAACGCCTGCGCCGCCGCTACGAGTCGCTGCGCAACCGGGGCGGCATCCTGCTGTCGCCCACGGGCCGGGTCATCTCGGGCGATCCCATGGGCCGGCTCGGCGACCGGCTTCCCCTGTCCGGCCAGCGCATGATCCTGCGTGACGGGAGCGTCGCCTTCCTCGAACCCTTCTGCGAGGGCTACCTCCTGCGCGACACGCCGTCCGCGACGCCGCCCACCCTGCGCCTGACCTGCCTCGGCGAGGGCACCCCGACGGCCGACCTGGGCGAACGCCCGCGTCAGCTCTCACTGCGCCACGCCGAGATCCTCGCCCTCCTCGCCCTGCACCCCCAGGGCCTGTCGGCCGACCAGCTCTCGTTCCACCTCTACGGCGACGACGGCAACCCGGTCACCATCCGGGCCGAGATCCATCGGCTGCGCGGTCAGCTCGGGGAGGTGCTGGCGGCGAAGCCGTACCGGCTGGTGTGCCCGGTCGAGGCGGACTTCCTCGACGTTCGCCGGCTCCTCGACTCGGGCGACACCGCAGCGCTGGCCGCCGCCTACCCCGGGCCGCTCCTGCCGCGCTCGGAGTCGCCGGACATCCGGCGCGAACGCGAGGAGCTCGAAGCCCAGGTACGCGCCTGCCTCCTGCGCCACGGCTCGGCCGACGACCTGTGGATCTACGCCCAGACCCCCAACGGCCGCGACGACTACCAGATCCTGGAACGCCTGTCGGCCCTTCCGCCGACGGACCCCCGCTCGGCCGCCGCCCGCGCCCGCCTCTTCCCGTGACATCCGTCCGGAGGGGAGCCTCCGGTCAGGTGTGGTCGATCTCGCCGATGACCTGGGCGCCGAGCTCGCGTTGCAGCAGGGCCATGCCGGAGACGGCGTCGACGTCGGCATCGGCGTCGTTCAGCGGGTCGACGTCGTCGGCGTCGGCGGCCTTGTCACGGCCGGGGATCGCGCTCGGCCACGCCGCCGTGCCACCCGCGCGCGACGCCGGGGTGCGCGGACCCGCCTGAGCGGCCGCCTTGGCGGCCGACCGCGCGGCGGCCAGCCCCGCTCCGACCGGCGCGGCGGCGGGCTGCCGGGCGGTCACGGTCTGGGTGGGGTCGGGGCTCGGCGGGGAACCGGGGCTGAGGTCGTCGGGCGCGTCGGGCCACGACTCGTCGGTGGTCGGGCGCGCGGACTCGGTGGCCGGACGCGCGGGCGCGGCGGCCGGAGGTTGGCCCGGGTCCTGGGAGCCCTGATCGTCCTGGGAGCCGCCGTGCGAGCCGGACCGCCCCTGGGAGGTCGCGTGGACGCCCGTACCGCCCTGCGGGCTGGTCGTCGCCTGGCCGGCGGCCGGGGCCGCCTGCGGGGCCGGGGCGCCGTGGCCGCCCGACGGCGGCTGCTGGCGTGCGGGGCCGCGGGTGGCCTGGGGCGCCGGAGAGCCACCGACCACCGCCTCGACCCGCCAGGTGCCGCCGAGCACGTCGCCGAGCGCCGTCGCCACGACGGCGTCCTTGCCGCCGCCGGTGAAGTTCTTCATCGCGCCGACCTGGCTGAACCCGAGCGTGACCAGGTTGCCTTCGACGCCCACGACCTGGGCGTTCGTACTGACGTTGGCCCAGACCACGATGCTGCGCTGCTTGAGCGCGGCCAGCACTGCGGGCCACTGCTGCTGCATGCCGGCCGCCCCGCCCGCGACCGGGCCTGCCGCCGCGGGAGCCTGGGCGACGGGTGCCTGAGCAGCGGGTGCGGGCGCGTCGGAGACCGGAGCCGCCGCCGAACCGGGACGTACGGGCTCGGGCCAGTCGTCGGCCCCGCCGCCCGCCGGCCCGTGACCACCGGCGGAACCGTTGCTCGCGACGGGCGTCGCAGGCTCAGGAACCGCCGCGTCGCCGACCGGCGCCGCCGTACCGACGGAAACAGCCGGGGGCGCGACGGGAACGTGCACGTCGTGGCCGCCGCCCGGGGCAGCCGGGCGCGGGATCGTCACCGCGCCCGCCCTGGAGGCCATCTGGGCGACCGTGCCGCCGCGCTCCAGACGTTCGAGCCGGGCGAGCAGGGACGCCTCGCCCTGCGAGGCGCCCGGCAGCAGGACGCGCGCGCACATCAGTTCGAGCAGCAGCCGCGGCGAGGTGGCGCCGCGCATCTCGGTGAGCCCCGCGTTGAAGATCTCGGCGGCACGGGTGAGCTCGGCCGGCCCCATCGAGGACGCCTGCCCCACCAGCCGCTCCAGCTCGTCGGCGGGACGGTCGAGCAGCCCGCTGGACGCCGCCTCGGGCACGTTGGCCAGGATCACCAGGTCACGGAAACGCTCCAGCAGGTCGGAGGCGAAGCGGCGCGGGTCGTGGCCGCCCTCGATCACCCGGTTGACCGCCTGGAACACCTGGCCGCCGTCGCGCGCTGCGAACGCGTTGACGACCTCGTCGAGCAGGTCGCCGTCGGTGTAGCCGAGCAGGGAGACGGCCTTGGCGTAGGTGATGCCGTCGTCCTCGGCGCCGGCGAGGAGCTGGTCGAGGATGGAGAGCGAGTCACGGGCCGAGCCGGCGCCCGCGCGGACCACCAGCGGCAGGGCGGGCGGCTCGAAGGGCACGCTCTCGGAGGTGAGGATCTCCTCCATCAACGCCTTGAGCGTGGCCGGCGGCATCAGCCTGAACGGGTAGTGGTGCGTACGCGACTTGATGGTGCCGATGACCTTTTCCGGCTCGGTCGTCGCGAAGATGAACTTCAGGTGTGGCGGAGGCTCCTCGACGAGCTTGAGCAGCGCGTTGAAACCCTCGCGGGTCACCATGTGCGCCTCGTCGATGATGTAGATCTTGTAGCGCGCCGACACGGGCGCGAAGAAGGCACGTTCGCGCAGGTCACGCGCGTCGTCGACGCCACCGTGGGAAGCCGCGTCGATCTCGATGACGTCGAGGTGGCCGGGGCCGGTCGGGGCGAGCGCCACACACGACTCGCAGGTGCCGCAGGGGTCGGGCGTCGGGCCCTGCTCGCAGTTGAGAGAGCGGGCGAGAATGCGCGCGCTGGAGGTCTTGCCACATCCGCGGGGGCCGCTGAACAGGTACGCGTGGTTGATGCGGCCCGTACGCAGCGCCTGTCGCAGCGGATCTGTGACGTGTTCCTGACCCTTGACCTCGGCGAAGGTCCCGGGTCGGTACTTGCGGTAAAGCGCAAGGCTCATGCGACCATCCCGCCTGCGAGGGGGCTCTCAACGAAGAGACCCCCCGCACACCCGCCAGAGCCCGCTTATCCTTGCTGCCTTCCGGCCCTGGGGAGGTTCACAGGATGACGCCGCGCGAGGGGTCCCTGGACAGTCTAACCGGCCTCAGCAGTGCTCGCTCCACGGTTCGGGTTGAGCATGTCCTGGAAAAATCGCGGTCACCGCAGTGCCGGAAGTCCGGTAAGCTCGTCGGCGGAGGATTCGCCTAGTGGCCGAGGGCGCACGCTTGGAAAGCGTGTATAGGGCAACCTATCAGGGGTTCAAATCCCCTATCCTCCGCCAGCTCCGAAGGGGTGTGCCGAGATCACGGCACACCCCTTCCGCCGTTCCAGCCCCGTTTGAGGTCATCGCTCCGCCTAGCGCGCCCCCTTCTCACCCCGGTGCGCTACGGCGTAATCGACCTGTTCGAGCTCTCTCCTAGAGGAGACTCCGAGCTTCTTGCGGATGTTCGCTACGTGGGTCTCCACCGTTCGAACTGACACAGCCAGCGTGGCCGCAACCCGACTGTAAGTCAGGCCATCCGCGATCAGGTTGAGCACCTCCTCTTCACGCGGAGTGAGGATGGTCTCGGGAGAGTCGTGCACGAACAGCTGCCCTGTGCCAACGTGCACCAACTCGCCTTGCTTGGCATCACCGACCAGATGCACTTCACCGCCGGCCCGTAGAGCATGCACAGCCCGTAGTTCAACCTGTAGAGCCCTCAACGCACCTTGCGCTAGAGAGAGTTGAGATCGGGCTTCGACCTCCCTCTTGCTTGCTTCCTCTGCCGCAGCTCGATGCGCTCTCACACTCTCAGCAGCTTCCTCCGCTGCCCGTGCAGCTTCTGCCACCTCGGCCTCTAGAACGTCGATTCGACGCTCTAGGGAGGAGAGCGATTCGGAGTCGGGCCGAACGGATACCAGCCGCTCGATGGTCACGTCGAAGACTCGGGCGAAGGCGATGGCTTCGCTCAAACGGATCAGTCGTGAGCCATTCTCGATCCGAGCCACAGAGGACTGGTCGAGGACAACATCGAATGCCCGCAGCCGCTCCACCACATACTGCTGGGTCCAACCGAACGCCTGACGAAGCTCCCGGACACGCTGTGCCGCGATCACCTCGGCACTTACTTCAGCCATCGCTTCTCCTCCATCGAGGTCTCCACAGACGTCCTTCGAGCTCAGTGCCAGCATACTGAGCCCGAATGGGGAAAGTACATGAGGTACGTAGTACTAACTTCATGGGAATTGCTTGCGTAGCGCCCCATCCGTAAGTACTGTCCGGAGCAACCGCTCCGCGTTGATGACGAGCGGCACGAAAGAGACCCAGCGAAGCAGGAGCAGCCACTCCTGCTGTGCATCGCTGGGCCTCTTGTCCCCAACCAAAGGTCGCTGATGAACTCTCGGGAGGAGAACTACATGCAGGATAGACGCCTGTGCGCGCATGCACAGCGAGACGTCTTAGGGATTAAGGCCAGATATGGGCTGGCTTAGCGAGCGACGGGACGCTCCCCGGTCAAGCCCCAAAGCTGAGCCTCCTCGGTTGCAACAGAGGTGGGTGCTAATCCTCAGCCTTGCCGCCACTGCTGGGGCCGTCCTGTCGATTTGGGCGACTCCGACAGTGGGTGTGCCAGCAGGCATCGCAATCGTAGGTCTACTCCATTCGGTCATGGAGTAGCCGTCTCATCACAAGGCGGCTGCATCCCGCTTGTTGACGCAGCCGCCTTGCTAGAGCCAGTGGTTGCTTAAGTCCTTCGTCCTCCCAGAGAAGACCATCAACCTGCTTGGCCAACTGTGCTCCGGATGCCGTCGGTGACGTGCTGGTACCGGTGCGCCATGCCGCTGCTGCACCACCCCATGATGGCCATGACCGTTCGCCAGGGAACTCCCTGACTCCGGCGGAAGCGAGCAGGGGGTGACGGACGACCAGCCGCAGTGGCGAAGACGCGGTCCCCCTCTATCCAGAGCTGGCGAGCCTTGGCGCGCTCCGCTTGTGCCTAGGATCCTAGGCTCCAGACTCGTATCGCCCTGTCCCAGCCACCGGTGACCAAGACAGGGGTCCCGTCGCTTCGCTTGCCCAAGGCCACAGTGAAGATCGTGCCGGAATGAGCAGTGAAGGGCTCTCCCACTGCCTTTCCTGTGTCCAAGTCCCAGACCGACATGTTGCCAGAGTCGTCGCCGTACCCGATGACGGTGGAGCCGTCACGGCGCTGCCCCACTGCCATGCCGGCGAACCTGGTTGCGGGGGTTCGGATGGATTTCCCGACAGGCTTTCCCGTGTTCAGGTTGTACATCCAGATCTGGCCGTCGGGTGTGTCTTCATCCGGCAACGGATAGTCGGTGTTCGCGGAGATGGCAACCGGTGTGCCGTCCCGGAGCTTCCCCGTCGCCAAGGCCCTGGACTGGCATTCATGACAGCTGTACAGAGGTCCGCTGAGCGGTTTTCCCGTCCCTAGGCTCCAGATACGCGTCCGTCCCTCAGCATTCGCAGTGACGACGACAGGTGTTCCATCGCTACGTTTCCCGGTTGCCAAGGTATTGGTCGTGGCGAACTCGTCGAAGGTCCTCTTGATGTGTTTACCTGTGTCCAGATTCCACAGGGCGACGACGGATACGTCGTCCGTCCGCGTGGCGGCAATGACCCGGGTACCGTCTCGAAGCCTCCCCGTCGCCACCCCCCACGTGATGCTGCGATCCAACACCAGGGGCTTCCCGATCGGTTTGCCGGTGTCCAGGTTCCAGATCCGTACGCTGCCGTCTTCTTCACCACCGGAGACGATGACCGGGGTGCCGTCACTACGCTTGTCGATCGCCAGGCTGTATACCTCCTGGCGATGCCCTCTCAGGGGCTTTCCGATGGGCTTTCCAGTGTTCAGGTTCCAGATGCGGATGGTCTTGTCAAAACCGCCGGAGACGACGACAGGCGTGCCATCACTGCGCTTGCCGACGGCCAAGGCCAGTACGGGACCCGTGTGCCCCTTGAACGAGTCACCGATCTGCGTACCCAAGGGAGGGATATCAGCCGCAGATGAATTGCCCTCCGCGCGAACAACCTCCGATGCCGCGCTTCCCGCCGGCAGGTTCAGCGAACCGACGGCCAACAGCAAACTCGCACCAACAACCAGGGACCTGGCACCCACCGGACGCACCTCGTATCCATGTCGATCAACGGCCGGGATCAGACTAGTGACTGCATCTGCATGGCAGAAAGAGCAAGTCATGACGCTTGGATGCACAGCCGGATTCTGTTCCGCAGTCTCATTCCCGGTCTCAATTCACCCCTGGTACAGGGACGTGCACCGAAATCGGTAACAGAGCTGACGCCGCAGCTGGAAACCCATGACCGGCGGTGAACGAAAGTCCACAGACTTGGAAAGCAGGGTCATCCCAGGTCAACGGGATGGCCCTTCTGTCGTTCTTCGGACGCCTCGGCCGGCCGGTCTTCTAGGGTCCGGTTCATGGAGGACCTGTTCGGCAGTGCTGCGCCGTACTACGCCAGATACCGTCCCGGCCACGGGCAGGCGACGACGGAACACCTGGCCAAGACGTTCGGCGCGGACAGCCGCGTGCTGGATCTCGGCTGCGGCCCCGGGACGATCGCGATCCCCCTGGCGCGGCGGACGAAGGCCGTGCTCGCCGTCGATCCGGCGCGGGAGATGCTGGCGGAGGGCAGGCGGCTGGCCGGGGGTGTCGGGAACATCGTCTGGCTGCGTGGTGACTCGACCGGTCTGAGGGCCTTGCCGCCGTTCGATCATGTGGTGATGGGGCGGTCGTTCCACTGGATGGACCGCCGGTCCGTGCTGGTGGAGCTGGACGGGCTGCTGCCGCCCGGCGGCGTGGTGGCGCTGGTCGGCCCCGCGAGGCAGCAGGGTGAACCGTGGCAGCCCGACGCGCAACCGTGGCAGCCGATCGAGAGACGGGTGTGCGAGGAGTTCGGCCTCGAGATCCACACCGCCGCCAGTTCGTTCCACGCCACCGGCGAGCACCACAGCGGCGTGCTCGCCGCCTCACCCTTCGGCAGCCTGGAGTCCCGGGTGTTCAGCCGACGGCTGACGTGGGACGTGGACGGCCTGATCGGGCTCCAGCTCTCCTATTCCTACAGCTGCCCCGCCAGGCTCGGCGATCGTCTGCCCGCCTTCGTCGAGGCACTGCGACGGGCGCTCCTCGCCGGCAACCCCGCGGGCCGGTGGGAGCAGCGGCTGACCACCGAGGTGCTGGTCGCCAGGCGACCCGGGCGCTGAGCCGGTCGCGTCAGGCGTGCAGCCGCTGCTGTCCGTGCTGATCCTGGACGGCATCCTCGTGGTGCTGGTCGTCGTCCTCACCCGGGTGCATCGCCAGGTGGCCGAGACGCTGAACCCCGACGACGGAGCCTGACGGGCCCTCCGGCGCCGCGGAAGAGGTGGCGAGAGCTGGAATCGTCAGGATATCTTGACGGTCATGACTTTGAGCATTGCCGATCTTCCCGGGCACGAGGGGTTCGTCGCGCCCGTTCTGCCCGACGGGGAGCTGGCCTCCTCGTCCAGCGCCTTCACCAGGACGTTCGTCGGGTACCAGGCCGCCTGTTCGTGCGGATGGACCGATCGGCGGCGGTATCCGGCGACGCCGGAGGGGGCCAAGGAGGCGGAGTACCGGTGGTGGAGCAGGCACACGCCGCCGCTGCTCGCCGCCGCCCCGCCCAGCTGGCTGGTGACGAAGTCGAACCTGCTGTGCGAGCAGGTCGTCAAGCTCGCGGCCGACCGGCCGCTGGCGGCGCTCACCCTGCTGTCCCAGGTGGAGAGCTGGCAGCGGACGCTGCTCGACCAGGCCGTCGCCGGGGCGCGGGACAACGGCGCCTCCTGGGCGGAGATCGGGGAGGCCATGGGCATCTCCAAGCAGGCGGCCCACGAGCGCTTCAGGGCCCAGGTGAGCCAGTAGAGCCCGGCCAGGACAGCCCCATGGCGTACAGCCGGCGCGGACGATAGACCGCCAGCTCACGCGACTGAAGACCGAGGCGCCGCCCCAGGGACGCCAGCGCGATCCCCACCAAGCCACCCGTCATAGCGGCAGATTGACTGACAAATCGCAGAAAATCACTGTCCCGCATATTGCCTTGCGTAATCGCCTGACTACGGGGGATGACAGAGGGCATGCAGTTCGACGACGACGCGCCACTCGACCCCTCACAGGTCGAGGACGTCCGGGCCTCCGGCCCCCAGCCCGGCCGGGGCGGCGGCTGGGGCGGGATGCCGGGCGGCGGCTGCATGTTGCCCATCGGCGGCCGTGGCGGCGGCTGCCTGCTGCTGGTCCTGGCGGTGGCCGGGCTGTTCCTGTTCAAGCTCGCCCCCACGCCGTTCAGCGGCGACGAGGGCGGCGAGCAGGGCGGCGGACGCTACCCGAGCGCCCCCGGCCAGCTCTCCCCCAGCGGCAACCTGGCCAACCGCTGCCGTACGGGCGCCGACGCCGACCAGTCGGAGGACTGCCGGATCGTCGGCACGGTGAACAGCATCCAGTCCTACTGGCGGCAGGAGTTCAAGGAACGCGACAAGCAGTACACACCGGCCAAGACCGTGCTGTTCTCCCGGGCCGTGAACACCGGCTGCGGCCCCGCCGACTCGGCCGTGGGCCCGTTCTACTGCCCGCCCGACCGCAAGGTCTACCTGGACCTGGCCTTCTTCGACACGCTCCAGCGCGACTTCGGGGCCGAGGGCGGCCCGTTCGCCCAGGCGTACGTGGTCGCCCACGAGTACGGCCACCACGTCCAGAACCTGCTCGGCACCATGGACAAGGTGGGCAACAACAGCAGGCCGGGCGCCGGCAGCGCGTCCGTGCGCCTGGAACTGCAGGCCGACTGCTACGCCGGCGTCTGGGCGCACAACGCGGTCAAGACGGGCTTCTACCGCGAGCCGTTCTCGCAGTCCGACATCAACCAGGCCCTCGACGCCGCCGCGGCGGTCGGCGACGACAGCATCCAGCGCCGCTCGCAGGGCCGCGTCACGCCCGACGCGTTCACCCACGGCACCTCCCAGCAACGCGAGAAGTGGTTCAGCGTCGGGTACGACAGCGGCCTCCCGGACAGATGTGACACCTTCTCGGATGGCATCTAGGGGCCTTCCTGGGGAAGCTCTCTAGCGGGCAGCACCCAGAAGGGACGTCAGATATGGATTTCAAGGACGACGTCAACCTCGACTCGTCGCAGGTCGAGGACGTCGGCGGTCGCGGTGGCGGGTTCTCGGGCGGCGGCTTCCCCGGCGGCATGGTCCTCGGGGGCGGCGGCATCGTCGGCCTGATCGCCTTAGTGCTGGTGTTCGTGCTCAACAACCTGGGCGGCGGCGGTGGCGGCGACGCCGAGCCGGCGCAGCAGCAACCCCCGGCCAAACTCGCCGAGGAGTGCAAGACGGGCAAGGACGCCGACCAGTCGGAGAAGTGCCGCGTCGTGGGCGTGGTCAACAGCATCCAGGACTACTGGAAGCAGGAGATCCCCGACTACCGGACGTCGAAGACGATCCTGTACTCCGGCAGCCTCCGTACCGGCTGCGGCGCGGCCAGCTCCGCCGTCGGGCCGTTCTACTGCCCGAGCGACCAGCGCGTCTACCTCGACCTGAGCTTCTTCGACCAGCTCCACAGCCAGTTCGGCGCCAAGGGCGGCCCCTTCGCCCAGGCGTACGTGATCGCCCACGAATACGGCCATCACGTCCAGGACCTGCGCGGGGCCCTCCAGTCGGACACCGGCAGCTCGGTCCCCGTCGAGCTCCAGGCCGACTGCTACGCCGGCGTCTGGGCGCACAACGCCGTCCGCACCGGCTTCTACGAAAAGGCCTTCACCCAGACGGAAATCGCCGAGGCCCTGGACGCCGCGGCCGCCGTGGGCGACGACAGAATCCAGCAACGCACGAGCGGCAGAATCGATCCCGAATCGTTTACGCACGGCTCGTCCGAGCAACGCGTCAACGCCTTCCAGCGCGGCTACCAAAACGGCCGGCCGGGCGACTGTGAACAGTCTGAGCTGGGCCGATAGCTCCGGACAACGCAGCAGGTCGAATTCTCTCCTAAAATGAGGTGGGTGATCTTCAAGCTCGTCGGCGACGGACGCCCTTATCCCGAACACGGTCTGACGAACCGAGAGTGGGCGCAGATCCCTCCCAGGCAGGTCCGGCTCGACTCGTTGATCACCACGAAGGCCATGCTGGACCTGCACTCGCTGCTCGCCGCTGACTCCACTTTCTACGGCGACCTGTTCCCGCACGTCGTGCAGTGGCAGGGCGAGCTCTACCTGGAGGACGGCCTCCACCGGGCCCTGCGCGCGGCCCTGCACCAACGGTCGATCCTGCACGCCAGGGTCCTGGATCTGCCCAACTGAAACGCGCCGGAAAAGGGAGCCGCCATTCGCGGCTCCCTTTTTCATGTGTCAACCTGATCGACGTGCCGTGTGTCACGTCCGCGTCTTTCAACATCATTCGGAGAATGCCGTGTCGTATCCACCGCCACACGGGTCGTGGCCGCCACCCGGATACGGCCCGCCGTCCTACTACTCGCAGCCGCCGGCGCACGAGTACGTCGAGGAGCCCGGGCCGCTCGACAATCGCAACCTGATCGTGCTGCTGGCCATCGGGCTGCCGCTGCTGCTCCTGAGCGCCTGCGGCGCGCTGTTCTTCGTCCTGACCGACGACGGCCGTCCGGAGACCCGCGGCGGCGAGACGGTCCAGACGCAGGTCGTCGAGGACAGCCCGCCGGACATCCAGCTCAACCTGAATCCGTCGACCGACGGGCCCACCCAGCAGCCCTGAGGGCAAAAGAAAAGGGCCTCCGAGGTCGTCGGAGGCCCGTTGGCGGTGGTGGTGGGATTTGAACCCACGGATGAGTTGCCCCATCACACGCTTTCGAGGCGTGCGCCCTCGGCCACTAGGCGACACCACCGCGGACGAGCTTACCGGATTCTCCGAGTAGCGAAGAACTCCTTGAGGACGGCAGAGCACTCTTCGGCCAATACGCCCATGACGACCTCGGGCCGATGGTTGAGCCTGCGGTCGCGCACGACGTCCCAGAGCGAGCCCACGGCGCCGGCCTTCGCGTCGACGGCGCCGTACACGATCCGGTCGACCCGGGCGAGCACGGACGCGCCCGCGCACATCGTGCACGGCTCCAGCGTGACGACCAGCGTGCAGCCGCTCAGCCGCCACTGCCCGCGCAGCGCGGCGGCCCGCCTGAGCGCGAGCACCTCGGCGTGCGCGGTGGGATCGGCGGCGGACTCGCGGTCGTTGCCCGCCGCGGCCAGCACCTCGCCCAGCGGGCCGAGCACGACGGCGCCGACGGGGATCTCGCCCCTGCCGCCGGCCGCGACGGCCTCGGCCAGGGCCAGCCGCATCGCTTCCTCGTGGGTCAACGCAGCCGGTCGAGCTCGTCGGCGAACGACAGCCGTTCGGCGATCACCGAGAGGACGTCGGCGGGCAGCAGGCCCTCCTCCATGCTCAGCTCCAGCAGCTCCTCCGAGCTCACGCCGAGGTCGCCGAGCAGCTCGAAGTCACCGGCGGGCCGCACGCCGAGCCCGTTGCCCTCCTTGTCGGGGGCCACGCCGGCGAACTCGGCGAACAGCTCGCCCATGCTGTTGGAGGCGATCGCGTGCACGTCCGACAGGAACACCCGGGGCTCGTCCTCGCCGCGGTAGCGGGCGATGGCGAACCATTCGTCCTCGACCTCGACGCAGAGCAGGGCCAGCTCGTCGCCCGTCAGGCCCAGCGTCTCGATGACGGCGTCACCGAAGTCGTCGACGATCTCCGCGTCGCGCAGATCGACCTCGGCGCCGGTCCAGCCGTCGGAAGTCCTGACAAAAGCCGCAGAGAAGGTGTTGGACGCCATGCCCGCACTCCAGGGGGGTTCAGCCGAAGACCGATTCGATGGCACGCTCGAACGGCTCGGAGAAGCCGAGCCGCGCGGCGATGCTGGACAGCACATCTTCGGGGAGGAGATCGATGTCGCCGGAGAGGATGCCCAGCTCCATCTCGTCCAATCCGAGATCGGCGAAGATCGACAGATCTCCCGCCGGCAGCACGGTCTCCTCGTCCTGGAGGATCTCGTCGAGCTCCTCCTCGTCGGGGACCGGCACGTCGAGGTAGTGCAGCACCTGGCGGGCGAGCGGGAAGTCCCAGGAGGCGGCGATGTCGGACAGGAAGACGTCGACCCGCTCGCCGAGCACGCGCAGCGCCACGAAGAACTCGTCGCCGACGGCGATCAGGCCGATGGTGCCGCTCTCGCTCGGCTGCTGCCTGAGGGCCTGGATCAGGCCGTCGAGGTCGGACGTGAGCGTGACGGGCAGCAGCTCAGCGTGCCACCGCTCGTCCTCGCGGTAAATCACTATGGCGAAGTCGAGCGCATCTTCGTCTGTCATCGCCATCCCCACCCGAGCCTCTGACACGACAGGTTCGCACCAGACCCCAATCGTTCCAGAACAGGCCACGCGGCGTGTGCTTCTCCGACCAAATTGTGATCAAAACCAAAGGCCCGGGATGCCACCACTCCGTCCACCGGATACCGTTGGGCGCTATGGAAACCCTCGTCGTCGACCATCCGCTCGTGGCTCACAAGCTCACCACGCTGCGCGATGTCCGCACCGACTCCCCGACCTTCCGCAGGCTCGCGGACGAGTTGGTGACGCTGCTGGCGTACGAGGCGACGCGCGACGTCCGGGTCACCGACGTGACCGTCCAGACCCCGGTCTCCCCCGCCCACGGCGTGCGGCTGGCCAAGCCCCAGCCGCTGGTCGTGCCCATCCTGCGCGCCGGGCTCGGCATGCTCGACGGCATGACCCGGCTGCTGCCCACCGCCGAGGTCGGCTTCCTCGGCATGATCCGCAACGAGTCCACCCTCCAGGCCGAGACGTACGCCACCCGGCTGCCCGACGACCTGTCCGGGCGTCAGTGCTTCGTCGTCGACCCGATGCTCGCCACCGGCGGCACGCTGGCCGCGGCCGTGCAGTTCCTGTTCGACCGGGGCGCGGTCGACGTCACGGCGATCTGCCTGCTGGCCGCCCCCGAGGGCCTGGCGTACATGGACAAGGTGTTCGCCGGCTCCGGCAGGCCCATCCGCGTGGTCACCGCCGCCCTCGACGAGCGGCTCAACGAGAACGGCTACATCGTCCCCGGCCTCGGCGACGCCGGCGACCGCCTCTACGGCGTGGTCTGACCCTTCCATCGGCTCCCCTTCTCCTTACGCTGGGTCGTCACTTCGTTACATACTGTGGTTGGGTGGGTACGAAGAGACAGGAAGGGAACTTCCGCATGCGCGTGGGGGAAGCACGATGAGCGACATGCCCGGTGCCGAGGAGTCCTCGTGAACGAGCGACCGACCGGCAACAGCAGCGCCCCGTCTCATGCGACCAGCACAGGAGGGCGCATGAGCGAGCACACCGAGGCCGACCCGACCCCGTACGCGGAGGTCGAGGCCGCGCTGCGCGACGAGTTCGCCGGCGTGCATTCCTCCACCACCGTAACGCGCTGTGTGGAAGCAGCGCACTACGGCGCGCTGGAGGTCACCGGCTATGCGCATCCGAGCCTTGTGGAGCGCATCGCCCGGAAGCACCTTCACGTCCTGGCGCTGGTCGCCAGCGAACGTGGCTGAGCAAGAGCCAATCCAAGATCGAAACTAACCCGCCAAGTTACCTTTACCCCGGCTACCGGGTGGGTAATGTATACGGCGGGTGGAGTGGGTTAGTGGCACGGAGGCGACAGTGCAGGTCAAAAAAGTCCTCACATACGGTGGTATCGCATTTGTGGCGTACTACCTGTTCGCACGACCAGCTGATGCCGCAGACGCGGTGAAGGGGGCGTTCGACACGGTGTTCAACGCGGCCGACTCTCTGGCCCAATTTGTGAACAACCTCGCATGAGACTGGTGACCCACGGGGACTCTGCTCCGTCGTCGGTCAACCGCTACCTCCTCCCCAACGAACAACAGGTCATCATGGTGCGGCGTCATCCCGCCGTGCTGCTGCGCCCGGTCGCCGAGGTCTTCGGCGGCCTGGTCATCGCCGGGCTCCTCAGCAAGTTCTTCGGTGGCGGGGAGTCCGGCGGCACGGCGCTCGTCGTGGTGTGGTGGCTGTGGCTGCTGCTGCTCGTGCGCTTCGTGTGGAAAGTCGCCGAGTGGTCGGTCGATTACTTTGTGGTGACGTCCAAGCGGATGTTGCTCACCACCGGGCTGATCACGCGCAAGGTCGCGATGATGCCGCTCGGCAAGGTCACCGACATGAGCTTCCAGCGGTCTCTCCTGGGGCGCATGCTCGGTTACGGCGAGTTCATCCTTGAGTCCGCTGGTCAGGACCAGGCTCTGTCAACGGTCGAGTACATTCCGTATCCGGAGACCCTCTACCTGGAGGTCTGCCAGATGCTTTTCCCCAGCAAGGACGACAGCGACGATTAAACTCCGCGTGGCAAATTCTTCACGCGGGGATACCAGATTCGGCTACTTCATGCAATCATTGCGTGTTGTTGACCCTTCCCCGCCTTGAGAGATGAGATGCCGAGTCAGGGAACCATCGGTGACCGCGTCCGTGGACTGCGGCTGAACAGGCGGATGTCCCAGGCCCAGTTGGCCGGACCCGACCTGTCTGACAGTTATGTCTCGCTCATCGAGTCGGGCAAGCGCACGCCGACTCCTGTCGTGGCCCGCCTCCTCGCCGAGCGGCTGGGGTGCACCACCGAGTTCCTCCTGCACGGCATCGAGCCGCGGCAGCGCATCGACACCGAGCTGGGTCTTCGCCATGCCGAGCTGGAGTTGCAGCACGGCGACCCCGCGGTGGCGGCCGACCGCTTCACGGAGATCGTGAAGGCGGCCGACGAGGAGAACGCCATGCTCACCGCGCACGCCCGCTTCGGCCGGGCCCGTGCGCTGGAGGCGCAGGGGCGTCTCGGCCAGGCCGTAGAGGCGTTCGAACGGCTGCGCAGGGAGGCCGCCGCGCATCCCGAGCGGTTGGCCGACCTGCCGCTCACGATCGCGCTGAGCCGCTGCTACCAGCGGGCCGGCGACCGGCTGCGGGCCCGCGACCTGGCCGCGTCCGCGCTGGAGCAGGCCGAGCGGCTGTCCATCTCGCAGGGCGAGATCGCGGTCGACCTGGCCACCGCTCTGGTCGAGGCGCGCAGCGAGCGTCAGGGCGACTCCCCCGAGCTCGAGTACGTCAAGCGGGTGCTGGACAACAGCGGCGTTCCTGAAGTTATGGACCGTTCCGAGGAGATCCACGCCCTGTGGCAGGCGAGCTCCGCCGCCGCCGCCGGTGAGGACTCCGCGCTGGCCGTGCGCCTGGCCGACGACGCCATCATGGCCGGTCGTCAGTCCCGGCTCGCGCTGCAGCTGGCGCGGGCGGCGATGCACTGGTCGAGGCTGGTCACCGCGCCGCTCGACGAGGCCGAGCGGCTGGCCGCCGCCGCGTCGCGGGCCTTCGCGTCCTCCCCCGGCAGCGTCCGCGAGCACGGCGAGAGCCTGGTCGCGCATGCTCGGGTGCGGCTTCGGGCTGGCGACCAGGCGGGCGCCGCCGAGCTGGCCACCACGGCGCTGGGGCTGGCCCACGACGGCTCGGGCACCACGCCGGCCGAGGCGAACCTCGTGCTCGCCACCGTCGCGCTCGACCTCGACGGCAGTGCCATGACGCAGCTCCGTACCGCGCACGAGCTGCTCGACTCGCTCGACCGTCCGGTGTTCGGGTCCGACAGGCCGGCCGCCCGCTGCTGGCGCGAGCTGGGTGACCTCTACGGCAGGGTCGGGGCGAGGGCACAGCAGACCGCCGCATATCGTAAAGCCCTTGAAGCTGCCGGAGTTCGCTCCGCGTTGGCAGGGGTGACGGTCGAGGCCACGGTCGCGCACTGAACCTCCGGGAGCTCCAGATTTGGACTTTTGAGTCTGGAATAATTAGGGTCGACCAGTCATTGACTCATAGGATGATTGGTTTCCCCGGAGGAGGCGGACTGTGAGTCTGCGTACGGCGCAGCGGGCTTCGCTCGTCGACCAGGTGATCGATCAGCTCAAGGAGCAGATCACCTCAGGGTCGTGGCAGATGAACGGCAAGATCCCCACCGAGACCGTGCTCGCCGAGCAACTCGGAGTGGGACGCAACACCGTTCGCGAGGCCGTGCGCGCGTTGACGCACGCCGGGCTGCTGGAGTGCCGTCAGGGGGACGGCACTTACGTCCGGGCGACCAGTGAGCTGTCGGGGGCGATGCTGCGCCGGCTGCGCCAGGCCGAGCAGCTGGAGATCCTTGAGGTGCGGCGCGCGCTGGAGGTGGAGTCCGCCCGGCTGGCCGCGACCCGCCGCACCGACGAGGACATCCGCCGCATCGAGGCCGCGCTGGCCGAACGCGACCGCGCCTGGGAGCTGGACGACCCCGACTTCTTCGTCGAGGCCGACCTCGCCTTCCACATGGCGGTCGCGCACGCCACCCACAACCTCGTGCTCATCGACCTCTACGAGGACTTCTCGGCGGCTCTGCGGGCCAGCATCACGGCCGCGGGCACGTCGTTCAACAAGAGCTACATCCCGCACGACGCCATCGCCCGCGCCATCGCCGCCGGCGACGCCACCGCGGCCGAGCGGGCCGGGCACGCGTGCATGGAGCACATCCTCATCGCCCTCACCGACTCCTGACCGGCCCTCATGCGGCGGGGCGCAGCTCGGCCGCATGGTCCTTGGCGAACTCGGCGAAGCTGCGGCCAGGGCGCCCGGTCACGTCGGTGAAGGCCGTCGTCGTGAGGTCGCCCCAGTTCGCGGCGTACGCCGTGAGGTATTCCCTGGTGACGGCCGCGTCCCATTCGCGCATGCCGGCGTCGAGCATCGAGCGGTAGGCGTCGTCGGGGGCGACCGGCTGGTAGGCGATCGGCGTGCCGTAGACGTCGGTCAGGGCGCCGGCCGCCTCCCCCAGCGAGATGCTGGCCGGGCCCGTGAGCGTGTAGATGCGGCCCTTGTGCGGCGCCGGGTCGCGCAGCACCGCGGCGGCGAAGTCGCCGATGTCGCGGACGTCGACCAGCCCGATCCGGCCGTCGCCCGTGCCGCCGTAGAGGGTGTCGCCGGCGACCGAGCCGAGCAGGTTCTGCATGAAGAAGGCCGGGCGGATGACGGTCCAGTCGAGGCCCGAGGCGGCCAGCTCGACGTCGGACAGGGCGTGCAGGCGGCCGTTGCGCGTGGGGGCGTCGTGGGCGGCTCCGATGGCCGACAGGCGCACGACGTGCCGCACCCCGGCCTTCCGGGCCGCCCAGAGGGCGTTCATGCTCGCATGGGGCGCCTGGGGGCCCATGGCGGTCAGCAGCCACAGGGTGTCGACCCCTTCGAAGGCGGCGTCGAGCGTGGCGGGCTGGTCGAGGTCGCCGACGGCCACCTCGACGCCCTCGGGGGCCCTGGCCGCGTCGCGCACCAGGACGCGCACGTCGCTCAGGTCGCCCAGCGACTTCAGCACGGCCCCGGAGACGGTGCCGGTGGCACCGGTGATCAGGATGGTCATCGCAATGTCCCCTCTTCTGCGGAGATCAACTCGTCGATCAGGTCGAAGAACTTCTGGATGCCGGGCAGGTTTGCGCCCTTGGCACGGGAGGCGGCGAAGTCGTCGCCCGAGCGCCAGTCGACGATGTCCAGCCATTCGTCGTCCGACAGGCGGACCAGCCGGGCGCCGAGGAAGCCGGCGCGGTCGGCCGCGAAGTCGGCGAGCATGCCCGGACGGGCCGCCAGCAACTGGCCGGCGCGTTCCGGGGACACTCTGAATCTGGTGAGTTCCACTGTCGTGGTCATGGCACGACAATATAGTAAGAATCAGTGACAGTCAAAATCAGTGACTAATTGGGAGGGCCACCCGTGCGCAGGAGTCATCGCAAGCAGGACGAACCAGACCTCGGCGTCCTGGCGGGGCGCACGCTCTTCGCCCTGCAGCGCGACCTGTTCGCCAAGCTGGCCGAGCAGGGGCATCCGGGGCTGCGGCCGCGGCACGGCGCCGTGCTGGCCTACCTGGACGAGGAGGGCAGCAGGGCGACCGACCTGGCCGCGCAGTCGGGGCAGCACAAGCAGGTGATCGGCACGCTGGTGGACGAGCTGGTCGCGCTCGGCTACGTGGAGCGGCAGCCCGACCCCGCCGACCGGCGGGCCAAGCTGATCGTGCCGACGGACAAGGCGCTGGACCACATGGCGAAGTCGGACGCGATCATCGCCGAGATGGAGGCCGCGCACGCACGGGCCGTGGGCGAGCAGGCGTACGCGGAGTTCAAGAGGGTCTTCAAGCTGGTCGCCGAGCGGCAGACGGACGCGGCGGAGTGACGGCTCGGGTCAGGCGACCTCAGGTCAGGCGCAGCGACATGACCAGGTAGCGGAAGGCGGGCTGGGCGTCGCCCGGCACGTCCTGGATGAGGGCGGGCCTGGTCGGCGACTCCATGTTGAGCCTGGCCAGCTCGCTCTCGATGCCGGTCAGGCCGTCGAGCAGGAACTGCGACTGGAAGGCGATCTGGATGTCGTCGCCGCGCAGCTCGCACGGGACCACCTCGGTGCCGCGCCCGATGTCGCCGCCGCCCGCCTGGATCAGCACCTGGCCCTGCGAGAACGACAGCCGGATCGCGGTGTTGCGCTCGGCCACCAGGGCCACCCGCTTGATCGCGTTGACGAACGGGGTCACCGCGACGTCGGCCCTGATCGACCAGTCGGAGGTCAGCCTGGCCCGGTAGTCGATGAACTGCTCGTCGAGCAGGCGCACGGTGGTGCTGCGGCCGACGCTCTCGAACCCGGCCACGCCGTCGCCCATCGCGACCGACACCTCGCCGCCGCGCAGCGACTTGGCCACCTCCACCAGCACCTTCGCCGGCACCATGGCCGAGACGGCGACGTCGGGAGCGGCCGGACGCCAGGCGAAGTCGCGGGCGGCGATGCGGTAGCGGTCGGTGGAGGCCATCGCCACGGACTCGCCCTCGATGTCGACCCGGATGCCGGTGAGCATCGGCAGCGTGTCGTCGCGGCTGGCGGCGGGCGCGACCTGGCTCACCGCGGAGGCGAACACGCCGCCGCCGATCGCGCCGATGCTCGGGGGCATCGTGGGCAGGGCCGGGAAGTCTTCGACCGGCATCGTGATCAGCCCGAACTCAGCGCTTCCGCAGGTCAGCACGGCCTCGGCGCCTTCGGTGACGATCTCGACGTCTTCGGCGGGCAGGCTGCGGCTGATCTCGGCGAGCAGGCGGCCGGGGATGAGCACGCTCCCGGACTCGACCACGTCGGCGTCGACCAGGGCGCGCGCGGAGACGTCGTAGTCGAAGGCGGACAGGCTCAGCTCGTCGCCCGCCTCCAGCAACAACCCGGAGAGTACGGGCACCACCGGGCGGCTGGGCAGGACTCTGGCGGCCCATGCCACCGCATCTGCCAGTACATCGCGGTTAACCCGGATCTTCACGAGGATCCACCCTTTCGTCGCGCCGTGCCTCTATGAAAATAGCCGCTCCCACCGACAACTCCGGCTGTGTCCGGGCACGGCTGAGCGCCCTGTGCACCATGAGCCTGGTGGGATCAGGCGCGGCTGTTCAGGTAGGCGAGCACGGCGAGGACGCGGCGGTTGTCGTCGTCGGAGGGGGCCAGGCCGAGCTTGGCGAAGATGCCGGCCGTGTGCTTGGCGACGGCGCTCTCGCTGAGGAAGAGCCGCTGGGAGATCGCGGCGTTGGAGCGGCCCTCCGCCATGGCCTCCAGCACCTCGCGCTCGCGGGGCGTGAGCGCGGCCAGCGGCTCGTTCCTGGCGTTGCTGGCCAGCAGCTTGGCGATCACCTCGGGGTCCATCGCGGTGCCGCCTTCGGCCACCCTGCGCACGGCGTCGACGAACTGCTCGGCGTTGAACACCCGGTCCTTCAGCAGGTAGCCGATGCCGCCCGAGCCGTCGGCCAGCAGCTCGCGGGCGTAGAGCTGCTCGACGTGCTGCGACAGCACCAGGACGGGCAGCCCCGGGATCTGCGCGCGGGCGGCCAGCGCGGCCTGAAGGCCCTCGTCGGTGAACGTGGGCGGCAGCCGTACGTCGACGACCGAGACGTCTGGACGCAGCTCCAGCAGGCCCTTCAGCAGCTCCGGCCCGCTCTCGACGGCGGCGACGACCGTGAACCCGTGCGCCTGCAGCAGGTGGACCAGGCCGTCCCTGAGCAGGTAGAGGTCTTCGGCGACGAGCACCCGCTGCATCAGCAGGGCCCCAGACCGCCGACGCGGCCGAGTACGAGGCTTCTGTTGTGGACGAGCCGGATGCGCATGGCCGCAATGTACATGAGCGTGCCGAGGGCGATGTTGGCCACGATCACCGGCCACTGCAGGGGCTCGGGCAGGTACAGGGCGAGGAACCAGCTGCGCTCGTCGATGTGGAACGCCTTGAAGATGGCCGTGACGAGGCCCTGGGGGAACAGCGGGCACCAGGCCGTGGCGTACAGGACGGCGATCGTGGCGGCCTTCCTGGGCGGCAGTTTCGCCTGCTCGGCCTGGTCGGGAAGGACGTGCGGGACGTCCAGGGTGACGGTGGTGGGGCCGCCCGGCGGGCTGTGCAGGGCCAGCACGCCGTCGAAGGCGGCCAGGCGGCGTTCGATGCCGGTCAGCCCGCTGCCCTTGGCCGGGTCGGCGCCGCCCATGCCGTCGTCGCTGACGGTGACGCGCAGGGCCGCGCCGTTGACGCTGATGTCGATGGCCACCGACTCGGCGCCGCTGTGCCGGGCGGCGTTGGCGAGCAGTTCGCTGATCGCGAAGTAGGCCGCCGCCTCCACCGGGGGTTCCAGGCGGTGGGGCAGCTCGACGTCCACCTTGACGCGCAGCGGGCTGTCCATGGCCAGGGCGCGCACGGCGTCGGCGAGGCCGCGTTCGGCCAGCACCGGCGGGTGGATGCCGCGGATGACGGTACGCAGCTCGGTCAGGGTCTCGGCGGAGGCGTCCCTGGTCTTGGCCAGCAGGGCCTTGGCGGCGGCCGGGTTGTCGTCGATGAGCTGCTCGACCGCGCCCAGCGTCATGCCGATGGCCACCAGCCGGGCCTGGGTGCCGTCGTGCAGGTCGCGTTCGATCCTGCGCATCTCGGCGGCCTGGGAGTCGGCGGCCAGGTTGCGCACCTGCCGGAGATGGGTGATCTGGACGGCCAGGCGGCTGGCGGAGGTGGCGCCGAGCAGGAGGCGGACGGTGAGGGCGTACAGACGCAGGCCGCGCGCCGGGAGCAGGACGAACAGCGGCAGCAGGCCGATCTTGACGATCGGGTCGAGCGTCAGCCAGAGCGTGTCGCGCCAGGTCGCCGGGTCGGTGAGCAGCCACTTGAACCGGTCGTTCCAGGCCGGCATGCGCGGCGACTTGTACAGCGTGCGGTCGACGCGGTAGAGGCCGTCGGCCATGGGGACCGGCGGCGGCGGCTCGGGCAGGTAGGGCGCCTCGATCTCGACGCCGGTCCAGGCGCGCAGCAGGTGGCGGTGGCGCTCGGCCGTCCGCCTGACCAGCCTGGCCTGCCACGGGAAGAAGAAGACCATCCCCAGCGCGAACGACAGCGTGATCATGGCGCCGGCCAAGGGGATCAGCGCCACCTCGACCAGCAGCAGCGCGAACAAGACCGCGACCTGCCCGAACCGTTGCAGCATGCCCCTAGTCTGCGCCAACATCCCCGCCGGGGACATTGCACCTAGATACACCCTTGCTCGGCATCTACCGAGATTCCCCGGAAAACCCGCAGCTCCTAGCGTCGATGCCATGAAGGTGATCGAAGTGAGGAACCTGCGCAAGCAGTATCCGAACCACCTCGCGGTGGACGACGTGTCTTTCGAGGTCGCCGAGGGCGAGATCTTCGGCATCCTGGGCCCCAACGGCGCCGGCAAGACCACGACCGTGGAGTGCGTGGCGGGCATGCGCCCGGCGGACGGCGGCACCGTACGCGTGGCCGGCCTCGACCCGCGGCGCGACCGCGACGAGCTGCGCCAGGTGCTCGGCATGCAGCTGCAGAGCGCCGCGCTGCCGGAGAAGATCAAGGTGTGGGAGGCCCTGGACCTGTACGCCTCCTTCTACCCCGACCCGGCCGACTGGCGGGAACTGCTCGAACACGTCGGCCTGGCGCACAAGCGGGACGCCGCCTTCAAGAGCCTGTCCGGCGGCCAGCGGCAGCGGCTGTCGGTCGCGCTGGCGCTGGTGGGCCGGCCCCGGGTGGCGGTGCTCGACGAGCTGACCACCGGCCTCGACCCGCAGGCCCGCAGGGACACCTGGGAGCTGGTCGAGCAGGTACGCGACTCGGGCGTGACGATCGTGCTGGTCACCCACTTCATGGAGGAGGCCGAGCGGCTCTGCGACCGGCTCGCGCTCATCGACGCGGGCAAGGTGGTGGCCACCGACACGCCCGCGGGGCTGATCGCCCAGGTGGAGGCCGAGCAGCACGTACGGTTCCGCCCCTCCGGCCCGCTGGACGACGCCGTGCTGCTGGCGCTGCCCGAGGTGCGCGAGGTCGTCCGGCACGGCGGGCAGGTCTCGGTGTCCGGCACCGGCAACCTCGCCCACGTGGTCACGCTGGCCCTGGCACAGCACCAGATCATCCCCGCCGACCTGCGCATCGAGCAGGCGACCCTGGACGACGCGTTCCTCGCGCTCACCGGAAGGAAGTTGTCATGACGAAGATCCTGCTCGTAGAGGCCAAGCTGCACCTGCGCGACTGGCCGTTCATGATCTTCACCATCGGGTTGCCGGTCGGCCTGCTGCTGGTGCTGGGGCTCAGCGTGCCGGACATGACCAAACCCGACGCCTCCGGACTGCGGTCGGTGGACGCCCACATGCCGGCCATGATGACCCTGCTCGCGCTGCTGACGCTGGCCTGCAGCGTGCTGCCCACCGTGCTGGCCGGCTACCGGGAGCAGGGCGTGCTCAGGCGCATGTCCACCACGCCGGTGCACCCCGGACGGCTGCTGACCGTCCAGCTCCTGATCAACCTGACCGTCGGGGCCGTGTCCACGGTCGTGCTGATCGTGGCCGGGATGGCGGCGTTCGGGACGTCGGCGCCCAGGCAGTGGCTCGGGTTCGTGCTGGTCTTCCTGCTCGGCACCGCCGCGCTGATGGCCATCGGCCTGGTGATCGCGGCGCTGGCGCCCAACGGGAAGGCGGCCTCGGGGATCGGCTCGGCGGTGATGTTCCCGCTCATGTTCGTCGGCGGCATGTGGCTGCCGCGCGAGATGATGCCGGACGCCCTGCGCAAGGTCAGCGACTTCTCCGTGGCCGGGCCGTTCGCCCAGGCGCTCAAGGACACCTGGGCGGGGCAGAGCCCCCAGCTCCTGCACCTGGTGGTGATGGCCGCGGGGCTGGCGGTGTTCGGGGGCCTGGCCGTGCGGCTGTTCCGGTGGGAGTAGGGACGTCAGCGGCGGGCCCAGACCGGGCGGGCGCCGGTGACGTTGGTCATCAGGGAGTAGAGCGAAGAGGAGGAGGCGATGAACAGCCGATTCCTCTTCAGCCCGCCGAACACCAGGTTCGCGGTGAACTCCGGCAGCCTGAGCCGGCCGATCAGGGTGCCGTCGGGGTCGTAGCAGAGCAGCGCCTTGCCCGCCGCGGCCCAGACGCGGCCGGTGTCGTCGAGGCGCATGCCGTCGAAGTTGTCGGCCTGGGTGCCCTCGGCGAAGATCCGGCCGCCCGACAGCGTGCCGTCCTCGCGCACCTCGAAGACGCGCAGGTGCCTGGCCCTGGTGTCGGCGACGTACAGCAGCTTCTCGTCGAGGGAGAAGGCCAGGCCGTTGGGGCGGACGAAGTCGTCGGCCACCACGCGCACCTCGCCGGTCACCGGGTCGGCGCGGTAGACGTGGCAGCCGTCGATCTCCTGCTCGGCCACGACGCCCTCGTAGTTGCTGGTGATGCCGTACGGGGGGTCGGTGAACCAGACGGAGCCGTCGGAGCGCACGACCGCGTCGTTGGGGCTGTTGAGGCGCTTGCCCTGCCAGCGGTCGGCGATGACGGTGATCGAGCCGTCGGGCTCGGTGCGGGTGACGCGGCGGTTGCCCTGCTCGCACGAGATCAACCGGCCCTCGCGGTCGAGGGTGTTGCCGTTGGTGTAGCCGGACGGCTGCCGGAACGGGCCGACGGCGCCGGTCATCTCGTCCCAGCGCAGCATGCGCTCGTTGGGGATGTCGCTCCAGACCAGGAAGCGGCCGGCCGGGAAGTAGACCGGGCCCTCGGCCCAACGGGTGCCCGTGTGGAGGCGTTCGATCCGGTCGTCGCCGCCGATCGTGGCGAAGCGCTCGTCCAGAACTTCGAACTCGGTGGGGATCGTGTCCATGGCGGCCACCATACGCCATTCGACCATCACTACATTTCGCCAGATAGCATTCGGTTGTGGATGACATCGACAGGACACTGATCGGCCTGCTGCTGGAGGACGCGACGCAGTCGTACGCCGCGCTCGGCAAGGCGGTGGGGCTGTCCAGCGGGGCCGCGCACGAACGCGTGCGCAAGCTGCGCGAGCGCGGCGTGATCAGGCGCACCACGATCGAGGTGGACCAGGCCGCCCTCGGCCGCACGGTGACCGCCTACGTGCTGGTCGACGGCGCGAGCTGGATGGGCGACAGCGCCGGCCTGCTGGCGCGCATCCCCGCCGTCGAGGAGGCCCACGTCATCGCCGGGCCCGCGTCGCTGCTGCTCAAGGTGCGCACGTCCAGCACCAAAGAGCTCCAGGACGTCCTGCGCCAGATCTTCGAGGTGGACGGCGTGACCGGCACCCAGACCGTCGTCGTGCTGGAGACGTTCTTCGAACGAACCCTCAAGTAAGCTTCAGGTATGGTCGCCTGGAACAGCAGAGAACTGACGGTCGGACAGCTCGCCGAACGCAGCGGCGTGGCCGTCTCCGCGCTGCACTTCTACGAGACCAAGGGGCTCATCGCCAGCCGCCGCACAGCGGGCAACCAGCGCCGCTACCACCGCGACACGCTGCGCAGGGTCGCCTTCATCCGGCTCTCGCAACGCCTCGGCATCCCCCTCGCGACCATCAAGGACGCGCTCTCCGAGCTGCCCGACGGGCGCACCCCCACCCGGGAGGACTGGGCCAGGCTGTCGGCCGCCTGGCGCGGCGAGCTCGACGACCGCATCGAACAACTTCAGCGGCTGCGCGACGACCTGACCGACTGCATCGGCTGCGGCTGCCTGTCGCTCGACCGGTGCCCGGTGGCCAACCCCCGCGACCGGCTCGGCGAGGAGGGACCGGGCGCCCGTCGTATGGACACCCGGCTGTCCCCGCCCAAGGTCTGCTGCGTCACGCCTTCGGCTGCGCAGCCGGCGGAACGATGAGCGTCGGCCGGCGGGCGTGGTGCAGCACATGGTTGGACACGCTGCCGAGCAGCACCGACCTGACCCCCGCCAGGCCACGCGAACCGGTCACGATGAGCGAGGCGTCCAGCTCGTCGGCCACGTCGACGATCGTCTTCCAGATCGACTCGTTGTCGGCGACCGCGCGGTGGCTCACCTCGGGCAGCCCGGCGGCGGTGGCCAGCTCGGCGCCCTCCTTGGCGTAGTACTCGGCCTGGGCCTGCCCCTCGGTCTCGGTCTCGGGGGAGATCGCCCCCGCCGCCAGCGGGTGCTTCCTGACCTGCACGAGCAGCGGCTCCCACACGGTGACGACGACGGCCGGCTGGGCGGCCAGGTGCTTGGCGGCGAACTCGATGGCGCTGCGCGAGTCGGCCGAGCCGTCGTAGGCGATCAGGATGGTCATGGCGTTCTCCCCTTTGCTTCAGTCATCGGGTAAAGCGCCCCGGTGATCGATCGCCATCCCTTCCGCGCTGTCTGCTTTGTCACACCTTGACCCGGCTTTCGCGGTTCTTCGGGGTCAGTGCTGGGCCATGTCCACGAAACGGCTGTAGTGCCCCTGGAAGGCCACGGTCACCGTGGCAGTGGGGCCGTTACGGTGCTTGGCCACGATCAGGTCGGCCTCACCGGCCCGGGGGGACTCCCGCTCGTAGGCGTCCTCACGATGCAACAGGATGACCATGTCGGCGTCCTGCTCGATGCTGTTGTGCACCGCGATGCCGTTGGCGACGAAGTTGTGGGTGCCGAGGACCGTGGCGTCGAACACCGGCTGATCGCCCAGGCTCTCGATGGATGCGACCTCGTCCCAGAACACGTCGTTCGTCGCCAGCATCTCCATGTCGGCGTCGTCGAGGATCGAAGCCACCTTGCCCAGACGTTCCCGGCTCGGCGCGTGCTTCCACGACGTGCTGCCGCAGAACTGGGTACCGAGCCGGGCGGAGAACTCCCGGTGAGTCATTCCGCGCTCCGACAGCACGCCGCGCACGCGGTCCCAGATCTCGCGGGGAACCGTGTCCAGGTTGGTGTTGCCCTTGATCTCCCGCAGCCGGCCCGCGGACGCGTCCGCCTGCGCCGACCGCTCGCCGTGCACGCCCACCTCGTCCAGGAACCGCAGCTGGTTCTCGGCACCGTAGACGGCCAACTGGTATCCGGGCCTGTGACCGTCCTTCCGCACCTCCTTCACGCGGGTCATCACGTTGAACCGGAGGAGCAGCCGAGCCACGTCGTCCACCAGCCTGCGGCTCGTCGAGGCGTAGTAGATCCTCGACTGACCGCTCTTCGCGTCCCACCACACACAGCCATCGGTGGCCCACAGGTGCCGCAGGAACAGCGCGATCCGCTTCTTGGGCAGGGAGAAGACCCCATCAGGGACGAACTTCTCATGGCTCCGCAACCCGAAGAGCCCCAAGCCGTCCAGCCAGGCGGCGACGGGGTTGCGCCTGCCGTGCGTCAGCCGGTGGGGAGCCGGCAACCTCAAGGTGGTGACCCGTGCGGCAGCGTACTCGTCGCGGACGGCACTGATCCCGAAGTGCTCGGCCGCCCGCGTGACCGCCGTCAGGCAGGCCTCGTCCGTGCTCGCGTAGCGGATCGGCTGGCGCTTGACGAAGGAGCCGTCGCCGATCATGTGCGCGAGCAGCACGATCTCCGCCTCCGACCACTCCTGGAGGCCCTGCGGGGCCGGAACGTGACGTGGAACCGCCAGCCGGGACCCGGTGGTCAGCTCACCCAGCGGCCGCCAGCCGTCGTAGGTCAGGAAGGGGTGGTTCGCGGTGGCCTCGATCTCACGCCCCGAGCGCAGGCGCAGGCGGAAGACCTCCTTGACCCCGCTCGGGAAGGCGTGGGTCATCGTGCGCGGCACGAGCCGCAGCCGTTCGTCGAGCGACCACACCGGGATGTCCCGCGCGCCGCTCTCCAGCAGTTCGCCGATCGACACCTCGGCGCCGGTGTCGGCGCGCATGATGCGGGTGGCGGCGGTCAGGCAGCCCGATTCGCGAAGGTCGCTGACCGCCGGGCGCTTGTCCGTGCGCTGCTCGGGGCCTCGGTTGAGCTGGGAGATGGCGATGACCGGCACCTCCAGCTCCTTGGCCAGCAGCTTGATGGCACGGGAGATCTCCGAGACCTCGTTCTGGCGGCTCTCGGTCTTCTTCGGCGAGCTCATGAGCTGGAGGTAGTCGATGACCACGAACCGCAGGTCGTTGCGCTGTTTGAGCCGCCGGCACTTGGCCCGGATCTCCATCATCGACATGTTGGGCGAGTCGTCGATGAACAACGGCGCCTCGGCCACCTCGCTCATCCTGCGCGCGAGGCGGGTCCAGTCGTCGTCGCCCATCATGCCCGAGCGCATCGCGTGCAGGGCGACCCTGGCCTCGGCGGACAGCAGACGCATGGTGATCTCGTTGCGGGACATCTCCAGCGAGAAGATGACAGTGGTCATTCCATGCTTGATCGCCGCAGATCGTGCGAAATCTAGACCAAGGGTGCTTTTGCCGATGGCCGGGCGGGCGGCCACGACGATCATCTGGCCCGGGTGGAGGCCGTTGGTGAGCTGGTCGAGGTCCTGGAAGCCGGTCGGGACGCCGACCATCTGGCCGCCGCGGCTGCCGATGGCCTCCAGTTCGTCGAGGGCGCCCGGCATGATGTCGGCCAGCGGCGCGTAGTCTTCCGACGTGCGGCGCTCGGTGACCTTGTAGATCTCCGCCTGGGCGCGGTCGACGAGGTCGTCGACCTCCTCGTTCTGGCCGCCGTAGCCGAAGGAGACGATGCGGGTGCCGGCCTCGATGAGACGGCGCAGGATCGCCTGCTCGCGCACGATCTTGGCGTAGTAGCCGGCGTTGGCGGCCGTGGGGACGACCGCCGTGAGCGTGTGGAGGTAGGCGGCGCCGCCCACCCGGGCCATCTCGCCGCGTTTCTGCAGCTCGTCGAAGACGGTGACGGCGTCGGCGGGCTCGCCGCGGCCGTAGAGGTCGGTGATGACGTCGTAGACCATCTGGTGGGCGGGCCGGTAGAAGTCGTCGGACCGCAGGATCTCGACGACGTCGGCGATGGCGTCCTTCGACAGCAGCATGCCGCCGAGCACCGACTGCTCCGCCTCGATGTTGTGCGGCGGGGTGCGCTCGAAACCGGGGCCTCCGCCGCCCTCTTCGTCAATGCTCACCGCGCCCCCTCGAACAACCTTGCAGGCGGTCGCACCACCCCCACTTGTAGCCGACCGGTGTGACAGTTTCGCTCGTTCGGCGCGTGAGGGCAACGCGGCCTGTGGACAACGCTGTGGGTGAGCTGTGCACTATCGCGCTCAGGGTGTGAAAGCTCTGTGGACGAGCCTGGGGATAACTCTTTCGGATATGCACCGATCATCGTCTGACCTGGGCAAACAGTGTCCACCGACTGTGGAGGAAAGAAAGTTGGCCCGACACGCCGTGTAATGGCCATAATAGACAAATGCCCATTACACCCCGGGACCGGGAGATTCTGCGGCTCGCGCTGCCGGCGTTCGGCGCGCTGGTCGCCGAGCCGCTCTTCCTGCTGGCCGACTACGCCATCGTCGGCCACGGCCTCGGCACCACGGCCGTGGGCGCGCTGGGGGTGGCGGGGGCCGTCCTGGCGACGCTGGTGAACCTCTGCGTCTTCCTGGCCTACGGCACGACGGCGTCCGTGGCGCGGCAGAGCGGCGCCAGCAACCACACGCGGGCCATGCGCAACGGCGTGGACGGCATCTGGCTCGCCCTGTCCATCGGCGTCGTGCTCATCGCCCTGGGCTGGCCGCTCGCGCCGGCCATGGTGGACCTTTTCGGAGCCGGTCCCGACCAGGCCGCGCTGGCCGTGACGTACCTGCGGATCAGCCTGCTCGGCGCGCCCGGCATGCTGGTCGTGCTGGCCGGCACCGGGGTGCTGCGCGGTCTCCAGGACACCGTCACGCCGCTGGTGGTGGCCGTGGGCTCGTTCGCGCTGAACGCGGCGCTGAACGCCTGGTTCGTGCTCGGGCTGCAGTGGGGCATCGCCGGCTCCGCCTGGGGCACCACGCTGGCCCAGACGCTGGGCGCGGCCGTCTACCTGGTCGTGGTGGTCAGGGGCGCGCGACGGCTCGGCACGCCGCTCATGCCCGACCTGGCGGGCGTCCGGCAGGCCGGTACGGCCGGTTTCGCCCTGCTCATCCGTACGGTGTGCCTGCGGATCGTGCTCATCGTGGGCACGGTGGTCGCCACCAGGATGGGCCAGGCCGAACTGGCCGCGTACGCCATCGCCGGCCAGGTGTGGAACCTGATGGCCTTCGCCCTGGACGCGATCGCGATCGCCGGCCAGGCCATCACCGGACGCTCGCTCGGCGCCGGGGACACGGTGGCCACCAGGGCCGCGACCAGGCGGATGATGCAGTGGGGCCTGTGGTCGGGCCTGGCGCTCGGCGTGGTGGTCGTGGCGGCCAGGCCGCTGCTGCCCGGCCTGTTCGGCGCCGACCCGGCGGTGACCGGCGAGCTCCTGGCCGTGTTGTGGCCGGTCGCGCTGTTCCAGCCGATCTGCGGCGTGGTGTTCGTGCTCGACGGCGTGCTGATCGGCGCGGGCGACCAGCGCTACCTGGCCTGGGCCGGGGTGTGGACGACGCTGGCGTACCTCCCGGCGGCGTTCCTGGCCGCCGGGTTCGGCGTGGTCGCGCTCTGGTGCGCGCTCGGGGTGTGGATGATCGCCCGATTGATCACCCTCGGGCGGCGCGCGGCCGGCACGGCCTGGCTGGTGACCGGCGCGTAGCCGATCCGACCAGCCGCGTCCCCCCTGCGCACGCCCGGACGCCGGGTCACCGTAATCGTCCTGTGCTTGCCGTTGTCCAAGTGGTGAGACAGAGTGGGCGAGTTCCCTGAGCGGGGTGTTCCGTGTCCACGATTCTTCGACGACTGCCACCGTCAGAGGCGACCGGGTTACGCACCGGCGCCCGGCACAGCCTGCCCGAGGTCTACCGCCCGGCCGACCTCGTCGTTCTCGGGCTCGGCGTCATCATCGGCGCCGGCATCTTCAGCATCGCCGGCGAGCAGGCCCACACCATGGCCGGTCCCGGCGTGATCCTCTCGTTCATGATCGCCGGTATCGCGTGCCTGCTCGCCTGCCTGTGCTACGCCGAGCTGTCGTCCACGATGCCGACCTCGGGCAGCGCCTACACCTTCACGTACGTCATCTTCGGCGAGGTCTGGGCCTGGATCATCGGCTGGGCGCTGATCCTGGAGCTGCAGTTCGCCGCCGCGGTGGTGGCCAGGGCGTGGGCGTCCATCGCGGTCAAGGCGGTCGCCGACTTCGGCGTGCGGGTGCCTCAGGGCGCGGACGACGTGCTCGTCCTGGTCATCCTGGTGCTGCTCACGGGCATCGTGGCCGTCGGCGCGCGGGTGGGGCTCCGGGCGCTGTGGATCATGGTGTCGGCCAAGCTGCTGGCCATCGGGGCGGTCATCGTCGTGGGCCTGACCCACATCGACGTGGCCAACTACGGCGACTTCTACGTCGAGCCCAAGGCCCTGCCCGTCCGTCCGCAGACCATCATCGAGCTCTTCGCCGGGCACGGCATGGCCTTCGGCTGGTTCGGCGTCTTCGCCGCGGCCTCGGCGATCGCGTTCGCCTACATCGGCTTCGACATCGTCGCGACCTCGGCCGAGGAGAGCGTCAACGCGCCGAAGTCGGTGCCCAAGGGCATGATCCGCAGCCTGGTGATCGCCACGGTCATCTATCTGGCGGTCGCGCTGGTCATGGTGGGCATGGTGTCGTACACCAAGATCAGTGGGGACGCCCCGCTGTCCAGCGCGTTCCGTGCCGTGGGCGTGGACTGGATGGTGCACGTCATCGACGCGGGGGCGGTGCTCGGGCTGACGACCGTGATCCTGGTGCTGATCGTGGGTCAGACGCGGGTGCTGTTCTCGATGGCCCGCGACGGGCTGATCCCGCGCGGCCTGGCCACGGTCAGCCGCAAGTACCACACCCCGTCGCGGGTGACGCTGGTGATCGGGTTCATCGCGATCGTGCTGGCCGAGTTCGTCCCGGTGCTCACCATGCAGGAACTGGTCGTCATCGGGACGCTCTTCGCGTTCCTGTTCGTGGCGGCCGGGGTGATCGTGATGCGGCGGCGCATGCCGCACCTGGAACGCGGCTTCCGCGTGCCGCTCTCGCCGCTGCTGCCCGCGCTGTCGCTGGTCGCCACGCTGTGGCTGATGCTCAACCTGCGCCTGCTCACCTGGGCGTGGTTCGTCCTGTGGATGGCCTTCGGCCTCCTGGTCTACCTTCTGTACGGCCGCCGCCACAGCCTGCTGGCCACCCCGCGGGCGGCCCCGGCCGAACCCGGCCGGGGCCGTCACCGTCGCTAGAGGCGTCCGGATTCGAGCACGCTGCGCAGGAACTCCCTGGTGCGCGGCTGCTCCGGCGCGGCGAAGATCTTCTCCGGCGGGCCCTTCTCCACCAGCACCCCGCCGTCGAGGAAGCACACGGTGTCGGAGATGTCGCGGCAGAAGCTCATCTCGTGGGTCGTGAGGATCATCGTCATCCCCGACTCCTTGAGCTCCCTGACGATCCCCAGCACCTCCACCACCAGCTCGGGGTCGAGCGCCGAGGTGACCTCGTCCAGCAGCATCAGCCTGGGCTGCATGGCCAGCGCCCGGATGACCGCCACCCGCTGCTGCTGCCCGCCCGAGAGCTGGTCGGGGTAAGCGCCGGACTTGGCCGCGAGCCCGAACCTGGCCAGCAGCTCGTGCGCCTGCTCCTCGGCCTGTTCCTTGGACGTCCTGAGCACCCGCCGGGGCGCGAGCGTGATGTTGTCGAGCACGCTCATGTGCGGGAACAGGTTGAACGCCTGGAAGACGATGCCGAGCCGCTTGCGCACGTCGTCGACGTCCACGCGGGGGTCGGTGATCTCCTGGCCGTCGAGGTGGATGGCGCCGTCGTCGACGGTCTCCAGCAGGTTCACGCAGCGCAGGAGGGTGGACTTGCCCGACCCGGACGCGCCGATCAGGCTGACGACCTCGTGCGGCTGCACCTCAAGGTCGATCCCGCGCAGCACGCTGTGGCCGTGGAAGTTCTTCCACACCCCTTCGATGGTCAGCAGGC
This sequence comes from Nonomuraea sp. NPDC049637, assembly GCF_040675235.1. Lineage (NCBI taxonomy): Bacteria > Bacillati > Actinomycetota > Actinomycetes > Streptosporangiales > Streptosporangiaceae > Nonomuraea > Nonomuraea sp. NPDC049637. The sequence continues at coordinate 374,737 of NZ_JBFAOM010000003.1, forward strand.
TCATGCGCCACGCCTCCTGCGCGTACGGGCGGCCAGGTGGTCGGTGAACCTGGCCATCGGGATCGTGAGCAGGATGAACACCAGCGAGGCGACCAGGTAGGGGGTGTAGTTGAACTTGCTGGTGGCGATGATCTGGGCCTGCCTGAGCGCCTCCAGCGGCCCGATCGTGGCCACCAGGGCGGTGTCCTTCTGCAGCGAGACGAAGTCGTTGAGCAGCGGCGGCACGACCCGGCGGGTGGCCTGCGGAAGCACCACGAACCGCATGGCCTTGACGTGGCTCAGGCCCAGCGAGCGGGCGGCGGCGATCTGGCTCGGATGCACCGACTCGATGCCGGAGCGGAACACCTCGGCCACGTACGCGCCGTACGACAGCGTCAGCGCGATCACGCCCAGCGTCGCCAGGTCGGTCGGGATGCCCTGCAACCGCAGCGCGGGCAGCCCGAACCCGATGAGGTAGATGACCAGGATCGTCGGCACGCCGCGGAAGACGTCGGTGTAGAGCGTGGCCAGGGCCCTGATCGGGAAGAACGCGGGCGCGGTGATGCCCCTGGCCAGCGCCACCAGCAGCCCGACGATCAGGATCAGCGGCTCGGCGATCAGGAACATCTTGATGTTGAGCAGGAACCCTTCCAGCACCTTGGGCAGCGCGGCGACGAACCATTCGGGCGCGAAGAACGCCTCCCGTACCCGGGGCCATCCGGGCGAGTTCGTGACCAGGACGGCGACCAGGACGATGAACACGATCGTCGAGGCCGTCGCGATCGAGGCCGAGCGGCGCGCCCGTGATCGGCGGACGCGCTCGCGCTCAAGCTGCCGTTGCGAGGGGACGTGCTCGCTCACGGGCTTACTGGTCGGGCTCACGACAGTTCGGGCGCGCCCGCCGCCGAGCCCAGCCATTCCTGCTCGATCTTCGCCAGCTCACCCTTCGACTTCAGCGAGTCGACGGCCTTGTCGACGCAGGGCTTGAGCGCGCTGCCCTTCTCCATGACCAGCCCGAACTCCTCCGGCGTGCCGCCGGTCGAGCTGAACTGGCCGACGATCTTGGAGTTCTCCACCTGGGCGGCCGTCACGTAGAACGCGGTGGGCAGGTCGACGACGATCGCGTCCACCTGCTTGTTCTTCAGCGCGTTCACGGCGTCGACCTGGTCGTTGTAGACGTTGGGCTCGGCGGAGGGCTTGACGACGTCCTTCACGCCGGCCAGCGACGTGGTGCCCACCTGGACGCCGAACTTGGCGTCCTTGAGCTCGGCCACGCTCTTGGCCTCGGCGAACTTGCTGCCCTTGATCGCCACGACGGCCTGCTTGACCGTGTAGTAGCCCTTGCTGAAGTCGACGGCCTTGGCGCGGTCGGGGTTGATCGAGACCTGGTTGACGTCGAAGTCGAACTGCTTGGCCCCGGGTGCGAACGCGGAGTCGAACTTGACCGTGCTCCACTCCACCTCGGTCCGGTCGAAGCCGAGCTCACCGGCCACCGCGAACGCCACCGCGCTCTCGAACCCCTGGCCGTTGCTCGGGTCGTCGTTCTTGAACCACGGCTCGTAGGCCGGCTTGTCGGTGCCGACCGTCAGCTTGCCGCCGTTGACGAGCTTGAGCTGGTCCTTGGCGCAGGCGTCGGCCGCCGTGGAGCCGGTCGCGGCGGGACCGGTCGCCGTGGCGGCCGGCTGGTCGGCCGGGGCACATGCGACGGCCCCTACCGCGAGCACACCGATCGCGAGCAGCATCGTGGAACGGGCCATGGCAGAGCCTCCAGGGGGAAACACACACAAAGAACGCAGGCATTCTACGCTGCCCCGATAGGGATTAAGTGCGCAGGTCACCAGGTCAGCCGGCCCCGCCGGGGAACGCGTCGCCGTGGCAGCCGGTCGCCCGGAACACGAAAAAGCCCCTCTCCTGGCGGAGAGGGGCTTGATCAGCGTTCGTCAGCCGGCCACGACGTCGACGTCGACGGACGCCGACACCTCGGGGTGGAGCTTGACGGTGATCTTGTGCGACCCGACGCTCTTGATCGGGTTGCGGATCTCGATGCGACGGCGGTCGAGGATCGGGCCGCCGGCCGCCTTGACGGCGTCGGCGATGTCGCCCGTGGTGATCGAGCCGAACAGCCGGCCCGACTCGCCCGCGCGGGTGGACAGCCGCACGCGCAGGGCGCCGAGCTGGCCGGCGACCTCCTTGGCGGTGCCGAGGTCGCGGATCTCGCGAGCGTCGCGAGCCTTCTTGATGGTCTCGATCTGGCGCTCGGCGCCACGCGTCCAGCGCATGGCGTAGCCGCGCGGGATGAGGTAGTTACGGCCGTAGCCGTCCTTGACCTCGACGACGTCGCCAGGGGCGCCGAGGCCGGAGACCTCGTTGGTGAGGATGAGCTTCATGTCGACAGACCTCCTTAGCGCGCGGTGCTCGTGTAAGGCAGCAGAGCCACCTCACGGGCGTTCTTGATCGCGGTCGCCACGTCGCGCTGGTGCTGGGTGCAGTTGCCCGTCACCCGGCGCGCACGGATCTTGCCGCGGTCGGAGATGAACTTCCGCAGCAGCGCCGTGTCCTTGTAGTCGACGTATGAGATCTTGTCGTGGCAGAACAGGCAAACCTTCTTCTTGGGCTTGCGCAGTGCCGGCTTAGCCATCGTGGTGCTCCTCTCAGAGCCCCGCCTTTCGGGCGGGAATGGACTCGGGCTTGTGGACAGGTGTTAGAAAGGCGGTTCGTCGCTGAAGTCGTTGCCGCCGCCGAAGCCGCCGCCCTGGTTGCCGCCACCGCCGCCGCCGAAGCCGCCGCCACCGCCCTGGTAGCCGCCGCCCTGGGGCGGGGCGGGCGAGGCAGAGGCCCACGGGTCGTCGGCGGGACCGCCGCCGAAGCCGCCGCCACCGCCGCCACCCTGGCGGGTGGTGCGGTTGACCTTGGCCGTGGCGTTGCGCAGGGACGGGCCGACCTCGTCGACCTCGACCTCATAGACCGTGCGCTTCTCGCCTTCCTTGGTCTCGTAAGACCGTTGCTTGAGCCGCCCCTGCACGATGACCCGCATGCCGCGCTGGAGGCTCTCGGCGGCGTTCTCCGCCGCCTGCCGCCACACGTTGCAGGTCAGGAAGAGGCTTTCGCCATCCTTCCACTCGTTGGTCTGGCGATCCATGAACCGCGGAGTGGACGCGATGCGGAATCGAGCCACCGCTTGACCCGTCGGGGTGAAGCGCAGCTCCGGGTCGTCGACAAGGTTGCCGACGATGGTGATTACGGTGTCGCCTGCTGCCATGGCTAGCGCTCGCCTTCCTGCACGCCTTCGCTTGGATTACGGCTCAGAGTACGGGTGCTCTCCGACAAAAAGCCGGTGGTCGTCAACAAGAAACCCGCTCGTTGGGCCGCCTCCCGGGGGGACGGCCCGCTTCGCGGCTTTCCTGTGGCTAGTGCACGTCCGGGCGCAGGACCTTGGTGCGCAGGATGCCCTCGTTGAGGTTCATCTGGCGGTCGAGCTCCTTGACCGTCGCGGGCTCCGCGGACAGGTCGATGACGGCGTAGATGCCTTCCGACTTCTTGTCGATGTCGTAGGCGAGACGGCGACGGCCCCAGACGTCGACCTTCTCCACGGTGCCGCCGTCGTTGCGGACCACGGTGAGGAACTGGTCGAGGGACGGCGCGACAGTGCGCTCATCGAGCGAAGGGTCCAGAATGACCATTACTTCGTAACGACGCATGCGGGACTCCAACCTCCTCTGGACTTTTGCGGTCACGACACTCTGCCGTGACAGGAGGACGCTGACGTCAGGCCGCGGCGCCCCATTTCGGCGCCCCGGGGCGATGGGTCACCCATCACAACGCAGCGCTGCCCAGGTTACCAGCCACGAGTAGGTGGGAAGGCCTGTAGGAAACCAAGGGGGTGGCGGCTGTGCCACATGTGCTTCATCCCTCCGAAAGGGAGCGGTTCAGGCTCACGCTCAACACCGACGGACGCTCTCACCCGGTGGAGAACGGCCTGGCGATCGCGACACTGGTGTGCGGGCTCGTGGCGTTCGTCGCCGCGTTCTTCCCCGCCGCCCACGTGATCTCGTCCTGGATCGGCACGCTCGGCTTCGGGACCGGGCTCTACTCGCAGTACATCTCGGTGACCACGCCGCAGCGCTCGGTCAACATCGTGGGCCTGGTGGCCTCGTTCGTGGGGGCCGTGCTCGGCATCGCCCACGGCGGCTTCCTGCCGCATCCTTGACGGGCCCCGCACCCGGCCGACGGCCCCGGTGACGCCGGGGCCGTCGGGTATATGTGACTCACCTGCCGATGTGCAGGTCGATGCCGAGCAGCACCAGGAACCAGAGGAACACCGCGAGCAGGGCCTCGGCGACGTCCCGGAGGAGACCCGGGGTGATGTAGTCGTGGAGCCAGGCGACGTAGATTCCGACGATCACGTAGACCAATAAGATCAGCGCCCGCAGCCGCCAGCGTGTCATGTGCGCTCTCCTCGGGGGTAGGGGGTGCCGGGCGTCTTCCCGGAGGCCGTTGCGCCAAACGGATAAGCTCCTTGACATGGTGCGTATCGGAGCTCACGTCGACCAGGACGATCCCGCCGCTCACGCCGAACGGGTCGGGGCGGAGGTCGTGCAGTTCTTCCTCGGCGACCCGCAGGGCTACGCCAAGCCGGTGCTGCCGGACAAGCCGGTCGAGGGCGTCGACGTCTACATCCACGCCCCCTACCTGATCAACGTCGCCACGACGAACAACCGCATCAGGATCCCCAGCCGCAAGCTGCTCGAACAGCACCTCAAGGCGGCCGCGGGGATCGGCGCCAAGGGCCTGGTCGTGCACGGCGGCCACGTCAACAAGAGCGACGACCCGCAGGTGGGCTTCGACAACTGGCGCAAGGTGTTCGAGCGCATGGAGTGCCCGATCCCCGTGCTCATCGAGAACACCGCGGGCGGCGGCAACGCCATGGCCCGCAAGCTGGAGCGCATCGCCCGTCTGTGGGACGCGCTCGACGGCTTCGACGTGGGCTTCTGCCTCGACACCTGTCACGCGCACGCGGGCGGCGAGGAGCTGGTCGACCTGGTCGAGCGGGTCAAGGCGATCACCGGCCGCATCGACCTCGTCCACTGCAACGACTCGCGCGACGACTTCGACTCCGGCGCCGACCGGCACGCCAACCTGGGTCAGGGGAAGATCGACCCGGAGCTGATCCTCGCGGTCTGCCGGGCGGCGGGCGCGCCGGTCGTGGTGGAGACGCCGGGCGAGGGCCAGGCCGACGACATAGCGTTCCTGCGCAAGAACCTCTGAACGTCTCCCGGCCGAAAACACACAGCCTGTGGATAACTTCCCTGGATTACCGAGGCGAAGAAACGGGTAGAGATTTCAGCCCGCCCAGGCGCCCGTGAGGAAGCGGGCCGCGTTCAGGTACATGAGCGGCCCGCAGATCACCGCGTACAGCACGATCACCCACGGCTTCCTGGTCGCGACCTTGGCGACCAGGACCCACAGCGGGAACCACAGCAGCAGCGAGCGCGGGATGGACAGGTAGTACGCCGAGGTCATCAGCGCCGCCGCCTGCAACCCGCAGTAGACGGCCTCGCTCCACCTGCGCAGCGCCAGCAGCCACACCAGCACGCCCACCGCCAGCACGGCCCCGGCGATCTCCATGCGGAAGGCCACCGCGAAGTCGTCGGTGCCCATGGCCGAGTTCCACGTCGTGCGCCACGCCTCCCAGGGCCAGACGAAGTCGCGTCCCCAGCCGGCCTCCTGCGCGTGCTTCCACGCCAGCCAGTCGCCCGAGCGCCGGTAGTGGTAGAACGAGTACGCCGCCAGCGGAAGGAACGGCACCGCCAGCCAGCCGGCCCGCCGCCACGACTCCCTGCTCCTGACGAACTCCACCGCCAGCGCGACCGCCAGGAACAGCCCGGTGATCCGCACGCACGACGCCCCCGCCGCCAGCAGGACGGCCTGCGGCCAGCGTCCGAGCCGGGCGGCCAGCCAGGCGGGGATCGCGAAGGCCAGGAACAGCGACTCGCTGTAGCCCGCCGCCAGGAACACGGCCATCGGGAACAGCAGCAGCGCCAGCACCGCCATCCAGCCGGTCGCGCCCTCGAACTCGGCCAGCCGGGCCAGCGCGACCATGGCCACCGCCCCGGCGACCAGCGAGATCAGCAGCCCGCAGATCGCCCAGTCGGGCACCACGAGATGCACCGCCCGCAGCACGACCGGCAGGCCGGGGAAGAACGCGGGCAGGCCGTCGTCGCGTGGTTTGCCCGGCTCGCCGTCGTACCCGTACTGGGCGATGGTGAGGAACAGGCCGGCGTCCCATTGGCGCCACTTGCCGGCGTACTCGGCCAGGGTCAGGCCGAGCAGCGTCGACAGCAGAAGCCCGGCCCGCGATCCGAGCCACAGCAGCAGCGCGTCCCGAGCGGCCGAGCGGGTGATCATCTTGTCTTCAGCACGAACCGGTCGGGGGCGTCGTCGAACACCCCGCCCGCCTGGTCGTCGATGCCGTCCTGGCGCACCACGTCCCGGTCCGGACGCAGGATGTCACGGACGACGAACGCCATCATGATGCCGATGGTGATGACCCGTCCCCAGACGGCGGTGAAGTACGTGTTGTCCCCGATGCCCAGGTCGTCCCTGCTGAGCGGGGGCTGGGCGAGCAGGTAGAGCCAGATCGCCGCGAAGTACCAGACCTCGGCGAGCTGCCACAACGCCAGCGGCTTCCACCTGGGCCTGGCCAGCACCGCGAACGGCACCAGCCACAACACGAACTGCGGCGACCACACCTTGTTCGTCATCATGAACGCGGCCAGGGCGAGGAAGCACAGCTGCGCCAGCCGGGGCCGGCGCGGCGCGGTGAGCGCGAGCACGGCGATGCCCAGGCACAGCGCGGCCAGCGTCACCATGCCGAGCGTGCTGACGTCGGCCTCGCCGAGGATCCCCCAGCCCTTGCGCTGGAAGAACAGCCAGGGCGAGCCCCAGTCGATCCCGCGTTCCTGGGAGAAGACGTAGAACCGGCGCCAGCCGTCCCAGGCGAAGACCATGAAGGGCACGTTCACCACGAGCCAGGCCCCCGCGGCCGACCCCACCGTCACCAGGAACGGCCGCCAGCGCGCGGTCCGCAGCGTGAGCAGGAACAGCGCGCCGAGGAACATCAGCGGGTAGAACTTGGTCGCGATCGCCAGCCCGAGCAGCACGCCCGCGAGCACCTGCCGCCTGCGCGCCCAGGCCAGCAGCATGCCCATCGACAGCGCGCCGGCGACCAGGTCCCAGTTGATGTACGCGGCCAGGATCACGGCCGGCGAGATCGCGTACCACAGCGCGTCCCACCGGCGGGCGGGCCCGGCCACCGCCGCCATCAGCAGGACGCCGGCCACCAGGCAGACGCCGAGCAGCAGGACCGTGAGGTCGTAGAACCGGACGGCCTGCGCGACCTGGTCGAGCTCCAGCTTCCGCGAGATCCAGGCGATGGCCTGCATCACCTCGCCGAGCACCACGGGGTACTCGACCTGCTTGTCGAACGGCACGTCGGCGAAGTACGGGTTCTGGGTCGCGAGCTGCCGGTCGAAGTACAGCGGGTAGATGTCGGTGTAACAGAAGTTCGTGTACGTCTGGACCTGGTCGTTCCACCCGCCGGTGCGGCACGGCAGCCGCACGACGTAGCCGAGGACGGCCCCCAGGGCGGCGATCAGCCCCAGGGGCAGGTACGGCACGGCACGCGCCGCCAGCGGGACGCGTGCCTCGGTCGTGGTCACCACTCCTCGTGCCGGGCGCTCATCTGCGAGCTGCCCGTCGGCCGGGAGTCGGGCGCCCGGCCGCCTCCGCCGCCGCTCAGGATGCCGTGGTCGTCGGCCTCGGGGATGCCGGTGTCCTGCGAGTCGTCGGTGACGTCGCCGCTGTCGTCGTTGCACGGCGCGGCCAGGCAGTTCTGGTCACCGCCGTCGTCGAAGGGGTTGTCCGCGCCGTCGTCGAACGGGTTCGTGGCGGTCGGCGTCGGCGTCGGCACCGGGCGCTCCACGATGTTCTCCGGCAGGCCGATGTCGGCCTTCTGCGGGAACTGCTCGATCGGCTTGCCCTCGTGGGCGGCGAGCATGAACCGCCGCCAGGTCGCGGTGGGCGGGCCGGCGCCCTCGAAGCCGAGCGAGACCTCCTTGGCCCTGGTGTACGGGTTGTTCGGGCCGTACTTCTTGCTCGGCTTCTTCTCGTCAGGGGTCACGGGACAGTTCGAGTGACGGGGCTGGACGACTGTGCCCTTCTTGGTCACGCACTGCTCGCGGTAGAACCCGACGGCCGTGGAGATCTGCGGGGTGTAACCGACGAACCAGGCTTCCTTCTCGTCGTTGTTGGTGCCGGTCTTGCCGGCCGCGGGCCGGTTGCCGAGGCCCTGGCCGGCGGCGGTGCCGCTCCTCAGCACCTCCTGCATGGCGGTCGTCGCGTCGGCGGCCACCTCCGCGTCGATGACCCTGGTCGAGGTCCGCTGCTCAGGGTAGACGACCTGGCCGTTGAGCTTGACGTCCTGGACCACGTGGTACTTGGTGTACTTGCCGCCGTTGGCGAAGATCGAGTATCCGGCGGCCTGCTCCACCGGCTTCACCAGGGCGCTGCCGATGGCGAACTGGAACTGGTGCTCCTTGACGTCCTGGTCCATGCGCCCCTTGTCGAACCCGGCGTTCTCCACGAGCTCCTTCACCTCGTCGAGCTTCCTGGGCAGCTTGTACGCCATCGACACGTACGCGGTGTTGACGGACTGGGCCGTGGCCTTCACCACGTCGACGGCCTGGCCGACGTTGTGGCTGTTGCGGAAACCGCCGTTCTGCTGGCCGGGGATGACCTTCGGCACGGTCTGGTTGCCCGGCACGTAGCTCTTGAGCGAGTAACCGGCCTGCAGCCAGGCCGCCAGCACGTACGGCTTGAACGCCGACGCGGCCTGCTTGTTGGCGTCGAAGGGCTCGTTGAACGGGTCGGTGAGGAAGTTCGAGCCGCCGTAGAAGGCCAGGACGCGGCCGTTCCGCGGATCGACGGCCGCCAGCCCGGCGTGGTACTCCTTCGACCTGGTCGCCAGCTCGGTCTCCACCGCCGTCTTGGCGGCCTTCATGAGCTTCTCGTCGAAGGTCGAGGTGATCTGGTAGCCGCCGCTCCTGACCATGTCAGGGGTGAGCTTGCGCTGCTTCAGCTCCTCCAGCACCTGCGTGATCATGTAGCCGCGCAGGCCCGCGTAGACCTCTTTGGTGTCGCCCTTGTAGACCTTGGGGAACTTGGCCTTCGCCGGCAGGTCGCCGTACTTGTCGGGCCACTGCTCGGCCATGTACTTGATGGTGGTGCTCCACCGTTCGCGCAGGCCGGGGTCGTCGGGGCCCCAGCTCGGGCGCTGGATGCGGGCGGCCAGGTAGGCGCCCTGCTCGGGGGTCAGGTCCTTGGCGTGCACGTTCTTGCCGAAGTACGCCTGCGAGGCGGCCTCGACGCCGTAGGCGAGGCCGAAGTTCACGGTGTTGAGGTAGCGGGCGAGGATCTCTTCCTTGCTCAGCGACTGGTTGAGCTTGACCGCGACGAAGATCTCCTTGAGCTTGCGCTTGACGGAGACCTCCTGGCTGAGGCCGTCGTAGTAGCCGCGGGCCATCTGCTGGGTGATGGTCGAGGCACCCTGGAGCTGCTGGCCGGTGGCGGTCATCCACACCGAACGGGCCATGCCCGAGATGGAGACGCCGGAGTCCTCGTAGAACGTCTTGTTCTCGATGGCGACCGTGGCGTCCTTGACGGTCTGGGCCATCTTGTCGATGGTGACGGTCTGCCGGGGCACGCCGAGCTTGGCCAGGACCTTGCCGTTGCGGTAGTAGAGCGTGCTCTGCTGCGCCACCGCCGACGCCTGCGTGCCCTCGGGCACCGGCGTGAGGTTGTACGCGACCATGATCATGCCGAAGATGCCGGCCGCCAGCACGACGACGCTGGCCACGACGATCTTCCAGCTCGGCACGAACCGGCGCCAGCCGCCGCGCTTCCCGTCGGGCCGGCCGGGCGGGCCCGGCGGCTCGGGCGGCTCGCCCTGCCCGCTCGCCCTGCGCGAACGCCTGGGCGGCGCGTCGCTGACCATCGTCTCCTGGTTGCTCAGCGAACGCGTGTCCTGCCGGGCCCGGGAGCGGCCGCGCGGCGCCGGCTCCTCGCGCCCCTGGGGCGCCCCGCGCTGGGGCTGCGGCCCGGAGGCGGGGTCGCCGTACGGCTGCGCGGACATCGCACCCGTCTGCTCATAAGCGGCTTCAGGACGACGCTGCTGCTGCGAAGCACCCCAATCGGAATCGCCGGTTTGGGGAGGAGAACCTGGGGGCACAGAACGGGATGAGTTGGAGCGACGGCGCCTTCCCGGGCGGGCCGTCCCCTCATTCATGCTGTTACTCACACGTCCTCGCATCGTCGTCGGATAAAAACGGCGTATGGGCGTGAGGTGACTCGCCGCCCTCGGTGTTCACGGTTGGCCGACGAGGTCTGGCGGTCCGTTGCCGAGGACGAACGAGACCGTCAGGTGGTTCCAGGAACAACCTTGGCAGACCTCGACGACGTACACCCGGAACTCATCGTAATCATGGGCCATTTCGACAAGCTCTGACGTGGCCTTTGCCTGACCGGCATGCCGCCCCAGCGAATCGCCGAAGACATAGGTCACGTTGGTGACGTTCTCCCTCTCGCACACCGGGCAGAGACGTTCGGTCGGCTCGCCGAACACGCGGGCCGCGCGAAGGAGGTACGGCTGTGCGTCACAGAGGTCCCCGCGCGAGGCACGGCCCACCTCCAGGGAACGGACCGCTGCCCGCTTGGCGAGGCCGTAGTCCACCACCCTCCGCTGTGACCACATGAGCGCCAGACTACGGCGTTTTACCGATTCATCCCAACGGCTTGGCAAATCCTTTGATTGCGGCCTTATAGCGAATCGACGTATCCTCTGGATGTATCGACTCGATACATCGACGCGAGAGGGGGCGGTTCCAGTGGCCAGCGGACAAGGCAGAGTTCTGGAGCTAGCCGTGCTCGGGTCGCTGCACGAACAGCCGCTGCACGGCTATGAGCTGCGCAAACGGCTCAACGCCCTGCTGGGCATGTTCCGTGCGTTCTCCTATGGATCGCTGTACCCCTGTCTGCGATCACTTCTGGCCCAGGGCCTCATCGTGGAGGAGCAGCCCGCTCCCGCCACGATCGTCGGCGGCCGGTCGAAAATCGTCTACAAGCTCACCGCGGAGGGCAAGGAACGCCTCCAGGAGCTGCTGACCCAGGCCGGCCCGTCAGCCTGGGAGGACGAGAGCTTCGGTGTGCACTTCGCCTTCTTCAGGCACACGGAGGCCGAGGTGCGCCTGCGCATCCTCGAAGGCCGCCGCAGCCGCCTGGAGGAGCGCCTCGACAGCGTGCGCACGGCGCTGGCCCGTACCAGGGAGCGGCTCGACAGCTACACGCTGGAGCTGCAGCGCCATGGGCTCGAGTCGGTCGAACGCGAGGTGCGTTGGCTGAACGAGCTGATCGCCACGGAGCGGCGGGCCTCGGAAGGGCCCGAGAGAGATACCACGTCAACTGATGAGTAAGGGAGCGAGTGCGATGGGTTCGGTTCGCGTGGCCATTGTCGGTGTCGGCAACTGCGCGTCTTCGCTGGTCCAGGGCGTCCACTACTACAAGGATGCGGACCCGGCCGCGCGAGTGCCGGGCCTGATGCACGTGAAGTTCGGTGACTACCACGTGGGTGACGTCGAGTTCGTCGCCGCCTTCGACGTGGACGCCAAGAAGGTCGGCCGCGACCTGTCCGAGGCGATCGTCGCCAGCGAGAACAACACCGTGAAGATCACCGATGTGCCGCCGACGGGGGTGACCGTGCTGCGCGGCCACACCTTCGACGGTCTGGGCGAGTTCTACCGCGAGATCATCGAGGAGTCCGACGAGGAACCCGTCGACGTGGTCAAGGTGCTCCGCGACAACCAGGTCGACGTGCTGGTGTCGTACCTGCCGGTGGGCTCGGAGGAGGCCGACCGTTTCTACGCGCAGTGCGCCATCGACGCCAAGGTGGCGTTCGTCAACGCGCTGCCGGTCTTCATCGCCTCCGACCCCGAGTGGGCCGAGAAGTTCACCGAGGCCGGCGTGCCGATCGTCGGCGACGACATCAAGTCCCAGGTCGGCGCCACCATCACGCACCGCGTGCTGGCCAAGCTGTTCGAGGACCGCGGCGTCGAGCTGCTGCGCACGTACCAGCTCAACTTCGGCGGCAACATGGACTTCATGAACATGCTGGAGCGCAGCCGGCTCCAGTCGAAGAAGATCTCCAAGACGCAGTCGGTCACCTCGCAGATCCCGCACGAGATGGGCAAGGCCGACGTGCACATCGGCCCGTCGGACCACGTGCCGTGGCTCGACGACCGCAAGTGGGCGTACGTGCGCCTGGAGGGCCGCTCGTTCGGCGACACCCCGCTGAACCTGGAGTACAAGCTGGAGGTCTGGGACTCCCCCAACTCGGCCGGCATCATCATCGACGCCGTGCGCGCGGCCAAGATCGCTCTTGACCGGGGCATCGGCGGCCCGATCCTGTCGGCGTCGTCGTACTTCATGAAGTCGCCGCCGGAGCAGTACTCCGACGACGAGGCCCGCGAGTACGTCGAGAAGTTCATCAGGGGCGAGGTCGAGCGCTGACCTGTGGGCCCCTCGCGGCCGCGGCTTCAGCCGCGCGCGGCGGGGGGCAGTTCGTCGTCGGAGGCGGGAGACCAGCTCATCGGGTCGGCGCCCAGCTCGCTGAGCAGCGGCACCTGTTCCCTGCACCACGGTGAGATCGCCAGCAGACCGCTGCGCACGCCTTCGGCGAACTCCTTCCACGGCATCCAGCGCACCTCGCCCACCTCGTCGGGGTTGGGCGCCACCGGGGCGTCGACCGTGACGCGGTAGACCGGGCACAGCTCGTGCTCGACGATGCCGTTGCCCATGACGGCGCGGTAGGAGAAACCGGGCAGCATGAGATCGGCGCTCCCGGCATCCAGGCCCAGCTCGTAGGAGAGCCTGCGGATGACCGCGCTGCCGAGCGCCTCGCCCGGCAGCGGGTGGCCGCAGCAGCTGTTGGTCCAGACGTCGGGCCAGGTGATCTTGTGGCTGGCCCGCCTGGTGAGCAGCACGCGGCCTTCCGGGTCGAAGACGTAGCTGGAGAAGGCTAGATGGAGCGGGGTCTCCCGGCCGTGCACCGACGTCTTGGGCGCGGTGCCAAGCGCGCGCCCCTCGCGGTCGACCAGCACAACGTGTTCCTCGGTCGTCACGCTATGAAGCGTACGAGATCGTCATGCGCGTTCGGAACCCGCCCGGCCACCTCGGCGCATCCTATGCCGCGGTGCGCCCGGCTAGGCTGACGGGGTGTCATTCGTCGCCGATCTCCGCGTCGTCCTCCAAGGCCGTGACTTCCGACGGCTGTTCGGCACGCGGCTGGTCTCCCAGTTCTCCGACGGGATCTTCCAGTTCGGCGTCACGAACTTCGCCTTCTTCAGCCCCGAGAAGCAGACGACGGCCCTGGCGGTGGCCGCCGGCCTGGCCGTGCTGTTCCTGCCGTACAGCGTGCTGGGGCCGTTCGTCGGGGTGTTCATCGACCGGTGGTCGCGGCGGCAGATCCTGGTCACAGCGCCGTTCGTGCGCGGCGGGCTGCTGCTGGTCGCGGCGGCGCTGGTCGCCTCCGACGCGCCCGATCCCGTCTTCTACGCGGCCGCGCTCGGCGTGCTCGGGGTCAACCGGTTCTTCCTGGCCGCGCTCGGCGCCTCGCTGCCGCACGTGGTGCCGTCCGACCGGCTGATGGCGGCCAACGCGGTGACGCCGACCTGCGGCACCGTGGTCACGTTCGTCGGCGCGGGCGTCGGGTTCCTGCTGCGCGAGGTGTTCGGCGACGGCGACCGGGGCATCGGGCTGCTGCTGGCGGTGTCCGGCGTGATGTTCGGGCTGAGCGCCCTGGTCGCCCGCACGATGGACCGCGCGCTGCTCGGCCCCTCCTACGACCCTCACCAGCCGCAGGCCCGCGAGGCCCTGCGCAACGTGGTCGTGGGCCTGGTCGACGGCGCCCGCCACCTGGCGCGCCACCGCGAAGCGGCGGCGACCATGGGCGCGATGGCCGCCCACCGTTTCCTGTACGGCATGGCCACCGCCCTCGGCATCATCCTCTACCGCTACTACTTCACCGACGGCGATTCCGACGCCGCCCTGCGCGGGATCGGCCTGGTGGTGGCCGCCTCCGGCTTCGGCTACTTCCTGGCGGTGATCATCACCCCGTACGCGACCGAGCGGTTCGGCATCGGCCCCTGGGTGGTCATCGCGCTGTCCTCGGCCGGCGTGCTGGCGGGCGCGCTCGTCCTGCCGTTCCAGACGTGGGGGCTGCCGGTGGCCGGCTTCGTGCTGGGCGTGGCCGGGCAGAGCGTCAAGATCTGCGCCGACACGACCGTCCAGCGCGACGTCGAGGACGCCTATCTCGGCCGCGCCTTCTCGCTCTACGACATGCTCTTCAACGGCATGTACGTGCTGGCCGCCGCGCTCTCGGCGGCGATCCTGCCGCCCAATGGCAAGTCGTACGCGGCCGTCGTGATCATCACGGTCGGCTACCCCCTCGCGGCGCTGGCCTACCGGATGGTCACGACGTCGGCGTCACGCTCCCAGGCCGTTTGACCTCGCCCAGTCGAGCAGCGCCTGGGTGGCCGCCTCCTTGCCGAGCACGCCCTTGTCCAGCCTGAGGTCGAGCAGGAACTTGTAGGCCCGGCCCACCACGGGCCCGGGGCCCACGCCGAGCACGGCCTGGATCTCGTTGCCGTCGAGCTCGGGCCGGATCTTGGCCAGCTCCTCCTCCTCGGCGAGCCGGGCGATGCGCTCTTCGAGCTGGTCGTAGGTGCGCGACAGCGCCGCCGCCTTGCGCTTGTTGCGGGTGGTGCAGTCGGCCCTGGTCAGCTTGTGCAGGCGGTCGAGCAGGTGGCCGGCGTCGCGCACGTAGCGGCGCACGGCGCTGTCGGTCCACTCCCCCGTGCCGTAGCCGTGGAAGCGCAGGTGGAGCTCGACCAGGTGGGAGACGTCGGCCACGACGTCCTTGGGGAACCTCAGCTCGGCCATGCGCTTCTTGGTCATCTGCGCGCCGACGACCTCGTGGTGGTGGAACGACACCCGCCCGCCGGCCTCGTGGCGCCGGGTCTTGGGCTTGCCGATGTCGTGCATGAGCGAGGCCCAGCGCAGGATCCGGTCGGGCTTGCCGTCCTCCTCCTGGGCGATGGCCTGGTCGAGGACGGTCAGCGTGTGCTCGTAGACGTCTTTGTGCCGGTGGTGCTCGTCGATCTCCAGGCGCAGCTTGGGCAGCTCGGGCAGCACGTGGGCGGCCAGGCCCGTCTCCACCAGCAGGCGCAGGCCCTCGCGCGGGTTGGCGCCGCAGATCAGCTTGTCGAGCTCGTCGCGGATGCGCTCGGCCGAGACGATCTCGATGCGCTCGGCCATCGCGGTCATCGCCGCCAGGGCGGCCCGGTCGACGCCGAAGCCGAGCTGGGAGGCGAACCGGGCGGCCCGGAGCATGCGCAGCGGGTCGTCGGCGAACGAGCGCTCGGGGGTGCCGGGCGTGCGCAGCCGCTTGGCGCGCAGGTCGTCGAGGCCGCCGTAGGGGTCGACGAACTCGTGTCCGGGCAGGCGCACCGCCATCGCGTTGACCGCGAAGTCGCGCCGCTCCAGGTCGGCCTCCAGCGTCTCGCCGTAGGCGACCTCGGGCTTGCGCGACTTGGGGTCGTAGGACTCGCTCCGGTACGTGGTGATCTCGATCAGCCAGTTGCCCTTGCGCAGGCCGACGGTGCCGAAGTCGATGCCGATCGTCCACACGGAGTCGGCCCAGTCCCGGACGACGTCGAGCACCCTGTGGGGGTTGGCGTCGGTGGTCAGGTCGAGGTCGTTGCCGACGCGGCCCAGCAGGATGTCGCGCACGGGGCCGCCGACGAGGGCCAGCTCGTGGCCGTGGTCGGCGAACAGGCGGCCGAGCTCGTCGGCCACCGGTGCGATCTTGCGGAACAGGTCGTGCATCGCCCGCTGCTGGCTTTCGGTCATTGTTGAGTCGGACAAACCCTGTCGGTCCTTCGATTCCGGAACATATCCCCCGAGCCACATCAGGTCCGGGTTACCTTCGGTCTGGGGACCGTCGGGGGCCATGGAACAGGGCGAGACGGAGGAGGACTTCATGAAGGACGCCCTCGCGATCCACCGCTGGCTCCTCGCACACCAGGTCCATCATGAGATCGTACGCCTTCCGCGCCCCATGACTTGCGCGGAGGAACTGCCGGAGACGGTCTCCGCGGAGCCCGGGCGGTGCGTCGTGGTCACCGTGTTCGACGTCGCCACCAGGATCGGCAGCGAGGTCGTCGTCGCCGTCGTCGCCACCGCGGCGACCCCGCCCCAGCCCGGCGTCGTCGGGGGCCTGCTGGGCGCCCGCCAGGTGCGGCCGGCGCCGGCCTTCCTGGTCAACTCGGCCACCGACTACACCGACAGGCTCGTCTGCCCGCTGCTGCTGCCGGAGACGCTGCCGGTGCTCATCGACGACCGGCTCGTCGCCGACGACATGGCGGTCTTCACCGCCACCGGCGAACGGCACACCGCGCTCTGTCTTCGTGCGCTCGACCTGCTGAATCTCCTCACCGGCAAGACCGTCGACCTGCGTACGCCCCGACCGCGGGGAACACGCGAGGCGGTCGCGCCGCGGCACTGAACCCGTACCATTGCGGGCGTGCGCCGTCGTACCCCAGCTCTGGCATGCGTGTGATCCGTAAGGTCGCGCTGCTCGCCGTGATGTCCGTCGCGTCGCTCGCCCCCATGGTGGCGGCGGCGCCGAACTCTGCTGCCACGGTGGAGGCGGCGCGCGAGTCGCTCTCGGTCTCCATCACCTCGATCACGCCGCAGGTGACGAGCAGCCCGACCGACGAGATCAAGTTCACCGGCACGGTCCGCAACGACACCGGAACCGCGCTCGGCCCCCTCCGTGTACGCCTGCGCTACACGAGCGAACGTTTCTACGACCGCGCCTCCATGGCGGCGTACCAGATCGACCAGAACAACGCCACGCTGCCCGCGAACGTCTCCCGCACCTCGGCCATGGACATCCCGGCCCTGGCCGTCGGCGGGCAGGCCACCTGGACGTTCACGGCGACCCCGATCCAGCTCGGCTACCGCGCGTTCGGCGTCTACCGGATCGCCGTCGACGTCTCCCAGAACGAAGTGCCGATCTCGGCGCAGCGCACGTTCCTCACCTATGCCCCGCCCACCACGCCGAAGCTGCCGCGCAACAAGCTGGCCGTCGCCCTGCCCGTCATCGACCAGCCCCACCGGGGCTACGACGAGACGTTGTTCGTCGACGACAAGCTGAGCCAGTCGCTCAGCGGCAAGGGCCGCCTGGCCGACCTGGCCCGCATCGCGCAGACGGCGCCCAAGGAGGTCACCTGGTTCGTCGAGCCGTCGCTGCTCGACGACCTGAAGGCGATGACCAAGGGCTACCACGTCAAGACGAAGGACGCCACCGACGGCAAGCCGGCCAACGACACCGCCGGCACCTGGCTGTCCACCATGAGCACGGCGCTGGCCGACTCCCCCGTCATCGCCACCCCCTACGGCGACCCCGACGTGGCGGCGCTGGCCCATCAGGGGCTCGACGCGCAGCCCGGCCGGGCGATCGAGCTCGGCGGCCAGACCGCCAGGGCGCTGCTCAACCGCAACGCGCAGACCTCGATCAACTGGCCGCCCGCGGGCGTGCTCGACGCCGACGCGCTCGACCTGCTCGCGGTCAGCCCCGGCAAGGTCACCACCGTCCTGCTCAACTCCACCAACCTGCCGCCGCAGCCGCCCGTCGCCCACACGCCCGACGCCGTCGCCACCCTCGACAGCGTCGCCGGGCCGGTCAAGGCGCTGGTCGCCGACGCCGAGCTGAGCCGGCTGTTCGAGCCGACCGCGCCCACGACGGTCCTGCTCAGCACGCAGCGCTTCATCGCCGAGACCGCGATGATCGCCGCCGAGACCGGGCAGGTCGAGCCGCGGTCGCTGGTCGTCGCGCCGTCGCGCCGCTGGGACCCCAACCCGACGCTGGTCACCAGCCTGCTGAAGACCGCGCGCAAGCTGCCGTGGCTCTCGATGACCACCCTCGACTCGATCAAGCCGAGCAAGGCGGCCACGCCACGGGCCGGGCTCACCTACACCGAGCAGGACCGCAAGGAGGAGCTGAGCGCCAAGTACCTGGCCCCCGTCAAGGAGGTGGCCACGCAGGCGCAGCTCACCGCCTCCGTCACCGCCTCGGTCGCCGGGACCAAGGCGCCCTCGGCCTTCGACGCCGCGGTGCTCAGGCTCACCTCGTCGGCCTGGCGCAACAACACCCGAGCCGGCCGCGCGGTGACCAAGCTCGTCGGCACGGCCGTGGACGAGCGCATCGACAAGATCCAGATCACCGACGCGCCGCGCACGCTCGCCGGCAGCAACGGCGTGGTGCCCATCAGCGTGAAGAACTCGCTGGACCAGCCCGTCACCCTGCACATCGACGTCAGGTCCAACGACCGCGGGCGGCTGCAGATCGAGGAGCCCGTGTCGGAGGAGCCGCTGGTGATCGGCGGCAACCAGAGCGGCACGCTGCAGGTGAAGATGACCGCCACCACCAGCGGCGACGCCACCGTCACCGTGCAACTGCGCACGATCGACGGCCTGCCCTACGGCAAGCCGGAGCGACTGACCATCCGCACCACCGGCTACACCGGCATCGCCCTGGTCATCGTGGGCGCCGCGCTGACGGTGATGCTCGCCGCCGTCGTGACGCGGATCCTGCGCCGCCGGTCGGAGCGACGGCTCGCGCGAGCGGGCAGATCCCGGGAGAGTGAGACCGTATGAGCCGCATGCTGCGGGCCAGCGCCATCATGGCGGCGGGCACGATGGTGTCCAGGGTCACCGGGTTCGCCCGCACGATGGTGCTGGCCTACGCCATCGGCACCGCGGCGCTGGGCGACTCCTACAACGCGGCCTACGCGATCCCGTACAGCATCCTCGACCTGCTGCTGCTCGGCGTGCTGAGCAGCGTCGTGGTGCCGATGATCGTCCGGGCGCAGCAGCACGACGCCGACGGCGGCCGGGCCTACGAGCAGCGCCTGCTGACGCTGGCCACCGCCGTGCTGGTCGTGGTGGCCGCGCTGGCCGTGCTGGGCGCGCCGCTGCTCATCGACCTCTACACCGACTGGGACCGCGGCAGCATCAAGTTCGAGACCGGGGTCATGCTGGCCCGGTTCATCCTGCCGCAGCTCGCCTTCTTCGGCATCGGCGCGGTCGCCGGCGCCATCCTGAACACCCGCGACCGCTACGGCGCTCCGATGTGGGCGCCGGTGCTCAACAACCTGGTCGTCATCTGCGTGTTCGTGGCCTACGCCGTGGTCGGCAGCGGGTCCGACATCGAGGCGGTAACCACCGGCGACCTCGCGCTGCTCGGTCTCGGCACCACGGCGGGCATCGTCGCCCAGGCGGTGGTGCTGATCGTCGCGCTGAAGCGGGTGGGGTTCTCGTTCACCCCGCGCTTCGACGTGCGCAACGCCCGGCTGGGCGAGATGGGCAGGGCCGGGGTCTGGACCATCGGCTACGTGGTGGTCACCCAGCTCGGGTTCATGCTGACGACCAACCTGGCCAGCTCGGCGGGCAACGAGGTGGCCGGCCACGGCATCAGCCCGTACACGCTGGCGTTCCAGCTCTTCCAGCTTCCGTACGGGATCATCGGGGTGTCGGTGATCACGGCGATGCTGCCCCGGATGAGCCGGGCGGTGGGCGAGGGCCGGCTCGACGACGTGCGCAGCGAGTTCGGGTCGAGCGTGCGGCTGATCTGCTCGCTCATGGTGCCGGTCTCGCTGCTGCTGATGGTGCTCGGCCCGGCGGTCACCGTGCCGATCTACGGCCACGGCGCCAACAGCGTCGCCGACGCCGTCTACATCGGGAACGTGCTGCAGGTCTACGGCCTGGCGCTGGTGCCGTTCGCGGTGTTCCAGCTCCTGCTGCGGGTGTTCTACAGCTTCGGCGACACCCGTACGCCGGTGTTCGTGGGGGCCGGCACGACCGCGGTCAACGCGCTGCTCATGGTGATCTTCTTCGTGCTGCTGCCCGCCCGTTACGCGGTGATGGGCCTGGCGCTGGCGTACGCCGTCGCGTACGGGCTGGGCGCGGTCCTGGCCTGGACGCTGGCCAGCCGCCGCGTCCAGGGCCTGGGCGGCTGGACCATCGGCACGGCGCTGACCAGGATGTACCTGGCGTCGCTGCCCACTGCCCTGCTGGGGCTGCTCACCGTCTGGGTGGTCACTCAGCTGTTCGGTGGTCTGGGTTTCGTCAACTCGCTGATTGTCCTGGCCGTGGGTGGTGGGCTGGGACTGTTGCTCTATCTCGCCGTCGCCCACAGGATGCGCATAGCGGAGGTCAACTCACTCGTTGGTATGGTCGCCAGACGCGTAGGTCGGTAGTAATTGGGAAATCCGGCATATGGACGGACTTGACCACGACGGCTGACGAGTTTCCCGTTGGCAAAGAACGCGGGGGGAATCGACTCGGCACTACCATGGTGCCCGACACGCGCGAATGGAAGCAGGAGGGGCGTGGGCGGATCCACCCGGCATAGCGTGCCTACGTGGGACACCACCACGCAGGTGAGTCGAGTCATGAGCACGCCCGATCGGCCTAGCGGAGAGAGCCTGTGAGCACGTCGGCCGTGGAACCCGGCACCCGACTGGCCGAGCGCTTCCGGCTGGAGGACCGCGTCAGCGAGTCCGACGGCGCGACCCTGTGGAAGGCGATCGACGAGATCCTCGCCCGCCCGGTGGCGGTGCACACGTTCGGCCCCGACTTCCCGCGCGTGCACGAGGTCGTCACCGCCGCCCGTGCGGCGAGCCGGCTCACCGACCCGCGCCTGACGCAGGTGTTCGACGCGGCCGAGGACGACAAGCACTCCTACGTGGTCAGCGAGTGGGTCACCGGCGAGTCGCTGACCGACCTGCTCGCCGCCGGCCCGCTGGAGCCGGAACGCGCGGCCGGCCTGGTGGCCGAGGCCGCCGAGGCGCTGGCGCACGCTCACGAGGCCAAGCTCTACCACCTGTGCCTGCGCCCGTCCCACCTGATCTGGACGACGGGCAACACGGTCAAGGTGCTCGGCGTGGCCGTCGACGCCGCGCTGTCTGGGCTCACCACCGACCAGCCCGCCCTCGACGACGCCGAGGGGCTGGGCAGGCTGCTCTACGCCGGCCTGACCGGCCACTGGCCCGGTGACGAGGAGGAGGGCGGCCTGCCCGCCGCTCCCATGATCGACGGGCACTTCTGCTCGCCGCGGCAGGTCACCGCCGGCGTCCCGAACTATCTGGACACCGTCACCGTCCGCGCCTGCCTTCCCGAGTCGCGCAAGGGGCAGGGCGCGCTGTCGAGCCCGTCGGAGGTCGCCGAGGCGCTGGCCGACGTGGCCCGGCCCATGCCGATCGCCATCTCCTACCCCTCGACGCCGGCGGTCGCCTCCGCCTCCCACACCGAGGGCCTCGACATCGCCCACCGGCAGCAGCGCACGATGCCGCCCCCGCCGCCCGTGCCGCGCCGGCCGCCCAGCCAGGGCGGCGGCAGCGTGCTCAACCGGGTGCTGATGACGCTGGTGGTGCTGCTCGTCATCGCCGCCGTGGGCGTCGGCGCCTGGACGATCGGCCGCAGCCTCGGCAGCCCCGCCACCCCGGAGGCGTCGGTCAGCCCGACCACCGGCAAGTCCTCCGCCTCGGCCTCGGTCCAGGCCGTCAAGGCCGACAAGGCCAAGGGCTTCGACCCGCTCGGCGACGACGGCGACGAGAAGTCCGACATCGCCGAGCTGGCCATCGACGGCAAGCCCAGCACGGCCTGGACGACCCAGAGCTACGGCAACGCCGAGCTGGGAAACCTCAAGAAGGGCGTCGGCCTGCTGCTCGACATGGGCAAGTCCATGCAGATCAGCGACGTGGTGGCTACGCTGGGCAAGGCCGACGGCGCGAGCGTCGAGCTGAAGGTCGGCGACTCCCCCGAGCTCGGCTCGCTCAAGACCGTGGCGACCCAGAAGAGCGCCTCGGGCAAGACCACCCTGACCCCCGAGGACTCAGCAAGCGGTCGGTACGTTTTGATCTGGTTTACGCGCGTTCCGGCAGATGCGGGCCAGTTTCGTGGCACCATCTATGAAGTAGTGGTGCATTCTCCCGGATCGGCATAAATCAGGAATCTCTCTTGTGAACTCCCCACCCGAGACACCCTCACCAGCGGAGCGGCCGGCAATCACAGACGCCGAGCTGCTCACCGCGCACATCAACGGGGATCCACACGCGTTCAGCGAGATCGTCAAAAGGCACCGTGACCGCATGTGGGCGGTGGCGCTGCGTACTCTCGGTGACCCTGACGAGGCGGCGGACGCCGTTCAGGACGCGTTCGTCTCCGCATATCGCAAGGCCGCCTCGTTCCGAGGCGAGGCGGCCGTCACCACCTGGCTCCACCGCATCGTCGTCAACGCCTGCCTCGACCGGATGCGGCGCAAGTCCGTCCGTCCGGTGGCCGACGACGAACTGATCGAGGCCGCCGAGCGGGACAGCCCGCTCCCCGACCAGACCGTCGAGCGCGAGGTCTCGATGGAGGTTTCGGCCGCTCTGAAACTGCTGCCCGCCGACCAGCGGGCGGCTCTCGTGCTCGTGGACATGATGGGGTATTCCGTCGAAGACGCAGCTCAGGTGCTTCAGGTGCCCAGCGGCACCGTGAAGAGCAGATGCGCGAGGGGTCGCGCGAAACTTGCCCCAATTCTTTCGCATCTGCGGAACCGTTCGGACCTCAATCGCGTCTCATCCGCGAAGGGAGCAGAACTTCGTGACGGGTGATACGCACTACGATCTTGAGGTCCTAGCCGAGCTGGCAGAGGGTCTCTTGGACGCCGCGACGGCACGCCGGGTCCGCGAGCATCTCGCGGTCTGCGACCCCTGTGGGGAGCTGCTGGCAGACCTGGCGGCGGTTCGCGAGGTGCTCGCGGCGACCCCAACACCGGCCATGCCGATGGGCGTCGCACTGCGCATCGACAAGGCGCTGGCCGCCGAGGCGGAGTCCCGCCGAGGGAGCGTCGACCTCGTGGAGGCACCTGACTGGGACAGGCTCATGCGGGACTCCCCGTGGGAGCAGCCGGCGGCGGAGACGCCCGAGCCGGTACGTCTCGGCGTGGTCTCCGACGACGGCACGATCGTCCCGGCCCAGACCAGGTCGGCACGGCGGCGCAGGTGGGCCATGCCCGCCGTGGCGGCGTCGGCGGCGGCCGCGGTGGTGGTCGGCACGCTGGCGGTCTCCGGCGGGTTGCTGGCCGGCGGGAGCGGGCCGGGCGGTTCGTCCGGGCCCACGGTGGCGCAGCCGGTGACACCGTCGAAGCCCCACCAGCGGGCCAGGGCCTACGCGCTGACCGACAGCAACTACAACTACAGCGACCGGGAGCTGCGCCAGCCGCTGCTCGGGTACTTCGGCGCCGCGCCGGCCCTCGAAGGCCCCACGGACACCGCCAGGGTCGACCGATGCGTCGGCAAGGTGGCGGCCCGTTCGAAGCTGAAGACGTTCGCGGTCGACCAGGGCCAGTACAACGGCCAGGAGGCGCTGATCGTGGCCTCCTGGAAGGACCAGGCCGCCAAGAAGCTGCGCATCGACATCGTCGACCCGTTCAACTGCAAGAACCTGCGCAAGCCCACATTGGGCCGCTGGTAATCGAAAGCCCACGTCAGAGCCCGCTTCGGCGGGCTCTTTCGTTTCGCGGGCAGGGCCGGGAATCAGCGCGGCCTAGGATCTGTTGAGCCCGAAGCAAACAGCAGACGAGGAAGGCGTGGGAGCGTTGAGCGACGTTCGTAACGTGATCATCATTGGGTCGGGCCCTGCGGGCTACACCGCGGCCGTCTACTCCGCGCGCGCCGAACTCAAGCCGCTGGTCTTCGAGGGCTCCGTGACGGCGGGCGGTGCGCTCATGAACACCACCGACGTGGAGAACTTCCCCGGTTTCCCCGACGGCATCATGGGCCCCGACCTGATGGACAACCTGCGCAAGCAGGCCGAGCGCTTCGGCGCCGAGCTGGTGGCCGACGACGTGGTCGAGGTCGACCTGGAGGCCAACCCCAAGGTCGTCAAGACCCACACCGACACCTACTACGCCAAGTCGGTGATCCTGGCCATGGGCTCGGGCTACCGCGAGCTCGGCCTGGAGAACGAGAAGCGCCTGTCCGGCCACGGCGTGTCCTGGTGCGCCACCTGCGACGGCTTCTTCTTCCGCAACAAGGACATCGTGGTCGTGGGCGGCGGCGACACCGCCATGGAGGAGGCGACGTTCCTGACCCGGTTCGGGCGCATGGTGACGGTCGTCCACCGCCGTGACGAGCTGCGCGCCAGCAAGATCATGCAGGAGCGCGCGTTCGCCAACGAGAAGATCCGGTTCGTCTGGGACTCCGAGGTCGTCGACGTGCTCGGCGACACCAAGGTCGAGGCGGTCAAGCTGCGCAACGTCAAGACCGGCGAAGAGTGCGAGCTGGCCACCGACGCGCTGTTCCTGGCCATCGGTCACGACCCGCGCACCGACCTGGTCAAGGGCCAGGTCGAACTCGACGAGGACGGGTACGTCAAGGTCGCCTCGCCCTCGACCGCCACCAACATCGACGGTGTGTTCGCGGCCGGCGACGTCGTCGACCACACCTACCGCCAGGCCATCACCGCGGCCGGCACCGGCTGTGCCGCCTCGCTCGACTCCGAGCGCTGGCTGGCCAACAACGAGAAGTAAGGAGCGCACCGTGAAGGCAGTTACCGACGCCACGTTCGAGACCGAGGTCCTCAAGAGCGACAAGCCCGTGCTGGTCGACTTCTGGGCCGAGTGGTGCGGCCCGTGCCGTCAGGTCGCGCCCATCCTGCAGGAGATCGCGAACGAGCACGGCGACAAGCTCGAGATCGTCAAGCTGAACATCGACGAGAACCCCGAGGTTCCCCGCCAGTACGGCGTGCTCCAGATCCCCACGATGAACGTCTACAAGGGGGGCGAGGTCGTGAAGCAGATCATCGGCGCCAAGCCGAAGGCCATGCTGCTGCGCGAGCTCGACGGCATCATCTAGTCGCCCTCATGTGAGAGCCCCCTGCGGCGATGCCCGCGGGGGGCTTTCGTATGCCCTTCTTCGGCCCCCAAGGGCCGTCAGACGGGACGAAGGGCGCGCTCCGGGCTCATGGACCCCAGAAGGCGTTCGAGGGCCACCTCGACGTCCTC
The DNA here is from genome assembly GCF_040675235.1 of Nonomuraea sp. NPDC049637. Taxonomy (NCBI): domain Bacteria; kingdom Bacillati; phylum Actinomycetota; class Actinomycetes; order Streptosporangiales; family Streptosporangiaceae; genus Nonomuraea; species Nonomuraea sp. NPDC049637. The sequence goes on from NZ_JBFAOM010000003.1 coordinate 399,938, forward strand.
ACGCCACGAGATGGCGCTCTTCAGCTCCAAACGCAGGCGCGGAAATCGCAAATGCGGTCGAACCGTCTTAAAACCCACAGAAAGCAAGTATTCAGCAGGAACTACACAACTAGGCTCTTCCCACTTGAGGTCGCCGAACGCCTCGATGGCCTTCACCCCGCGCCGGGTCAGATCCTTCGCCACGCCCTGGATCAGCATCCGGCCCAGCCCGCCGCCCGAGAACTCGGGGATGATGTGGGCCGTCATCAGCAGCACGGCGTCGGCGCTCACCGGCGAGGTGGGGAAGGCCAGCGAACGCGGGCTGTAGAGCGGCGGGCTGTAGAGGACGAACCCGGCCGGAACCCCGTCGACATAGACGATTTTCCCGCAGCTCCCCCATTCCAGCAGCGTGCCCGAGATCCAGGCCTCCTTCTCCAGCCCGGAGTCGCCGGAATGGATGGCACGCTCGCCGCTGACGGGATCGAGCTCCCAGAACACGCACCGCCGGCAGCGGCGAGGCAGATCTTCGAGATTGTCCAGGGTTATGTTGACCAGCCGGCGCGACAACTACGGCCCCTATCGTCGACCCAGAAAAGCGCGCGAAAACCGCGTCCGTTGGTGGCATGGTAGCTCAGTGAAGATGGAGCCAGCGGATACCACGACGGTCGAGCCCGGTCACGAAGGACATGTCCGACTGGCGTAATCTGGTATTTCGGTCCGATATGACACCTAGGAGGTGGGCCGTGACGGAAGAGCTGGATCACGGTCAGACACCCGCGACCCAAGGGTCGCGCATCGACGCCTACGTCGACCGGTATGCCGCGCGAGCTACCGGGATGGTCGCCTCCGAGATCCGAGCTCTCTTCGCCGTCGCGTCGAGACCCGAGGTGGTCTCGCTCGCCGGCGGCATGCCGTACGTCACGGCGCTCCCCCTCGACATGGTCGGCCAGCTGGTCTCCGACCTGGTCACCACGCGCGGCACGGTCGCGCTGCAGTACGGTTCCGGCCAGGGTGACCCGCACCTGCGCGAGCAGATCTGCGAGGTCATGCGGCTGGAGGGGATCGAGGCCGGGGCGAACGACGTCGTCGTCACCGTCGGTTCACAGCAGGCGCTCGACCTGATCACCCGGATCTTCATCGACCCGGGCGACGTCGTGCTCGCCGAAGGCCCCTCGTACGTCGGGGCCCTCGGGACGTTCTCCGCCTACCAGGCCAAAGTGGTCCACATCGCCATGGACGATCAGGGCATCGTGCCCGAATCGCTGGCCCAGACCATCTACGCGCTGGAGACCGCCGGAGCTCCCGTCAAGTTCCTCTACACGATCCCGACCTTCCAGAACCCGGCCGGCGTCACGCTCAACCTGGCCAGGCGGCAGCAGGTGCTCGACATCTGCCAGCGTGCCGGAATCCTCATCATCGAGGACAACCCGTACGGGCTGCTCGGCTTCGACGGCGAGCCCATGCGCGCCCTGCGCGCCGACAACCCCGACGGCGTGGTCTACCTGGGGTCGTTCTCCAAGACGCTCGCCCCCGGCTTCCGCGTCGGCTGGGCACTCGCGCCGCACGCCATCCGCGACAAGCTGATCCTGGCCATGGAGTCGGCCGTGCTGTCGCACTCGGTGTTCACGCAGCTCGCCGTGGGCCAATACCTGGCCACGCAGCCGTGGCGGGAGCAGATCAAGTCCTTCAAGGAGCTCTACCGCGAGCGGCGCGACTCCATGCTGGACTCCCTGGAGGCCCTCATGCCGCCCGAGGTCACCTGGACCCGGCCGGCCGGCGGCTTCTTCGTCTGGGCGACCCTGCCCGAAGGGCTCGACTCCAAGGCGATCCTGCCGCGGGCCGTGGCCGAGCGGGTGGCGTTCGTGCCCGGCACCGGGTTCTTCTCCGACGGCAGCGGCGCCCGGCACATGCGACTGTCCTACTGCTTCCCCGAGCCCGATCGCATCCGCGAAGGCGTCCGGCGCCTGTCCGGGGTGATCGAGCAGGAGATGCAGCTCCGGGACATGTTCGGCACCGGCTCCGGTCCCGAGCGGGCCGGCGTTGACACGCCGGGGCCCGAACTGGCCTAGCTTTCCTCGGTACGGCCGGCGCTCCCCGGGGACGGGGACGCCGGCCGTACTCGTGTGCGGGCCTCACCTACACCATTCGCCGCCAGCCGCCGGTACGGTTGGACGCGTACGATCAGCGGAGGAGATGTGATGAGCGATCTGGGCCACGTGCTCGTGCTGGCCGGGGGCCTCTCCTATGAGCGGGAGGTGTCCCTGCGCTCCGGCCGCCGGGTGAGCGAGGTGCTGCGCGCCACGGGCATCGACGTGGAGGCCCGCGACACCGACGCCTCCCTCGTGCCCGCCATCCTGGCCGACCCGCCCGAGGCGGTGTTCGTCACCCTCCACGGCGGCGCGGGCGAGGACGGCGCGATCCGATCCGTGCTCGAACTCCTCGACGTGCCCTACGTCGGCGCCGGTCCCGACGCCTGCCGCGTGGCCTTCGACAAGCCCACCGCCAAGGCCGTCGTACGCTCGGTCGGCCTGCGCACCCCCGAGTCCGTCACCCTCCCCAGGGAGACCTTCCACGACCTCGGCGCCACCGTCGTGCTCGGCCGCATCATCGACCGGCTCGGCCTCCCCCTGTTCGTCAAGCCCGCCCGCGGCGGCTCGGCGCTCGGCGCGTCCATCGTCCGTACGGCCGACGAGCTGCCCGCCGCCATGGTCGGCTGCTTCGCCTACGGCGACACCGCCCTCATCGAGCGGTACGTCGAGGGCGTCGAGGTGTCGGTCTCGGTCGTCGACCTCGGTGAGGGGCCCGTGGCGCTGCCCGCTGTGGAGATCGTCCCCGACGCCGGCGTCTACGACTACGCCGCCCGTTACACCGCCGGGCACACCGAGTTCTTCGCCCCCGCCCGCCTCTCCGCGGCCGCCGCCGAAGCCTGCGCCCGGATGGCCGTGACGGCGCACACGGCGTTGGGGCTGCGGGACATCTCCCGTACCGACCTGATCGTGGACGCGTCCGACGACCCGCACTTCCTTGAGGTGAACGTGGCGCCGGGGATGACGGAGACGTCGCTGCTGCCGATGGCGGCGGAGGCAGCGGGGCGCGACCTCGGCGACCTCTGCCGCACCCTCCTCCAAAACGCCGCCCACCGCCCCCGCCTCTAACCCCTCTCCTCGCCCACTTCTCCCCCTGCGCGTCCGCTCCACCACGCGGAGGCCGTTCTTCGCTACCGCGGTGCTGTTCTTCGCCGCCGCGCGGTGATTGTTCTCCGCCATCGCGCGGCTGCTGTTCTTCGCCGCCGCGCGGCTGCTGCCCTCTTGTCGTGCCGCGGGCGCGGCCCGTCGTCCGCGGCACGACAGCCGCCTTATCCGTCAGAAGCCGACCGCTCTCGCCTCCGCCCTGCGGCAGCTACTACTCTCTCGTCCCTGGTGCTGCGCCTCCCGTTATCCCCCACGACAGCTCTCGTCGTCCGCCAGGCAACGAGCGCTCTCCTGCTCCGCGTGGTGCTGTTCCATCCCCCCGAGTGCCGGAACCGCATGCCTCCGACGTCACCGCACTTCCTCTCCCCCACCGGCCGCCTTCCTCTCCGACGCGGCGTCCCTGCCTTTTCTCGATATCGCGACTGACTGCGACCGCTACCCCATGAAGAGCAGCCATGGATTCGCCCACCGGCCCCCCCCTTGCCCCCGCGCACCATCCGCTGCCGTACCGCACAGGCGACCGGTCCCAGCCGCACCGCCCCAGAGCTCCCGACGACGGCCAGCGTTTGAAGCATCGGCGCATGCCGCCGGGAGGCACCACCACCACCAACGACAGCAGGAGCACGGCGCCCGCTACGACCGCCTGGTCGCGCCCGGCCACGAGGCAACGGCGAGAACCATCCCCAGCACCCCCGCCCCTCCCGGCCTCAGCATCAGCGCCTTGCATAGCCTTACGGTGTGCCGATCAATCCCGCCCACCCGAAGAGCTTCGCCAGCGACAACCACGCAGGCGTGCACCCCGACATCCTCAACGCCATGACCGCCGCCAACCAGGGAGACGCCCCCGCCTACGGCGACGACACCTGGACCTCAACCTTCGAGCACAAAATCAAGGAAACGTTCGGCCCCGCGGCGGAAGGCTTCGCCGTACTCAACGGAGCCGGCGCCAACATGGTCGGCCTGGCCCTCATGCTCGGACGCTACGACGCCATCCTCTGCGCCGACACCGCCCACATCGCCACCCACGAAACGGGCGCCACGGAACGCCTCCTGGGCGTGAAGCTGCGAACGATCCCCACCCCCCAGGGCAAGCTCCACCCGGACGACATCAAGGCCCACCTCCACCTCATCGGCCAGCACCACGAGCCCCAACCGACGGTCGTCTCCATCTCCCAGGTGACCGAGCTGGGCACCTGCTACTCCCCCACCGAGATCGCCGCCCTGGCCGAAACGGCTCACGCCTCCGGCCTACGCCTCCACGTGGACGGTGCCCGCCTCGCCAACGCCGCCGCCCACCTGAACTGCTCCCTGAAGGCCATCACCACGGACGTCGGCGTGGACGTCTTCAGCTTCGGCGGCACCAAGAACGGCGCCATGGCCGCCGAAGCGGTGGTCGTCCTGGACCCGTCCCTGACGGACGCAGTCCCCTACCTCCGTCGCCAGTCACTGCAGTTGGCCTCCAAGATGCGCTTCGTCTCAGCCCAGCTCTCCGCTCTCCTGACCGACGATCTGTGGCGCCGCAATGCCTCCCACGCCAACCAGATGGCCCTCCGCCTGGCGAACGGCCTCGCGGACATCCCCGGCGTCACCCTCACCCACCCCGTGGAATCCAACGCCGTCTTCGCCACCCTCCCGCACGCCACCTCTCAGGCCCTCCTGCAGAACTACCTCTTCCATTACTGGGACGAGACCGCAGGCACAGTCCGCTGGATGACCGCCTTCGACACCACCGAAGAACACGTGGACGGCTTCCTAGCCGCCCTCCACAAGGCAGCCGCCCTCTAACCGCCGACGCCGTTTCACGTGAAACACGCCCACTCACCCATCCACGAGCGGATGCGCGGGACGTGGGGCGCGGGCCGGGGGCGCGGGGCGCGGGCCGTGGGGCGCGGGCGTGGAGGGCCCAACCGCCCACGCCCCGGCCCGCGAAGCGACCGAGGCTCAACAGCGGCCCCTAGCGTCCAAGACCAAACAACACCTCCAGGGCGACCACAGCCACGCCGCTCCGAGGTAACCGGAGCCACCGGGCGGCTGGGTGGCTGGGTGGCCGGCGAAGGCGATCTCGGCTCACGCTCCAGTCACGGAGGTTCCGGGGCCCGCGCCCGTCCAGGCGAAGGACTCTCAGTACGCCGCCTCCCGCGTGGTAGGACTCGGCCTTCGCGCAGACGGCGACGCTGGCACTGTTCCTGGCCGGGTTCGCCCGCTATCCGACGGTCGCCGCGATCCGGCGCCATCACATGACACTGACCGAGCTAGACACAATCCGGGGAGCCGGCCAGCCCGGAGAGCCGACCGAACCGAGGGGCCGAAAGGCCAGGGCGGGCAAGCCGGGGAACTCGGTGGGCCGGGAGGCCGGAGAACCGGGGAGCCCAAGAGCCGGGAGGCCGAGGAGCCCGGAGGGCCGGAGGCCCGAAGAACCGGGCAGCCCAGAGAGCCGGGAGGCCAGGGAGCCCGGAGGGCCGGAAAGCCCGGAAGCCGCAAGGCCCGGAAGCCGGAAGGCGGAGAGTCCGGAGAGCCGCGGAGCTAGAGGCAGAGAGTCCGGCGAGCTGGAGCGAGTTGGCGAGACCTCAAGGCGGCAGCCTGACCGGCTATCACGCTTGCCCCGCCCACAGCACCCACGGCGCAACCCTGCGGACACACCTGCAAGACGAAGCAAGACGGGACACCGGCGCACAGAGAAGAGGAGAGAGCCGAAGAGAAGAGAAGGCCGGAGGAAGCGAAGTGGTTTCACGTGAAACGGGGAGTGGTTTCACGTGAAACAGGCAAGGTCAGTCCTCGCGCTCCCGCATCGCCCGTGCCGCCTCAGGCGCCATCGTCCCGATGATGCGCTCAAGGTCGTCGATCGTCGCGAACTCCACCACGATCCGCCCCTTACGCCGCCCCAGGTCGACCTTGACCTTCGTCTCGAAGTGATCGGAGAGTCGGTCCGCCAGATGGGTCAGGCCAGGAGCCGTAGGCTTGGGCGCCGGCCGCTCCCGCGGCGCCTTCTGAGCGGCCTTCGCACTGCCCATGGCGACGATCTCCTCCACCGCCCTCACGGACAGCAGCTCCGCCACGATGCGCTTGGCCAGCTCAACCTGCTCCTCCGCATTGCTCAGGCCGAGCAGAGCGCGAGCGTGCCCGGCGCTGATGGTGCCGGCGGCCACGCGGAGCTGAACCTCGGGCGGGAGGTTGAGCAACCGCAGCGTGTTGGTGATGTGCGATCGAGAGCGCCCCACCTTGCTGGCCAGCTGCTCGTGGGTCGCCTGGAAGTCGTCCAGCAACTGCTGATAGGCGGCCGCCTCTTCCAGAGCGTTCAGCTGCTCGCGCTGGAGGTTCTCGATGAGCGCGTCCCGGAGGAGGTCGGTGTCCTGGGTGTTCCGGACGATCGCCGGGACCGGGTCAAGACCGACCTGCTGGCACGCCCGCCAACGCCGCTCCCCCATGATCAGCTCGTACTGGCCGCCACCCACGGAGCGCACCACGATCGGCTGCAGAAGGCCGACCTCGCGGATGGAGTCGGCGAGCTCCTGGAGGCGCTCGTCGTCGAACACCTCACGCGGCTGACGAGGGTTGGGCACGATCGCGGTCAGCGCGACCTCTTTGAAATACGCTCCAGCGATCGGCTTCGGGCCTGCCTCGACCGTGGAACCGTTCGAGGGAGCGGGCGCCGCACCCGGGCCGTCAACGATGGGTCCGGTCGGGATGAGCGCCCCGAGTCCCTTGCCCAATCCCCGCCGCTGCTGACTCACTGCGTCTCCTCATCCAGCCGGTCGATTCCGGTCACTCCAGGAGAGGTTACCGTTGCGGGCCCAGCGGGGTGCCGCCACGCCACACACAGTCCTGTGGGATTTACGCCGACACGGCTACAAATCTGCCCAACTCACGACTCGCGCCGAACGAGACCACCCACCACCGGAGTCCACCGCACCAACCTGGCGGAGGAACACCGGAGCACGGGCATGGGAATCCACGCCCTCAAGCCGTACCCAAAAAAGACCCGCAAGCGGCCAGAGGTCAGGCCACGGTGGCGCGGTGGGCGATCTCCCGGGCCGCGTCCATGTACGCCATCGCCCCGCTCGACCCCGGATCGTACGTCATGACCGACTGCCCATAGCTGGGCGCCTCCGACAGCCGGACGCTACGCGGGATGACCGTCTTCAGCACCGTCTCCCCGAAGTGCGACCGCACCTCGTCGGCGACCTGCGAGGCCAGCCTGGTACGTCCGTCGTACATCGTCAGGACGATCGTGGAGAGCCGCAGAGCCGGGTTCAGGTGCGCCTTGATGAGGTCGACGTTCCTGAGGAGCTGCCCGAGGCCCTCCAACGCGTAGTACTCGCATTGGATGGGGATCATGACCTCCTCCGCCGCGACCAGGGCGTTGACCGTCAGCAGGCCGAGGGACGGCGGGCAGTCGATGACGATGTAGTCGAACTCCGCCTCGTACGCCGCCAGCGCCCGCCGGAGCCGGGCCTCCCGCGCCACCAGCGAGACGAGCTCGATCTCCGCACCGGCCAGGTCGATCGTGGCGGGCGCGCAGTAGAGGTTCGGCATCTCGGGGACCTGCTTGACGATCTCCACCATGGGCAGATCGTCGACGAGCACCTGGTAGACATCCGGTACGTCACCGCGATGCTCGGTGGCCAGGGCCGTCGAGGCGTTGCCCTGCGGGTCGAGGTCCACCACGAGGACGCGCTGGCCGTGCATCGACAGGGCCGCGGCAATGTTCACCGAGGTGGTGGTCTTGCCGACGCCGCCCTTCTGGTTGGCCACCGCGATCATTCTGCATTTCGCCGGCCGAGGCCAGGCGTTGTCGCCGTCGCCGCTGGTGCCGCCCCTCTGGGTGGCGGCCGGCTGGGTGACGGCCGGTTGGGTGGTGGCAGGTGTTTCACGTGAAACCACTGAACTGAGCGCCTCTCGTACCAACGGCGAATCACCGGGGTTCAGGGGGGTCTGGGTCACGTTGGCCATCCTTTCAACCAGTGGTGTGCCGGTGCCGGGAATTTGCTGTTGCGACACGCCCATTTCGGGCCATCCAACCCCGGTTGGGCTCTCGGACAGACGGCTGTCCGGCCAGCCAAGACCGCAAGACGCGACTGGCACAACCGTCACCTCCTTCGTCGCCGCCTGGCTCGCTCCGGCGCGCGACCCGCTACCACCCGAACCAATGTTGCAGGCGGCTCGACCTTACCGTGCCCGACGGTCACAAGCTCGGCCGTTCGGGCCCCGCAGGCCCGCAATTGGGACTCCGCCTCGGCGAGCTCGCCGGCGGCTCGCTCCCCCTTCATGGCTATCAGCTCGCCGCCCTCACGCAGAAGAGGCATGGCCCATTTCAGCAGCCGGTCGAGCGGCGCGACCGCCCGAGCACTGGCGACGTCGAACTCCCGCTCCCCCGCCAGATCCTCGGCCCGCCCGCGCAACACCTCGACGTTGTCCAGCTTGAGCGCCTCGACGCACTCCTCCAGGAACACCGTACGGCGAAGCAACGGCTCCAGCAGCGTGACCTCGATGTCCTGGCGGACGATGGCGAGCACCAGTCCCGGCAGTCCCGCCCCCGAGCCGATGTCCACCAGCCGCACCTCCGGCGGCACGGCCTCGGCGACCACCGCGCAGTTGAGCAGGTGGCGATCCCAGATACGCGGCACCTCACGCGGCCCCAGCAGTCCCCGGACGACGCCCGGGCCCGCCAGCAGCGCGGCGAACGCGTTCGCGCGATCCCATGCCTCCCCGGCGAAGACGTCCCGCGCTATGTCCGGCGGCGCCGGAAGCTCTTCGCTCACTGGATGCTGGCCCTTTCTCAGTTTCAGGTGGTGTTCGTACTCAGGTTGCCTGCTCGGCGGTGATGCCGGTGGGCGTTCGACGGTGGAGGTCTCGACGTTCTAGGGGCGGTGTCCACCCAAGGCTAGATGTGAGATCACACTGGAAGACTAGCGGGCTGGCATGTGAGGGACGGTCGAGCGCGCCGCCACGCACCCTCCTGATCCACCCTCGACACCAAATCCCCTACAAACGATATAAAGCACATATCGCCCGAAAGAAACACTCAGAGGCATCTTCCGGGACGAACACCAAGGCCAACGCACAAAACCCCGCGCTTCCCCGCTAACAGCAACGAACCCAAACGCCAGCGCACAAACGCGCCGAACACCGCTCCACATACAAGGAACAGGGGTCGATCCGCACAAGCACGGAGGCAAGCCCGCGAACCCGTCAGCGGCCCACACAACCCCCGCATCCCGTACGTACAGCTATAGATACGGAAACGGCCGCCCATCAGCGCAACCAAGCGCCGACAGACGGCCGAACCGGCTCACCATGCACGTTTCAGGCGGGAAGGACCACCACGTACCGCTGCGGCTCCTCACCCTCGGACTCGCTGCGCAGCCCGGCGGCCGCCACCGCGTCGTGGACGATCTTCCGCTCGAACGGCGTCATCGGGTGCAGCGCCTTCGGCTCACCCTTCTCCTTGACCTGGTTGGCGACCTCGGTGCCGAGCTTGCTCAGCTCGGCCCGGCGCCGCTCGCGGTAGCCGGCGACGTCGAGCATGAGCCGCGACCGCTCCCCGGTCTGCCGGTGGACGGCCAGCCGGGTCAGCTCCTGCAGCGCCTCCAGGACCTCCCCCGCGGGCCCGACCAGCTCGTTGCCCTTGAGCCCCACGACGGAGACCATGGCGCGGTCGCCCTCGACGTCCATGTCGATGTCGCCGTCGATGTCGGCGATGTCGAGAAGGCCCTCGACGTAGTCGGCAGCGATCTCGCCTTCCTGCTCAAGCGCGTTGAGATCAGGAGCCTTCTCCTGCTCGGCCTCGGTCATCGCCGGCCTCTCCTTCGTGTTCAAGACTTCTTGCTGCCGGTGCGCTTGCTGCGGGACTGGCGGCTGGGCTGCTGCCTGATGATCTTAGGCTCCGGAGCGGCGGGAGGGGCCTCCTCTGCCGGAGTGGTCTTGCGCATCTTGGCCACGAGGCCGGGCTTGGGCGTCACGGGGATGGCGTTGCCCTTGGCGTCGAACTGCGGCATGGGGTGCCGGCTGTAGAACCAGTGCTGCTGGCCCAGCGTCCACAGGTTGGTGGTGACCCAGTAGAGGATCAGGCCCAGCGGGAAGTTGAGGCTGAAGAAGGCGAACAGCGGCGAGATGTACATCAGGATCTTCTGCTGCTGCGCCATGGGGTTGTCCGGCATCTGCGCCATCGAGCGGGTCACGCTCTGCCGGACGGTGAGGAATGTGGTCAGCGAGCTGATCGCCACGAAGCAGCCGATGACGACCTTCTGGGCGATGTCAGGGGCCTCGAAGAACGTGGCGGGCAGCGGAGCGTTGATGATCAGCGCGTGCTTGGCGCTGTCGACCAGCTCCTGCGACATGCCGAACTTGGCCTGGTCGGCGGCGATGGCCCGCAGCACGGTGAACATCGAGATGAAGATCGGGAACTGCGCCACGACGGGGAGGCAGCCACCGAGGGGGTTGGCGCCCGCGCCCTGGTACAGCGCCATGACCTCCTGGTTCATGCGCTGCTTGTCGTTCTTGTAGCGCTTGCGGAGCTCCTGGACCTTCGGTGCCAGCTCCTGCATCTTCCGCGACGACCGCATCTGCTTGAGGAACAGCGGGAAGATGAGGATCCGCATGCAGACGGTCAGCGTGACGATGGTCAGCGCCCAGGTCAACCCGCTGTTGGGGTCGAGGAAAGTGCTGTAGACCTGGTGGATCCAGGTGATGACTTGGGCGACGGCCGTGTACAGCCAATTGAGCCAGGACAGCTCCACCGAGCTAGCTCCCTTGCGTTTCGTGGGACCGGACCGGGCGTGGGGGCACCGGGTCTATACCTCCGGGATGGAATGGGTGGCACCGCCCGATGCGCCGGACAGTCAGCCATGTGCCGCGCAATGCCCCATGTACGGCAATCGCCTCGAGCCCATACGCGCTGCACGACGGGTAGAACCGGCAGCGTGGACCGAGCATCGGGCTGATGAAAGCCCGGTAGAACCGAATGGGGATGATCAGCGCCCGGGCGGCGAGGCCCGGCATCCCTTGCGGCTGCTCCGTCATCTGTGTCCACCCGTCGAGGACTCGCGCCGCCTGAGCAAACGATCCAGCGCGGCGTCGAGCTCGGCGGCCAGTTGCTCGACGCACGCAGACGCGGCCGGTGGATTGGCGCGTACCACCAGCAGGCTACCTCGCGGCAGCCGGTCGAGACGGTCGCGCATCAGGTGTCGGAGCCGTCGTTTGACCTTGTTCCGGGTCACCGCGCCACCAACGGCCTTGCTCACCACGAAACCAACCAGAGGTGTCTCTTCCCCAGAAAGGTTGAGATGCACCACCAAAGTGGGGCGTCCGGCGCGCTTTCCGCGCCGGACCGCCGCTTCGAACTCGTCCCCGCGCCGCATGCGGGATTGACGGGACAGCACCGTATACGCCTAACGCCCGTCGGCGAGGTACACCGACGGGCCGGACTTCGGGCGCGGGTCGATCAGGCCGACAGCTTCTCGCGGCCCTTGCGGCGACGGGCGGCGAGGATGGCGCGACCGGCCCGGGTGCGCATCCGCAGCCGGAAGCCGTGGGTCTTCGCGCGGCGACGGTTGTTCGGCTGGAAAGTACGCTTGCTCACGGGTGGGCTCCAGGCTTGAAGGTGCGCCCAGGGGCGCTTATACACACATGGCTGGCCTGCCGTGGGAGCGAGGGCACGCGAAATAGCCGTCGCGTGGCAAGCCGACCGTCGTACGTTACGGGCCAACGGCGTCCCAGGTCAAACTGAACGGGTTATCCACTGATCCACAGGCGACTTTTCCACCGCCGGGCCCGCGTCCACAGTTTGTGCATCCAGGTGCCACTACGCTGTGGACAACGTCTTGAACACAGCTGTGCACATGGATACTGTCGGCCCTTCTGGACCACCGGAAACACCGTGCACAGCCTGTGGATCTCCTGTGGAGGACCTGGGTACGAAGCCCTGCCGCCACGCTGTGGACGAAGGGGTCGCCGACCGCTCGGGGCGACCACAGTCATGTGGATAAACGATCGCGGGGGGCCGCGAGAGGAAGGAGGGGAGCCGCACCATGAGTGGTGTCGACCTCGGCACGGTATGGGCGAGGGCCCTGGGCAACTTCCTCAACGAGAACGTGCCCATCCAGCAGCGCACCTGGCTGTCGATGGTCCGTCCGATCGCTCTCGCGGACGACACGATCGTGCTCGGCGTCCCCAACGATTTCCTCAAGGACCTCATCGAGGGCAAGTTGCGCCCGCTGGTGGCCCACGCGCTGTCCCAGGAACTGGGGATGACGATGCGGCTGGCCGTGATGATCGACACCACGGCTCCCGAACAGCCTTTGCCGGACACCCATCAACAGCCTGTGAATGTGTCTTATCCCCAGAGTGTGGATAGCCAGCCGCGTTACACACAGCCGGTGCAACCCCAGCACTACCAGGCATCCGAGCCCCCGCAGTTCTATTCTCCACAGCCCGAGCAGCCTCCGGCGTCCACCGAATATCCACAGCCTTCGTTCTCTTTTGAACAGGTGCAGCCGTACACACCGCCTGTGGAGAAAGCGCCGGAGCCGGCGCCGAATCGCTGGGAAGCGAAGAGCAACAAGCCGAGCGAGCCGGCCCGGCTCAACCAGAAGTACACATTTGAGACATTCGTCATCGGTGCCAGCAACCGGTTCGCGCACGCCGCGGCCGTGGCGGTGGCCGAATCCCCCGCGAAGGCGTACAACCCGCTCTTCATTTACGGTGACTCCGGCCTGGGGAAGACCCACCTGCTGCACGCGATCGGGCATTACGCGCAGAGCCTGTACGACGGCGCCCGGGTGAGATACGTGAGCTCGGAGGAGTTCACCAACGACTTCATCAACAGCATCCGCGACCACAAGGCCGACGGCTTCCGCGGCCGCTACCGCGCGATCGACATCCTGCTGGTGGACGACATCCAGTTCCTGGAGGGCAAGGAGCAGACGCAGGAGGAGTTCTTCCACACCTTCAACACCCTGCACAACGCCAACAAGCAGATCGTCATCTCCAGCGACCGCGCGCCCAAGCAGCTCATCACGCTGGAGGACCGGCTGCGCAACCGGTTCGAGTGGGGCCTGATCACCGACGTCCAGCCGCCCGAGCTCGAGACCCGCATTGCGATCCTGCGGAAGAAGGCCATCCAGGAGGGCCTGGCCGCGCCGCCCGAGGTGCTGGAGTACATCGCGAGCCGGATCTCCACCAACATCCGCGAGCTGGAGGGTGCCCTGATCAGGGTGACCGCGTTCGCCAGCCTCAACAGGCAGGGTGTGGACCTGCAGCTCGCCGAGGTCGTGCTGAAGGACCTGATCACCTCGGAGTCCGACACCGAGATCACGATCGCGGCCATCATGACCGAGACCGCCAACTACTTCGGCATCAGCATCGAAGACCTGTGCGGCACCTCGCGCAGCCGCGCTCTCGTCAACGCCCGGCAGATCGCCATGTACCTGGCGCGCGAGCTGACCGAGCTGTCGCTGCCGAAGATCGGCCAGCAGTTCGGCGGCCGCGACCACACCACCGTGATGCACGCCGAGCGCAAGATCCGGTCGCTCATCGCCGAGCGCAGGTCGATGTACAACCAGGTCAACGAGCTGACAATGCGTATCAAACAGAGCAAGCGTGGATCTTGATGGTCGTACACAGCCTGTGGAAAACACTGTGGACCAGCGGAAACGCAAAATCGGCGCGTCGGTACGACCACCAATGCCGGGAAAAATCCACCCACAAGGGCTGGGGACGAATCTGGGGACATCCTGAGGAGAACCTGGGGATGACTCGTGGATAACGTGTGGACGGCCTGTGAACAGTCGATCTGGGACTCCAGAAGGCCCCCTCTTACCCCGTGGACAACCTGTGGAAACCTCGTGGATAACCGGTGGATGAACACCCCATGATCTGGGGACGGCCTGTGGGCGACGAAACTTCATCCCCAGGCGGCGAAGTTTCCCCCAGGCGTCACCCACACCCTCGGTGGATGAAAACAGGGGCACTGAGCTGCGAGGACATCAGTTGTCCACAGTTCCCACAGCCCCTAGTGTGATGACCTCTTATCTCTCTTACTAAGAAAATCAAAGACCCATAGAGGGGTTCTCCCCGAACCGCGGTGCGGGAGAGTGAACACTTGAATCAACGACGAACCCAGGAGGCTGATCACCGTGATGTTCCGAATCGAGCGAGACGTCCTCGCTGAGGCGGTGGCATGGACGGCACGCAGTCTCCCGGCGCGCCCGTCGGTGCCCGTGCTCGCCGGCATGCGCCTGGAGGTGACGGAGGGCCAGCAGCTCAAGCTGTCGGGGTTCGACTACGAGGTCTCCGCCGAGGTCACGCTCGAACTCCACACCGGTGAGGCGGGCGTCGTCCTGGTCTCGGGCAAGCTGCTCGCCGAGATCACCCGCGCGCTTCCCGCACAGCCTGTGGACTTCGTGGTGGAAGGCGCCAAGGCCGTCGTCACGTGCGGCAGCGCCCGGTTCACCCTGCTGACCATGCCTGTGGAGGACTACCCGTCGCTCCCGGCCATGCCGCCGGCCGCCGGGCGGGTGGGCAGCGATGTGTTCGCCTCCGCCGTCAGCCAGGTCGCCGTCGCGGCGGGCCGGGACGACACGCTGCCGATGCTCACGGGCGTGCGCATGGAGATCGAGGGCGACACCGTCACGCTCGCCGCCACCGACCGCTACCGGCTCGCCGTGCGCGAGCTCAAGTGGCAGCCGGGCCAGCCCGACTTCGCCGCGATCGCGATGATCCCCGGCAAGACGCTCGCCGACACCGCCAAGGCCCTCGGCACCACCGGCGCCGAGGTGGAGATCGCGCTCAGCTCGGCCGGCGGCACCGGCGAGGGCATGATCGGCTTCTCCAGCGCGGGCCGGCGCACCACGACGCGGCTGCTCGACCCCGAGTTCCCCAAGTACCGCTCGCTGCTGCCCACGGAGTTCTCCGCGCGCGCCGACCTGTCCACAGGCCCGTTCGTCGAGGCGGTCAAGCGCGTGGCCCTGGTCGCCGAGCGCAACACCCCCGTACGCCTGGCGTTCAGGAGCGGCGAGGTCGTGCTGGAGGCCGGCAGCGGCGACGAGGCGCAGGCCGTCGAGGCACTGCCTGTGGATTACGAGGGCGAGGAGATGAACATCGCCTTCAACCACCAGTTCCTGCTGGAGGGGCTCGGCGCGATCGACTCCGACGTGGCGCGCCTGCAGATGACGACCTCGACCAAACCCGCCATCCTCACCGGGGGCAAGCCTGTGGACGAAGGCGCAGGTACGGACTACCGTTACCTGATCATGCCCATCCGCCTGTCGGGCTGATCCCGTCATCGGGGATGATGGAAGCCTGACAAGGGGGTAGAGGAGCGTCATGCAGATCGGCATGGTGGGACTGGGCAAGATGGGCGGCAACATGGCCGAGCGGCTGCGCCGCGGCGGCCATGAGGTGGTCGGTTACGACCGCGACCCCGGCATCAGCGACGTGGCCAGCCTGAAGGAGCTGGTCGAACGGCTGTCCGCGCCGCGCGCGGTCTGGGTCATGGTTCCCGCGGGCAAGCCCACCCAGCAGACGGTCGACGAGCTCGGCGAGCTGCTCGACGAGGGCGACATCGTCGTCGACGGCGGTAATTCACACTATGTGGACGACCAGAAGCACGCCGCCGAGCTGCGCGAGAAGGGCATCGGCTTCGTCGACTGCGGCGTGAGCGGCGGCGTGTGGGGGCTCCAGAACGGCTACGCCCTCATGTGCGGCGGCGATCAGGCCGACGTCGACCGGCTCATGCCGATCTTCGAGACGCTCAAGCCCGAGGGCGAGGACGGCTTCGTCCACGCCGGTGACGTCGGCGCCGGCCACTTCGCGAAGATGGTCCACAACGGCATCGAGTACGGCATGATGCAGGCGTTCGCGGAGGGCTGGGAGCTTCTGGAGGCGTCCGACGTCGTCAAGGACGTCAGGGGCTCCTTCAGCAGCTGGCGCACCGGCACCGTCATCCGCTCCTGGCTGCTCGACCTGATGGTGCGGGCGCTCGACGACGACGAGCACCTCGACCAGCTCCGCGGCTACGCCCAGGACTCCGGCGAGGGCCGCTGGACGGTCCAGGCGGCCGTCGACCACGCCGTGCCGCTGCCGGTGATCACCGCGGCCCTCTACGCGCGGTTCGCCTCGCGCCAGGACGACTCCCCCGCGATGAAGGTCGTCGCCGCGCTGCGCAACCAGTTCGGCGGCCACGCGATCACCTCGACCGAGGGCAGCACCGGCAAGGGCGCCGACTCGCCCGGCGCCGACGTGGCCCCGCCGCGCGAAGCCGAGTAGCCCGGCCGACCAGCCCAGCCGGGGTCCGGCCGGTCGGTCCGGCCGGTGGTCCACAGGCCGTCCGGGGAAGCCCGAGGTTTTCCACAGGACGGCAAGCCGGTGACACGGGCGGCCCCCGCGGCGGACTAACCTTCGTGGGGTGCATGTCGCCCACCTCTCGCTGACCGACTTCAGGTCCTACGCGTCCGTGGAGCTCGGTCTGGAACCGGGCGTCACGGCTCTCGTCGGGCCCAACGGCCAGGGCAAGACCAACCTGGTCGAGGCCCTCGGCTATGTCGCGACGCACTCCAGCCACCGCGTGGCCAACGACGCGCCGCTGGTGCGGCGGGGTGCCGCGCGGGCGATCGTGCGCTGCGCCGTCCACAGGGACGACCGGCGGGCGCTGGTGGAGCTGGAGATCAACCCGGGCAAGGCCAACCGGGCGCGGCTCAACCGCTCCCCCGTGTCCAGGCCGCGCGACGTCATCGGGCTGCTGCGCACGGTGCTGTTCGCGCCGGAGGACCTGGCGTTGTCCAAGGGCGACCCGTCGGAGCGCCGCCGTTTCCTCGACGACCTGCTCGTGGCCAGGGCCCCGAGGTTCGCCGGGGTCCGGGCCGACTACGACCGGGTGCTGAAGCAGCGCGGCGCCCTGCTGCGCACGGCCGCGCAGGCCCGCAGGGGCAGCAGGAGCGCCCGGCGGGCGGAGAGCGACACCGCGTTCGCCGCGGCGGGCGCCGGCGACGTCCTGAGCACGCTGGAGGTGTGGGACGCCCACCTCGCCAGGCACGGTGCGGAGCTGTTGCGGGCGCGGTTGGAGCTCATCGAGGCGTTGCGCCCGCTGGTGGCCGGGGCCTACGCCGCGCTGGCCCCCACGAGCGCCCCCGCGACGCTGGCCTACCGCAGCACGTTGTCCACAGGTGGGGACGGCGCGGAGGACGAAGTCGCCGGTGAGCGGGGATCTCCCGAGGCGCAGACGTTATCCACAGACTTGGGGAAAACCCTTGAACAGCAGCTCCGCGACCGGCTGTCGGAGGTCCGCCAGGCCGAGTTGGAACGGGGCGTCACCCTCGTCGGTCCCCACCGCGACGACCTGATCCTGGGCCTCGGCGACCTGCCCGCCCGCGGCTACGCCAGCCACGGCGAGTCGTGGTCGTTCGCGCTGGCGCTGCGGCTGGCCGCCTACGACCTGCTGCGGGCCGACGGCGGCGACCCGGTGCTGATCCTCGACGACGTGTTCGCCGAGCTCGACAGCCAGCGCCGGCGCAGGCTGGCCGAGATCGTCGCGCCGGCCGAACAGGTGCTGATCACCGCCGCCGTGCCCGACGACGTGCCGAAGGAGCTGGCGGGGGCCCGTTTCGATGTCGCTGAGGGGAGCGTGACCCGTGTCCGATGAGCAGCACAACGCGGCGGCCAGGGGGGCCGCCATGGCGAGGGAGAAGCTCGCGCAGGCGAAGGCCGACGCGGCCAAGCGCGGCCAGCTCCCGCGCCGCGAGCCCAGGCGCAAGGCCGGCCCGCGCCGGGAGGCCGGCGATCCCCAGCTCTTCGGCCGGGCCATCGCCGACCTGCTGGCCGACCGCGGCTGGGAACGCTCGGCGGCCGTCGGCGCGGTGTTCGGCCGGTGGAAGGAGATCGTCGGCCCCGACCTGGCCGCCCACACCCGGCCGGAGTCCTTCGACGAGGGCGAGGTGCTCATCGCGGCCGATTCCACGGCCTGGGCGACGCAGGTCAGGCTGCTCGCGCGCACCCTCATCCGCAGGCTCAACGAGGAGCTGGGTGACGGTTCGGTGACAAAGGTCAAGGTCAGGGGGCCGCAGAACGCACCCCGGCCCACAGGGGGTTTGCGGGTGACCGGAAGCAGGGGCCCCGGCGACACCTATGGTTAGGCGCCGGGGGCGATCAGACAGCCGCAGACGCGATAAGCCCCCTTTCCGAAGGGGGGATGCTTGAGTGGGGGGCAAATCGAGCTAGGGCGCATCACAGGCGCGTGTATTGCCACCACGGGCTCCGGGAAGCGGTAGAATGAAAAAGGATTCCGGACACGTCCGCTTGCGTGTCACCCCGGCAGTAAGCCGACTCCCCCGGGTGACCGCGCATCGGGGCACTCACGACGGTGACGGGCACGGTAGGGGCAGCATGAAGTTGACGGCCTCCCCCGCCGCGTGTCCGCGGCAGGAGGATTTCGCAGTTGTCCTACGACGCTAGCTCAATCACCGTACTCGAAGGACTTGAGGCGGTTCGCAAACGCCCGGGTATGTATATCGGCTCCACCGGTGAGCGCGGCCTGCACCACCTCGTCTACGAGATCGTGGACAACGCGGTGGACGAGGCGCTGGCCGGTTTCGCCACCAGGATCGACATCTCGCTGCTGGCCGACGGCGGCGTGCGCGTGGTCGACAACGGCCGTGGCATCCCCACGGGCATCCACCCCGTGGAGAAGCGCTCGGCCGTCGAGGTCGTGCTGACCACGCTCCACGCGGGCGGCAAGTTCGACAGCCAGTCCTATGCGGTCTCCGGCGGCCTGCACGGCGTCGGCTCGGCCGTCGTCAACGCGCTGTCCACCGCCATGGACGTCGAGGTCAAGCAGAACGGCCACTACTGGCGGCAGCGCTACGAGCACTCCAAGCCCACCGCGCCGCTGGCCCAGGGCGAGGAGACCGACGAGACCGGCACGACGATCACGTTCTGGCCCGATCCCGACGTCTTCGAGACCACCACCTGGAACTACGAGACGCTCTCGCGCCGGTTCCAGGAGACGGCCTTCCTCAACAAGGGCCTGACGATCACGTTCACCGACGAGCGGCCCGACCACGTCAACGGCGAGCCCCACACGGTCGAATACCACTACGAGGGCGGCCTGGCCGACTTCGTCAAGCACCTCAACGCCAAGAAGGAGGCGGCGCACGCGTCGATCGTCGCCTTCGAGGAAGAGGGCGACGGCATCGCGGTCGACATCGCCATGCAGTGGAACAACTCCTACTCGGAGTCGGTCTACACGTTCGCCAACATGATCAACACGGCTGAGGGCGGCACCCACGAGGAGGGCTTCCGCGCGGCGCTGACGACCATCGTCAACCGCTACGCGCGCGAGCAGAAGTTCCTCAAGGAGGGCAAGGACGACAACCTCTCCGGCGAGGACGTCCGCGAGGGCCTGACCGCGATCATCTCGGTCAAGCTGTCCGACCCGCAGTTCGAGGGCCAGACCAAGACCAAGCTGGGCAACACCGAGGCCAAGTCGTTCGTGCAGAAGGCCTGCAACGACCACCTGCGCGACTGGTTCGAGCGCAACCCCGGCGAGGCCAAGGACATCATCAACAAGTCGCTGCAGGCCAGCCGCGCCCGCCTGGCGGCCCGCCAGGCCCGCGACCTGACCCGGCGCAAGTCGCTCCTGGAGTCCGGCAGCGGCCTTCCCGGCAAGCTGGCCGACTGCCAGTGGAACGACCCGGAGAAGTGCGAGCTGTTCATCGTCGAGGGCGACTCGGCCGGCGGCTCGGCCAAGGGCGGCCGCGACTCGCGTTTCCAGGCGATCCTGCCCATCCGCGGCAAGATCCTCAACGTCGAGAAGGCGCGGATCGACAAGGTCCTGAAGAACAACGAGGTCCAGGCGCTCATCACCGCCCTGGGCACCGGCGTGCACGACGAGTTCGACATCGCCAAGCTGCGTTACCACAAGGTGATCCTGATGGCCGACGCCGACGTCGACGGCCAGCACATCAACACCCTGCTGCTGACGCTGCTGTTCAGGTTCATGCGGCCGCTGATCGAGGCCGGGCACGTCTACCTGTCCTGCCCGCCGCTCTACAAGATCAAGTGGGACCGGAAGGGCGAGGACGCCTCCTACGCCTACTCCGACGCCGAGCGCGACGCGGTCATCAACGACGGCATCGCGCAGGGCAAGGCAGACCCGCGCCCGCGGGACAACGTCCAGCGGTTCAAGGGCCTCGGCGAGATGAACGCCGGCCAGCTCTGGGAGACCACCATGAACCCGGCGACGCGACTGCTGCGCCTGGTCACGCTCGACGACGCGGCCCAGGCCGACGACCTGTTCAGCGTGCTCATGGGCGAGGACGTCGAGGCGCGGCGCGACTTCATCATCCGCAACGCGCGCGACGTTCGCTTCCTCGACGTTTAAGAAGGACCTGAACCTGTGACGGACGTGAACACCACTCCCCCGGCTGACCGCATCGAACCGGTGGACATCCAGTCCGAGATGCAGCGCAGTTACATGGACTACGCGATGTCCGTCATCGTGTCCAGGGCGCTGCCGGACGTACGCGACGGCCTCAAGCCGGTGCACCGGCGGGTGCTCTACGCGATGTACGACGGTGGCTACCGTCCCGACCGCGGCTACTTCAAGTGCGCCCGCGTCGTCGGCGACGTGATGGGCACCTACCACCCCCACGGCGACACCTCGATCTACGACGCGCTGGTCCGCCTGGCCCAGCCGTGGTCGCTGCGCTATCCCCTGGTCGACGGGCAGGGCAACTTCGGCTCGCCGGGCAACGACCCGGCGGCCGCGATGCGGTACACCGAGTGCAAGCTCGCGCCCATCGCCATGGAGATGCTGCGCGACATCGACAAGGACACCGTCGACTTCCGCCCGAACTACGACGGCAAGTCGCAGGAGCCCGACGTCCTGCCGGCGCGGTTCCCGCAGCTGCTGGTCAACGGCTCGGGCGGCATCGCGGTCGGCATGGCCACCAACATCCCGCCACACAACCTGCGCGAGGTCTCGGCCGCCGTCAGGTGGTACCTGGAGAACCCCGAGGCCGACGACGAGGAGCTGCTGGAAGCCTCGATCAGGCTGGTCAAGGGGCCCGACTTCCCGACCAAGGCGCTCATCGTCGGACGCCGGGGCATCGAGGACGCGTACCGCACCGGGCGCGGCTCGATCACCATGCGCGCGGTGGTCGAGGTCGAGGAGGACAAGGGCCGGCAGGCGCTCGTCGTCACCGAGCTGCCGTACCAGGTCAACCCGGACAACCTGGCGCTGAAGATCGCTGAGCTGGTGCGCGAGGGCAAGCTCACGGGCATCGCCGACGTACGCGACGAGAGCTCCTCGCGGGTCGGTCAGCGCCTGGTGATCGTGCTCAAGCGCGACGCGGTCGCCAAGGTCGTGCTCAACAACCTGTACAAGCACACCCAGCTCCAGGACACCTTCGGCGCCAACATGCTGGCGCTGGTCGACGGCGTGCCGCGCACGCTGCGGCTCGACCAGTTCATCCGCCACTACGTGGCCCACCAGGTCGAGGTCATCGTCCGCCGGACGCGTTACCTGCTGCGCAAGGCCGAGGAGCGCGCGCACATCCTGCGCGGCCTGCTGAGGGCCCTTGAGCGGCTCGACGACGTCATCGCCCTCATCCGGGCCTCGGAGTCGGCCTCACACGCCCAGCAGGGCCTCATGGGGCTCCTGGAGATCGACGAGGTCCAGGCGCAGGCCATCCTGGACATGCAGCTGCGCAAGCTGGCCGCCCTGGAGCGGCAGGCCATCCAGGACGAGTACGACGCCCTGATGGCCCAGATCGCCGAGTACAACTCGATCCTGGCCAGCGAGGCCCGCCAGCGCGAGATCATCGGCGACGAGCTGACCGAGGTCGTCAACCGCTACGGCGACGAGCGCAAGACCGAGATCATCGCCTACGACGGCGACATGTCGATCGAAGACCTCATCGCCGAGGAGGAGATCGTCGTCACGATCACCCGCGGCGGTTATGCCAAGCGCACCCGTACCGACCTCTACCGGGCGCAGAAGCGGGGCGGCAAGGGCGTCCGCGGCGCCCAGCTGCGCCAGGACGACATCGTCGACCACTTCTTCGTCACCACGACGCACCACTGGCTGCTGTTCTTCACGAACAAGGGCCGGGTGTACCGGGTCAAGGCGTACGAGCTGCCTGATGCCGGGCGTGACGCCCGTGGCATGCATCTCGCGAACCTTTTGGCCATGCAGCCCGACGAAACAGTCATGGAAGTTCTCGACCTCCGCGACTACGACGTCGCCCCCTACCTGGTGCTCGCCACACGCAGCGGCCTGGTCAAGAAGACGCGCCTGTCCGAGTACGACTCCCCCAGGTCGGGCGGTCTGATCGCGATCAACCTGCGCGAGGACGACGAGGTCATCGGCGCCCGCCTGGTCTCCGAGACCGACGATCTGCTGCTCGTCTCCAAGGGCGCGCAGTCGATCAGGTTCACCGCCTCCGACGAGGCGCTGCGGCCCATGGGCCGCGCGACCAGCGGTGTCATCGGCATGAGGTTCCTCGAAGGAGACGAACTTCTCGCCATGAATCGCATCGCCGACGGTCAAGATGTGCTTATCGCCACGAAGGCTGGGTACGCAAAGCGGACGCCAGTGGAGCAGTATCCAGTTCAAGGACGTGGCGGTAGGGGCGTGCTGACTGCGAAAATCGTGAGTTCCCGTGGCAAGCTGGTCGGAGCCGTCATGGTCAACCCAGAGGACGAGGTCTTCGCGATCACGTCCGCCGGCGGGGTGATCCGGACGAGTGCCGGCGAGATCAAGCAGTCCGGCCGCCAGACCATGGGAGTGCGATTGATGAACCTCGCCGAAGGCGACAGCGTGGTTGCCCTCGCCCGGAACGCGGAGTCGTTGGAGACTCCGGTGGAGAATGAGGAAGACGGGGGAGGAGAGTAAGTCATGAGCGCCCAGGGTGGCACCGCCAGAGCCCAGGCGGCGTCGGGTAACGGACAGCAGCCGAAGAAGTCCGCTGAGCCGGAGATCTTCAGTTCGGTTGACGGCGAGCAGGACAGGACGCCCGCGAAGGGCGCCGCCGCTCAGCCCCGCTCCAAGGACGAGCCGCAGGCGGAGGGCAACGAGACGGTGCGCATCCGTCCGTCGCTCACCAGCGAGGCACCTCCGCCCGTCGAGATGCCCAAGAAGAAGTCGTCGAACAACGCGGGGTCCAGGCTGCCCCGCAAGGCACACCTGGTGCTGCGCCGCATCGAGCCGTGGTCGGCCATGAAGTTCAGCTTCGTGGTGTCACTGGTCTGCTTCGTGGTGCTCTTCGTGGCAGTGGCCGTCCTGTACGGCGTGCTGTCGGCCCTGGGGGTGTTCGACTCACTCGTCGACCTGGTCAACCAGCTCGGCAAGGGTGAGCAGGGACAGAGCTCGATCCCGATCAACATCGCCTCGTGGTTCGAGCCGGTGCGCATCCTCGGGTACACCGCGCTGATCGGCGCCGTGAACGTGGTGCTGATCACCGCTCTGTCCACGCTCGGTGCGGTCATCTACAACATCGCCTCCGACCTGGTCGGGGGCGTTGAGGTGACGTTCAGCGAGGCCGAATAGCAGGTTCGGGCGGGGGCTCGTGCCGTACCGGGGTGGCTGGTACGGCACGAGCAGCCCGTCGGACACGGTAAGCTTTTCTCGTCTGAACAACTGGTTCGCCTCCCCCAGGGGAATGCGATACCGTTCGGTGTGCGCGGGGCTATAGCTCAGACGGTTAGAGCGCTTCCCTGATAAGGAAGAGGTCCCAGGTTCAAGTCCTGGTAGCCCCACGGTTTTTCTCAGTTCAGAGGCCGTTTCCCGGAGATCGGGAGACGGCCTTTTGAGTGTTCGCCATCAATGTGCCGCCGAGATCATCAGGTGACAGGGGTCCATTCGCATTGACGCCAGCCGGGCGGCGCTTGGCGTGGGGAATTGCGGGCTGGGTTGAATAGTGGCGGGTCGGACGGTCCGTCACTCGATCCCCGATCCTCCACGGCCGCACCCGGCTGAGGACCTACTCGGGTGAAACGGCGGGGGCGTGCGGACTCGCCTCCTACTTGCTGTATTTCTGGAGCGTCACGTCCAGGCGTGCGGGGTTCCGGTACATGCCGGCGTCGATCGGGATGGCCTCGTCCACGAGACCGGTGTAGGCGCCGGAGGGCACGCCGTCGGGATGAGCCGCCACGATGGTCCTGCCCGGCGCGTAGTACCCGGCCTCCTCGCGTGGACGTCCACACTGCCTACGAGGGGCTGGTGGTGCTGGCGTAGCCTTGTCGCGGCTTGATCAACTGAGGGGTGGCATGCGCACATACGTGGTGGCCGTTGCCGTCGTCTCGTCGCTCATGGCCGGTTGTGCGATGTCGTTTCCGGGACGGCAGGCAGAACCGTCACCTCGCTTCGTGATCGATCCCCGCCCTGTGGATCGCCCGCTCGCAGACCTTGCGAAAAGCGCCAAAGGCAAGGTGTTGCTTCGACAGGTCGATGAGGAGGGGCGGAGTGACCGCTGGTCCACGAAACTCAGGATGGGCACATCGTTTCGCCTGGAGGTCGACTGCGTGCGAGCAAGCGGGACGATATTTGTCCGCGTCGGCGAAACTCAGCTTCCTCATCAATGCTCTGCCGGCCCTGGGGGTGTGCGCGTCAGCACGATCCCCGACGACGTGGCTGTCCGGAGCGTCAAGGTGGAGGCGCCCAAGGGGGCCAGATGGGCCGTTCTCATCTGGAAGCCGCCGCAGAGTCAGCATTGACGGCAACGCGGCCCCTGATCGACGGCGGCTCGCTTCGTAGGATCGGCTGCATGGGGATGTACGTCTCGGTCAGAGGGTGGGTTGAGCTGGGGTTCGCTCAGAAGCCGGACGCCGAGCGCATCATCGGGGACGACGACCCCTACTCCGGCGGCTGGGCGTGGCCGGCGAAACCCTTCAACTGGACGCTCTACTTGTTCTACGGCGGCGACGTCCGAGAGGGCGCGCTGCACGAGATCCGGGCCAAGGTCGAACGACTGGCCGCCCTGCCGCCGGTGGACGAGGACGGGGACCGGCCGCGGGGAGTCTTCGTGCTCACCGACGAGCGCGGCCAGGCACGATGCTGGCACATCCGTGAAGGGACGGTCCTCGACGTCCCGGCGCCGGACTTCGGGTGGTTGGCGAGTTAGCGCCGGAACCCCAGGCTCGGTGGCAGAATGTCGCGGATGTCGAGGGCGGGGTCGTTGTGGCGGCAGCGGGATTTCGTGCTCCTGTGGAGCAGCCAGACCACCAGTTCGTTCGGGAACGAGATCTCCTACCTGGCGTTACCCCTGGTCGCGGGGCTCATGTTGGACGCCTCGCCGGTGGAGCTCGGGCTGCTGGCGGCGGCGCGGCGGTTGCCGGTGTTGTTCGCGTCGTTACCGGCGGGGGCCCTGAGCGATCGGTGGCGCAAGCGGCCGGTGATGATCGTCACGTTCCTGGTGTCCGGGTGCGCGATGGGGACGATCCCCTTGGCGGCCGTGACCGGAGGGCTCACGCTGGGGCAGCTCTACGCCGTGGCGCTGGTGGTGGCGACGTGTGAGGTGTTCTTCACGCCCGCCTACCAGACGTACCCGCTGACGTTGCTCGGGCCCGAGCGGTTGATGGCGGGGAACGCCAAGCTCACCAGCACGGTCACGGTGGCGGGGATGGCGGGGCAGCCGGTCGGCGGGGTGCTGATCTCGCTGTTCGGGCCGGCCAAGGCGGTGCTCGCCGACGCGCTGTCCTACCTGGCAGGCGCGCTCGCGCTCGCGCTGATCCGGTCGCCGGAGGCCGGGCCGGAGCGGAAGGAGCGGGCCCCTCGGCTGCGCGAGCAGATCGGGGAGGGGCTGCGGTACGTCGTCCGTCATCGTGTGATCGGGCCGCTGGTGCTCTACATGGCCACGGTCAGCTTCTGCCTCGCCGGGCTGGGCGCGCTGGAGGTCAACTACGTCGTACGGGAGCTCGGCTGGTCGGGACTGGCGACCGGCCTGGTGTTCGGGGTGAGCATGGCCGGCGGGCTGGCGGCCGGGGCGATCGCGGGGCCGCTCACCGACCGGTACGGCATGCCGCGCGTGCTGCTCGGGGCCGCCTTCGCGTACCCGGTGTGCAGCGGGTCGATCGGGCTGGTGGGGCCGGGACCGGCCGGGCAGCTCGTGGTGGGCGTCTCGTGGACGTTGATGATCATCGTCACGCTCGTCTTCCAGAGCACCCAGCGCAGTCTGCGGCAGCTCCTGACGCCCAGGGAGATGCAGGGACGGCTGGCGGCCACGTCCCGCTGGCTCACCTGGGCCGCCACGCCGGTCGGCGCGGTCCTCGCCGGGGCGCTGGCCGGCGTGATCGGCATGCGCGGCACGCTGGTCGTGTTCTCGGCCGGGATGCTGGCCGGTCCGGTGGTCATGTGGTTCTCGCCGCTGCGCACGTCCCGGCGGGAGATCGAGCGGGACGTACGGACGGCGACGGCGGGGTAGCTCCGGGATCGCCGGGTCACACGGCGAAGAGCAGGGCGGCGTTGACGAGGAGGGCGACGGCGGTCGCGAAGTGCACGCCGAAGGCGACCGCCTTGGTGCCGCCGTTGCGGAGCACGATCAGGGTGTCGCCCAGGGGGAGCAGCGCGACGATCAGCATGAACCAGGCTTCGGCCCGGGCGCCGACGAAGGCCAGCAGGGCCAGGCCGAGCAGCCCGTACGTGCCGTCGCGCAGCCCCTTGATGGTCAGGTAGGCGCGGTCGCCGTCCTGCTTGGCGGGGACGCCGTATCCGGCGGCCGCGGCGACCGGGACGAACAGGAAGCGGGCGCCGATGAGCACGACCAGCAGGTTGAGGGCGATGGCGAGGCCGTAGGCAAGGGTGGTGAGCATGTCCGTCTCCAGGAGCTAGCGTTGCTAGGAACGAGGACGACGCTAGCAGAACGATGACAGAAGCGCTAGCGATGCTAGGATCGGGAGCATGTCGATTCAGGCGCGCCGGGAGCGCGAACGTGCGGAACGCGAGAAGCTGATCATCACGGCCGCCTGCGAGCTGGCCGAGGCGGAGGGCTGGGAGGCGGTGACGACGCGGCGGCTGGCCGAGCGCATCGAGTACAGCCAGCCGGTGCTCTACAGCCACTTCAAGGGCAAGGGCGCGATCATGGCGGCCGTGGCCGTGGAGGGCTGCGTGATCCTCGCGGACGAGCTGCGCGCGGCCCGTACCGCGGCTCCGGACGCCAGCAGCGCCCTCGCGGCCGTGGGCGCGGCCTACACGGCGTTCGCCGAGCGGCGTCCGGCGCTCTACGACGTCATCTTCAGCCAGAACGTCGACCTGCCGTTCGCCACGCCGGAGGCTCCCCCGGCCCTGCACGCGGCGTTCGGCGAGCTGGTCGAGGGGCTGCGCCCGCACGCCAGCGAGGGTGAGGACCTGCCCCTGCTCACCGAGACCTACTGGGCCGCCCTGCACGGGCTGGTCACGCTCATGCGCGGCAAGCGGCTGCCGGCCGAGCAGCACGAACGCAGGCTGGAGCTGCTGCTGAAGCGGTTCGCGGCCTGACGGTTTGACCTTGCCACCGGCGTCAACGTCTACCCTCGTGGCCCGCACATCGACGAGAACGGACGACGCCCGTGAGCACCCACCGCACCACCCTGGTCGAGCTGGACCAGAGCTTCTTCGACGCCCTGGTGGCCAACGACCACGACCGCCTGACGGACCTGCTGGCGGACGACTTCGTCCTGGTGGGGGTCGAGGACGGGGCGGTCGCCGGCAAGGACGTCCTGCTCGACCTGGTGAAGTCGGGAAACCTGCGGTTCCCGAAGATCGACTCGTTCCCGGACGAGGCCATCGTGCGGGTGATCGGGGACGTCGGGATCATCGTGGGGCGTACGGGGATGAACTTCACGAACCCCGATGGCAGCACGTTCAGCGCCGGCAGCCGGTACACGCACGTGTACGCCGTCGCCCCCGACGGGGGCTGGCGGCTGGTCTCGGCGCAGGGCACGGCCATCAAGGCGTGACCTGACCAGGCTTGGCGGGAAGGCCGGGTCAGCCGCCTTCCGGTTTCCGCCATTCCGCGGTGACCTTGAGGTGCGCCTCCCCGGTCGATTCGGCGACGACCACGCCGGCCTTGGCGGTCAGCTTCATCCCGAACTCGACCGCGACCACGTCCGGCGGCTCCGGGCATGACCGCATGCGGCGCAGGACGTCGGTGGCGAAGCTCTGGACGCGCTGGAGGCCCGCGCCCAGCGCCTCCGGCATGCGTTCGACGGCCGCGCGGGCCCGTCCGGCGGGAAGCGGCTCGTCGCCGGGCTGATCGTTGACCTCCACGAGCACGGTGCCGCCGTCGTCGAGGGGTACCTCGAGGAAGTAGCGCAAGGTTGGCCTCCTGTCCTGGGACAGGTGCAAGCATGGTGCACGGGCCCGCCCCGGCGGAGGCTTTTCGCCTCGGCGACGCGCCTCGCCCGCGGCGAGGTGCGCGGCGCGCGGAAGGGCTCCTGCGGAAAGGACTCCCGTGGACGGCCGCACAGATGGCGAGAAGTTATCCACAGGTTGGGGACAGTTGTCCACAGTGGTGGACAAGTCTGAAATCATTGACACGATGTCTGGATCGTTTTACCTTGCCTGCTTGTGATGTCGTACGAGGAAAAGGGCGCCTGGGTCTATCTGGTGGCGACGGCCGGCGCCTACGTGGCCTACGTCATCGTCATCCTGAGCCGGGCCGGCGACGGCCCGCTCAGCGCCGTCCCCTATGTCGCGCCGATGGCGTGGGCGATCGGGATCAGCGTCGTCCTGTCCGTCGCGGGCCGTATCGTGGTCGAGATCGTGAAGCCCAGCGAGAGTCACAAGAGCGACGTGCGAGACAGGGAAATCAACCGTTCCGCCCAACATGTCGGAGGCGTCGTCCTCGCCGCCTCCATGATGGTCCCCCTTGGCCTGACCATGGCGGAAGCCGACCATTTCTGGATCGCCAACGCCATCTACGCCGCACTCGTCCTGTCCACTCTGGTGGCCACCCCGCTGCGGCTGCTCGCCTACCGGAGGGGCCTGTAGGCATGGGCAAACCGACCAAGGTCACCAACTCCATCAGGGCTCTGCGGTTCGCGCACGGGGAGATGACGCAGGCCGAGCTGGCCCAGCGGGTGGGTGTCACGCGGCAGACCGTCATCGCCATCGAGCAGGGCCGGTATTCACCCTCTCTTGAGGTGGCCTTTCAGATCGCCCGGGTGTTCCGAGTGCCCCTGGACGACGTCTTCCAGTACCCGGACGCCGACGGCTAGTTATCCACAGGCTCGTCGGTTTTCCACAGGCTGTCGAGAGCGGTGGCGACGGCCGCGATGGAGTCGTGGGCGGAGCGGATGCGGGCGGTCTGGGCCTCGTCCGTCCAGCCGAGCCGCAGGCCCTCCTCGGCCAGCGCGTCGAAGGCCGTGAACGCGGCCAGTTTCTGGCGCAGGACCTTCGACCAGGCGTCGTCCTCGATCCGGTAGTAGACGTTGCGCTCCCCCGGCCTGCGCAGCCTGTGGACGAGCCGGATCGACGTGAGGAGCTGCATGGTCGTCGTCAGGGACGCGCGGCTCGCGCCGATGGCGTCGGCGATGTCGGACGCCGTCTGCGCGGGCGGGTCGCAGACCATGAGCCAGCCCAGGACGCGGCCGGTGATCGGGGCCAGCCCCCACTCGTCGGAGACGAAGTCCGCCACCCGCTCGACCCAGTCGAGCACCCGCTCCCGGCCCGGACCGTCCGGCGACTGCATGTGGGGCCCTCTCCGTCGACATCGCTCTGTGTGAGTCGTCAAATACTAAGAGCAATGAGACGTGAGCTGCCAATGCTGGTGTCCGTGACGGCCGACCTCGGCCGCGGGGTCCTGGGTCAGCGCTCGGCCATCCGCCTGAGCTGCTGCTCCCTGGCTCCGGCGTCGCCCGGCAGGCCGCGTTCGGCCAGCAGGCCGGCGACGCGCTCGCGCACCTCGACGGGGTGGCGGCCGTCGTACTTGAACTTGGCGCGCGCCTCCACCACCGCCAGCCGCAGCCCGCGCAGGCCGGGCAACTGCCGGTGGTACGGACCCTCGCCGGCCGCCACGACGCCGTGCGCGCCGTCGGGCTGGAAGTGGGCGAGCTGGCGGCGCAGGATCTCGGCCTTGCCCTCGGGGTCGTCCACCACCTCGGCCCGGCAGGTGAGCTGGACGGAGGCGTAATAGCTGGTGGGCACGCCGGTCTCAGGGTCGCCCGTCCGCCAGCCGCCGGGGATGTAGGCGTAGTCGTCGTGCACGCTCAGCAGGACCGCCGGGTCGCGCTCGATCGCCGCCCACACCGGGTTGGGCCTGGCCAGGTGGAGCAGCACCTCCCCGGCGGCGGCGTCGAAGAGGAAGTGGGTGGGGACGACGACGGGCGGACCGCCGCCGGGGCCGTTCGCGGCCAGCTGGCCGAAGTCGCGGGTGGCGAGCCAGGTGCGCCACTCGTCGTCGTCCCGTGCCGCGTCCCAGGGATGAATGAGCACGCGAAACCCTCCTGCCGAGCTTTGTATTAGTACATAATGTACTTTGTGTCAGAAACATACAGGATCGCCGGTGGGACGGCCAGCGAGATCGCGGCCGGCGTCGAGGCCGCGGTGTCCGCGGGCCTGCTGCCTCCCGGGACGCACCTGCCGCCGGTGCGCGAGGTGGCCGCCACGGCCGAGGTCAGCCCGAACACCGCCGCGGCCGCGTACCGGCTGCTGCGGGAGCGCGGGATCGTCGAGACGGCGGGCCGGCGCGGCACGCGGGTCCGGCCGCGCCCGGCCACCACGACCCGCGAGGAGATCCGCGTCGAGGCGCCGCCCGGCGTGCGCGACCTGTCGCACGGCAACCCCGACCCGGCCCTGCTGCCGCCGCTGCACGAGGCGCTCGCCGCCGCCGCCAGGGCGCACGAGCAGCGTCCGGCCATGTACGGCACAGGCGACGACGAGGAGCTGCTCTCGCTGGCCGCCGCCCGTCTGCGCGCGGACGGCGTGCCCGCCGCACCGCTGGCGATCACCTCCGGCACCCTCGACGCGGTGGAACGCGTCCTGAACGCCCACCTTCGTCCCGGCGACGCGATCGGCGTCGAGGACCCCGGCTGGACGGCCCTGCTCGACCTGGTCGCCGCCCTCGGGCTGCGGCCGGTCCCGATGCGCCTGGACGACGAGGGCCCGCTGCCGGACGAGCTGGACCGGGCGTTGCGGGCGGGCGTGCGAGCGGTGGTGATCACCGCCCGCGCCCAGAACCCCACCGGCGCGGCCGTCACCGCCCGGCGGGCCGCGGACCTGCGCGCCCTGCTCGCCACCCGCCCCGACGTGGTGCTGATCGAGGACGACCACGGCGCGAGCCTGGTGGACCTCCCCCTCCATCCCCTGGCCGGCGTGACCACCCGCTGGTTGCTCACCCGCTCGACGGCCAAGGCGTTCGGCCCCGACCTGCGGCTGGCGCTGGTCACCGGCGATCCCGTCACGCTCGACCGGCTGCGCGGGCGGCAGCGGCTGGCCGCGGGCTGGGTCAGCCATCTGCTGCAGCGCGCGGTCGCCCACCTGTGGCGTGCACAGGCTGTGGACACCGCGGCCGTGGCCGCCGCCTACGCCGGTCGGCGGGACGGCCTGATCGACGCGCTGGCCGCGCGTGGCCTGCGGGCGCACGGCCGCAGCGGGCTCAACGTCTGGGTCCCGGTCGCCGACGAGACCACCGCCGTCACCCGGCTGCTGGGCCTCGGCTGGGCCGCCGCGCCCGGCGCCCGCAACCGCGTCCGCACGCCGCCCGCGCTGCGGCTGACGGTCTCCACGCTGCGGCCCGACGAACTGCCGCGCCTGGCCGACGACCTGGCCGCCGCCCTGTGCCCGCCCACGGCCGGCCGGTACGGCTGACGCCCCGGACGCCCCCGCGGTCAGCGGTTCGGCTCCAGGGACATCGCCGGGCACGGCTCGGGGCGGCGGGGGCGGCGGTGGCGGCGTACCGAGTGGGCCAGGACGCCCAGCGCGCCCACGATGAGCACGAGCAGGGCCGCCCTGGTGGCCGCGGGCCAGCCGGCGTCCAGGGAGCCGAAGAACACCGCGCCGGTGATCGTGCCGCCGAGCACGCCGCCGGTCTCCTGCACGGTCCCCAGCACCCCGGCCGCCGCGCCCGCGCGCTCCCGGCGTACGGACGCGAGGACCGACGACAGCAGCGGCGACATGACCAGCCCCATCCCCGCGCCCGCCACCAGCAGCGCGCCCGCCACCAGGTACGGCGACTCCCCCGCCTGCAGGAGCAGCCCGAGCCCGAGCAGCAACGCCAGCGGACCGGCCGGGCGCGGCACCCGGGCCGCGCGCGGCGAGGCCAGGAAGAAGCCCACGTTCAGCGCGGTGCACACCGCCCCGGCGGCCAGCGGACCGAGGCCGAGGCCGTCCTGGAGGTGCAGGGCGAGCACGAACGACAGTCCCGCGGAGGTGCCGAACAGCAGCGCGACCGCCGCCAGCCCGGCCGTGAACCCCTTCTCGCCGAACACCGCCAGGTCCAGCAGCGGCTCCCGGCCGGTCGCCGCCAGCCGCCGCTGCCGCCGGACGAACGCCGCCAGCATCAGCGCCGCGCCGCCCAGGCACGGCCACGTCCACTGCGGCCAGCCCTCCTCGCGGCCCTGGACCAGCGGCAGCACGACGCCTGCCAGTCCTGCCGCGACCAGCGCCGCGCCCGGCAGGTCCAGCCCCGCACGCGACCCGGCCCCGGCGACGCGGGGGACCAGCCGCCCGGTCAGCGCCAGCGCCGCCAGGCCGATCGGCACGTTGACCAGGAAGCACGCCCGCCAGCCGAGCCCGAGGGGGTCGGCCGCCACCACCAGTCCGCCCACGACCTGGCCGCTCATCCCGGCCAGGCCCACCACCGTGCCGTACCAGCCGAACGCCCTGGCCCGGCCCGCGCCCGGGAACAGCGTCCCGATCAGCGTCAGGACCTGCGGCGCGAGCAGCGCCGCCGCGACGCCCTGCGCTACCCGGGCGAGCACGAGCGCGGCGGCGTCCGGCGCGCCGCCGCAGGCCGCCGAGGCGAGCGTGAACAGGGCCAGCCCGGCGGCGAAGAGGCGGCGCGGCCCGTACAGGTCGCCGAGCCGCCCGGAGACGATCAGGCCCGCCGCGTACGCCAGCCCGTAACCGGCGACCACGAACTGGCTCGCCGCGTCGCCCGCTCCCAGGTCGGCGCGGATCGAAGGCACGGCCACGTTCGCGACGAAGAAGTCGAGCGTGGTCATGAACACCGCGACCAGCACCACGGGCAGGGCCGCCCAGCGAGGACGGAGGGACATCAGGGACTCCAGGGGAGGGAGGAACCGGGCGGTGGAAGAACACCGGCGGACGCCGGACGGTTGACCTCACCCTGGAGCCAGGCGATTACGGTTTCCTGCTGATGAGCTACGGATTCAGCGCCATAATGACGCTCAATGCCGAAATTTCAGGGGTTGGAGGAGTTCGCCGCGGCGATCGCCCCCGTCATCGACGCGGCCCACGTCGAGGTGCACGCCGCCGCCGGCAGGGCCGTCCTGGACCTGGCCGAACGCTCCGGCCTGACCTGCGGCCTGCTCAACGACCTGCGCTTCGTGCTCCCGCTGCGCCCGGTGACCACGGCCGCGCTCGCCGCCGTCTACCGGTACGGCGACGTCACCGAAGGCGTCGGCGTCCACCTGCGCGAGGGCACGCTCGAACGGGACGCCGGCGGGGCGTTGCGGCTCACCCCCGAGGGACGGGCCTTCGTGGACGGCCTGTACGCCGCGCACGCCCAGGCGGCCGGCCGCGTCTGGGCGGGCCGTGACGTGGCCGGTCTGGCCGGGTCGGTGGGCGGGGTGCTCGACCGGGCCGTACGCGTGCCGGGCGGCGCCCTGGAGGTGATGGCGCCGCCGTACGAGCCGGACGCCGCCCCCGCCGGCCTGCTGCTGTTCAACCGGCTCGCCGCGCTGCGCTACCACCGGGCCGACGCGCACGCCGAGTCCTGGCGCGCGGCCGGGCTGACCGCGGCCGGGATCGTCGCGCTGAGGGACGGTCCCGTCCGGGCCGCGATCGAGGCCGAGACGAACCGGCGGGCCGCCGACCCGTACAGGGCCATGACGGACGACGACCGCCAGCCCCTGTACGACGGCCTCCTGAGCCTTATTTAAAGCGCCGCCAGCAGGCGGCCCACCTGCGTGCGGTCGTTGACCCCCAGCTTCTCGTAGGCCGCCTGCAGGTGGTTGGCCGCCGTACGGGTGGACAGCGTCAGCCGGTCGGCGATCTGCCGGTTCGTCAACCCGGCCGCCGCCAGCTTGACGATCTCCCGCTGCCGCGGCGTGAGCTCCGGCGTGGCCAGCTCGACCAGCGCGGGCGTCGAGACCCCCGGGCACCGCCTGGCCAGCGCCCACGCCCTGGTCTGCGCACCCCTGGCCAGCGTGCCCCGGCCGTCCCGGCGGTGGGCCGCCGACTCCTGGGCGAGGGCCTCGGCGGCGTACAGGACCAGGCCGAGCCGGTCGAACTCGGCGGCGACGTCCCGCAGCTCGGCCGGGTCGCCCGCGGCGCGCGCGTGCCGGGCGAACAGTCCGGCCAGCGGCCCGTCCACCCGTTCGGCGAGCGCGGCCAGCCGCCGGGCCGCCAGGGCGGGCGTGCCCAGCCGCACCAGGTCGTGCAGCGCGAACATCAGGTACCCGGACTGCTCGTGCCGCTCGGCCAGCCCGGCGGCCGTCAGGCACAGGCTCACCGCCTGGTCCAGGTCGCCCGCCGAGGCCGTCACCCACACCGCGGCCTGCAACACCGGCTGCCGGGTGAACGCCCACCGCGAGGCCGGCCCCTCGGCCTCGGCCAGCGCGGCCCGCGCCGCCGCCGTCTCCCCCAGCAGCGCCCGCGCGTGGGCCAGCTCGGCCAGGCAGCGCCCCCGGTACGGCGTCCCGGGAGGCAGCCGGGCCGCGTCCTGCCTGGCCCAGCGGGCCGCGCCGGCCGCGTCGCCGCGCAGCCTGGCGACCATCGACCGGTACGCCCCGAACCCCGACACCGACAGCTCGGCCGCCGCCGGCTCCATGCCCTCCGCGGCCGTCCGCGCCGCCGCGTCCAGGCGGCCGGAGAACACCTGGGCGGCGCAGCGCGCGTCCAGCAGCGCCGGGAGCGCGTACGGGGCGTCGTCATCCCAGTCGTCCCGGCTCGCGAGGGCCCGATCGGCCACGGCGAGCGCGCTCTCCGTGCGCCCGGCGTAGGCGTCGGTCCAGGACTCCAGCGCGGCCGCGTGCGCCGCGCCGCGCACGGTCGTCGGCTCGCAGGCGCGCGCCCGCGCCAGCGCGTCCGCGGCTCCGGCCAGCCGGCCGGCGAAGAAGTCGGCGACGCCCCGGTAGACGTGCGCCTCCTGCCGCCAGGCCGGCTCGGTCAGCGACCCGGCGGCCAGGTCGAGCACCCGGCACGCCTCGGCGTCCGCGCCCGCCCAGGCGAGGTTCATGCCCAGGCTGAAGGCGTGCTGGGCGCGCTCGCCCTCGGTGACGGCGGTCCTGGCCGCCTGCCGCAGCGCCGTCAGCGCCGTGTCCTGGTCGCCCAGCACCATCAGCACCTGGCCGAGCAGCGCGACCGCCGCCACGCCCGCGCCCGCCTCGATCGCGGCCCTGGCCAGCCGGGCGGCCAGCCGCGGGTCACGCCTGGCCCAGGCCAGGCCCGCGGCCGACAACAACATCTCCGGCGCGGCGGCCGACCCGCTGTCCAGCCGCCAGACGGCCGCGCGCAGCTCGTCCTCGCGCCGCCGCAGGCCGCCGGCCTCCAGGGCCTCGGCCAGCGTCCGCAGCCGCCGCCTGGCCCGCAGGGTGCCGCAGTCGCCGCGGACCACCTCGCCGTACAGGGGGTGGCCGAGGCGTACCTGCTCGCGCCTGCCGTCGCCGGCGACCGTGACCAGGCCACGGGCCTCGACCCGCTCGACCGCGCGCGGCGAGGTCAGCGCGACCAGCAGCTCCGCGCCCACCGGCTCGCCGTACGCCACCAGCTCCAGCACCTCCCGCTCGTCCTGGTCCAGGTGGCCGATCCGGGCGGCGACCAGCTCGCGCAGCCGGGTCGTCAGCGACAGCTCGCCCCGCCAGCGCCACTCGCCGCCGCTCTCGGCCAGGCAGCCGGACGTGCGCCCGGCATGGACGACCTCGCGCAGGTAGAGCACGTTCCCGCTGGTGACGGCCGCCAGACGCCGGACGGTCCCCTCCGCCACCTCGCCGCCGAGCGCGCCCGCCAGCACCTGGCCGACCTCGTCCCGGCCGAGCGGCGGCAGCTCGACCCTGGTCAGCAGCTCGTCCTTCCACAGCGCGGCCACCGGCGCGGGCAGCGGGCCGCCCGTACGCACCGTGACCAGCACCCTTGCCTCCCCGCCCGCGGCCAGGTAGTGCACCAGCGCCGCCGACGCCGCGTCCAGCCGGTGGGCGTCGTCCACGCTCACCAGCAGCTCTCCCTCTCCCCTGCGCAGGTGCCGCGCGGCCCAGCGCAGCAGGTTCTCGCCGCCCTGCGGCGGCCCCGTCAACACATGGGCGAACGCCCCGAACGGGATCATCGACGCGGTCTCCGTGCCCAGCGCGCGCACGACCTCGTACCCGTCGAGACCGGCCAGCGCCTGCGCGGCCAGCCTGCTCTTGCCGACGCCCGCCTCACCGGCGATCATCGCGCCCGCTCCCGACCGCAGCGCCGCGCGCACGGTCGCGATCGATCCCCCTCGCCCGACGAACGGCCATCCACTCCCCAGCTGCTCGCTCATCGTGCCTCCTCTCACCACAGATGGTGGCGAGCCGAGGTTCGCGCGAGGTTCAGGCGGGATCGCGGTTCAGGCCGGCCGCGTTCAGCAACAGGGTGATCACGGCGTCGGCGCCGCTGAACGGCACCGGCTCGCCCCCCACCTCTTCGAGCAGCCCGCGGAGCTGGCCGCCGGATTGCTCGGGCTCGACCAGCCGTACGATGACCGTCCTCATCTGATCACCATCACCCCGGACGGTTCAGGTCTGGTTCAGGTGGGGTAGGGCGCGGGCTCGACCTCCAACTCCCGCATGCGCTCGGCGTAGAGGTGGTAGCGCCTGCGGGCGTCGCCGCGCCGGCCCGCCAGGTCGAGCGCGCGCACCAGGCCCAGGTGAGCGCGCTCGTCGTAGCCGTCGCGCTCCAGCAGGCGCAGCCAGTAGCGGGCGGCCTCGTCGTAGCGCCGCTCGCGGGTGCGCGCCGCGGCCAGCCGGGCGGCGGCCTGCACGTAGGCCAGCCGCGCCTGCTCGCGCAGGCCCACCGCCCAGTCGGCGTAGGGGTCCTCCTCGCAGAACTCGCCGCCGTACGCGCTCTCGGCCGCCGTCCACCGCTCCAGCGCCTCGGCGGCGCGGCCCGCCTGCTCCAGCCGCACGGCTCCGGCGGTCAGGTCGAGGAAGCGCTCCACGTCGACGTCGGCGTGCGTCAGGTCCAGGCGCAGCGCGCCCTCCTCGGAGACCACGACGTCGTCGGCGGGCCGTTCGTGGGCCGGGTCGAGCACCGCCCGCAGCGTGGAGACCATGACGTTGAGCCGCCGCAGCCCGACCGCGTCGTCGCGCTGCTCGGGCCAGAGGATCTCCACCAGCCGCTCCCTGCTGATCGCGCCGCCCCGGCGGCTGACCAGGATCTTCAGCAGGTCGCGGGCCTTGCGCGACTGCCAGGCCGTACGCGGGACCGGCACCGCGCCGCGCAGCACCCGGAACGTTCCCATGGTCTCGATCACCACCGCCGCCCCCGGCACGGGCGCCGCGCGGGCGATCAGCTCGTCGATCCGGTCGTCGAGCGCCCGGCAGCCGATCGCGTGCATCCGCTCGCGCACCCGTACGGCCACCTCGCCCCCGCTCACCGGGTCGGACAGGGCCGCCCGCACCAGCTCGGCCCTGGCCCGCCCGATCGGGTCGCCGAGCGCCGCCCACCTGCGCACCGCCTCGTCCGCCTGCGCGGGATCGCCGTCGAGCCGGGCGCGCAGCTCGTGCAGCACGGCCTGGGCCGCGTGGTCCCTGCGCTCCACGGCGATCGGCTCGGTCTCGCCGACCAGCCGGGCGGCCTCGTCACGACGGCCGGCGGCCAGGGCCACGTGCGCCGCGGCCACCCGCGCGGAGACCCCGGCGATGCCGCCGGCGTACGCGAGCGCCTGCTCGGCCACCTGGGCCGCCTCCTCGGGATCGTCCTCGGCCAGCAGCTCGGCCAGCGCGTTGAGCGCGTTGGAGCGGGTCTGCACCTCGCCCAGCGGGCCGGTCTCGGCGATCACCCGGCGGTAGACGGCGGCCGCCTGCCCGCGGTCGCCGCGCAGCGCGTGGATCTCGCCCAGCCGCACCAGCCCGACGCTGACCAGCCGCGACCCCATCGCCTCCCACCTGGCCACCGCGTCGGCGGCGTCGATCGCCGACTCCTCCAACCGGCCGAGCCCGACCAGCGCCTTGGCCCGGTTGGCCACGTTGAGCGCGGCGTACGGCGCGAACGACACCAGGTCGCACAGCCTGCTCGCGGCCTCCGTCTCGGCCAGCGCCTCGGCGTAGGCGCCCTCGTCCAGGTGGCGGGAGGCCCGGTTGGCCCGGATCCTGATGAGCTGGACGACGTCGCCGGCGCGTTCGGCGTACTCCAGGGCGCGCAGGTAGTAGGCGTCGTTGGCGCGGCGGTCGCCGTCGAGGGCGGCGAGCATGGCCAGGACCGTGTTGGCCATCGCCAGCGCGCCGGGGTCGCCGAGCCCGCCGGCCTGCTCCAGCGCCCGGTCGGCCAGCTCGGCGCAGCCCGCCCGGTCGCCCTTCAGCCACAGCACCGAGGCCATGGAGGCGGCGCACATGGCGGCGTCGGCGGGCGGCGAGCCGTAGGCGTGCCCCTTGGCGTACATCGTCATGGCGGCGTCGAGGTCGCCGCGCAGGTGGTCGATGAAGCCGAGCCGCCTGGCCACGAACGCGTCGAAGGCGGGGCCGTCGGCGACGCGGGCCAGCAGATCGTGGGCGCGGGTCCAGTGGCCGCGGTTCTGCTCGGCGATGCCGGCCAGCCTGAGCATCGGCGGCGAGCCTCTGGCCTGCTCGGGCAGCAGGTCGAGGGCCGCGATCACGTCGCCGCGTTCGGCCAGGCGGGGGCCGTGGGAGTTGAGCAGCGACGCGGCCAGGTCGGGGTGGGCGGTCGCGACGGCGGCGCGCAGGGCCAGCTCGGGCTGGTCGTGCTCGACGTACCAGCGGGCGGCGACGGCGGCCACGTCGTGGGCCTCGTGCCGGTCGAGCGGGGCGTGCCTGGCCAGGACGTGCCTGCTGGTCGTGGTCAGCCGGTGGCCGTCCTGGTCGGCCTCGATGAACAGGCCGCGGCTGGTCAGGGCCGCGAGCGTGTCGGGCGGCGCGCCGAGCGTGGCGGCCAGTCCGGACGTCAGCACCGGCAGGACGGTCGCCGCGCGCAGCAGCTCCCGCATGCCCGCCGGCAGGTCCTTGAACGCGGCCAGCGTCAGGTGTTCGAGCGTGGCCGAGTTGGCGGCCAGGCTCGCCGCGGTACGCGGCCAGCTCGCCGGCTCCTCCCGGGCCAGCGCGTCGAGGGCGGCCTGGACGGCGGCCGGCCAGCCCGCGCACGCCTCGTGCAGCCTGGCGGCGATGCCCGCCCCCTGCTCGCCCAGCCGCTCCCTGGCCCAGGCCGCGCTCTCGGACGGGGTGAGCGCGAGGTCGGTGGCGTCGAGGTCGAGCACCTCGTGGTCCTGGCGCAGCCGGGCCGTCGGGAACGGCAGCGGCGCCCGCGAGGCGGTGACCAGGTGCAGGTGCCGGGGCGCGGCGCGGACCAGCGTCTCGACGTAACGCACCGAGCCGGGCGCGCCGGTGATCGCGTCGACGCCGTCGAAGACCAGCGCCAGCCCCCTGGTCAGCCGCCGGGCCAGCGCCTCGGCCAGCGCGCCCGCCAGCGCGGCGGCCCTGGACAGCTCGTCGGCGTCGGGGCCGAGCGGCGCCCCGGCCGCGGCCAGCAGGTCGGCGGGCAACCCCGGGACGGCCTCGGCCAGCGCCGACGCCACCGAGCCCGCCAGCGTCGGCAGGTCGCGGTCGGCGGGCCCGAGCAGGTGCAGAACGCCGCCCACGGCGTGGCTCCAACCGGCGAGCGCGATCGACTTCCCGTAGCCTGTAGAGGCCACGAGCGTGGTGAGCCTGTGCGTAAGCGCCCCGTCGAGCCGCCGGTCGAGGGCGGGACGGGGTTGCACCCACCCTCGTTCCACCCCCGCATGCTACGCCCGGGCTCGCGGGGGACTCCAGAGTTCGCAAAGTGCCACCTCCCGGTAACTGGCCGGTTGGCGCACTATGGTCGTACTTCATTTCCAGGAGGCACCGTGGAACAGGATCTGCCTGGCGGTGTGAGGCTGATCGTGGGGGTGGACGAGTCCCCGGCCTCGCGTTGGGCACTCGCCTGGGCCATCGGCGCGGCCAGGCTGCACCGGATGGCCCTGGTGGCCGTTCACGTCAGTCGTGCGCCCGTCCATCCCTTTCCCGAGGCGCTGCCCGTGCAGCACGCCATCCGGCAGGGCGAGGAGTCCCGCTGCGCGGAGGTGATCGCGGGCGTGTTCGAGGACGTCGCCGGGGGCGTGCCCGACGACCTGCGCGTGGCGACGCTCAGCAAGGTCGGCGACCCCGGCTACCACCTCGTCGATCTGGCCCGCGAGGGCGACCTGCTGGTGCTCGGCCGGGGCCGGCGGCGGCTGCTGAGCCGGATCCTGCTGCCCTCCACCAGCATGTACTGCGCCCGGCACGCCAAGACGACCGTCGTCATCGTGCAGCAGCCGTCGCCACCGGACGATCCGGAGCTGACGGGGGACCGGGCGCGGCGGTTCTGGAGCCGGCGCGACTACTGACCGGGCGTCGCCGTCCTGAGGTTGTCGGTGAGCAGGCGCAGGCCGGGGCCGATGTCGCGCGGCCCGATCGCGCCGTATCCGAGCACCAGGCCCGGTTGCGCCGGGGTCTCTCCGCAGTAGGCGTCGAGCTGCTCGACGGCCAGGTCCGGCACGGGCCCCAGGGACACGCCGGGGGCCAGGCGGGCGCACACGTGCAGGCCCGCGGCGGACGGGATCAGGCGCAGCCGCTCGTCCCCGGCCAGCGCCGCGGTGACCAGCTCGTGCCGGGCGGCGTACTCGCGGGTCGCCTTCCTGATGTGCCTGGCCAGCAGGCCCTCGTCGATGAAACGGGCCAGGGCGGCCTGCGTGGGCATGTCGCCGTGCCAGTCGGAGAGCTGTCGCGCGGCGCACAGGGCCGGGCCGAGCGAGGCGGGGGCGACGAGGAAGCCGAGCCTGAGCATGGGCAGCAGGGTCTTCGAGAACGAGCCCACGTAGATCACCCGGCCCGACCGGTCGAGGCTCTGCAGGGGTTCGAGCGGGCGTTCGCCGAAGCGGAACTCGCTGTCGTAGTCGTCCTCGATCACCACGGCGGCGCGGCGTTCTGCCCAGGCGAGCAGGGCGGCGCGGCGGGCCAGCGACATGGGCGTGCCCAGCGGGAACTGGTGCGAGGGCGTGACGTAGACGAGGCTCGCCGAGCGGGGGATGGCCGCCACGTCCAGGCCCTCGGCGTCCACGGGCACGCCGATCACGCGGGCGCCGAGCGAGCGGAACAGCCGGCGGGCGGGCGGGTAGCCGGGCTCCTCGACGGCGACGGTCGTCCCGGGCTCGATCAGGACGCGTCCGATGAGGTCGAGGGCCTGCTGAGCCCCGTTGGTGATCAGGACGTCGTCGGGCCCCGCATGCACCGACCGACTGATCCCGATATGACGCGAAATAGCCTCACGTAGCGGCTTATAACCGGACGACGGCTCGTACGTCGCCAGCCCCACCCGCAGCTCCCTGGCCACCAGCCTGCGCCAGGTCTCCATCGGGAACAGCCGCGCGTCCGGCACGCCGACGCGGAAGTCGTACCGGGCGGGCGGCACCTCGGCGGTCTGCCCGAGCTCCCGCCAGAACGCCCGCGGCCTGACCACCCCCTTGGGCGCGGCCCGGCCGCGCACCGGCTCGGCCGACACGAACGTGCCCGCCCCCGCCCGGCCGACCAGGAAGCCGTCGGCCACCAGCCGGTCGTAGGCCACCGCCACCGTGTTCCTGGAGATCTCCAGCCGGCCGGCCAGCTCCCTGGTCGGCGGCAGCCGCTCGCCGGAGCGCAGACGCCCGTCGAGTATGGCGTCGAGCAGCTGCCGGTAGACCTGTGCGGCCAGGTCACCGCGCCCTTGAAGGCTGATGTGAACGTCCAACTTGGCCCAATCAACTTGGCGGAAATTGGAGCTTATGTCGGGACAAGAGTACGGCCAAGATGGGCATATGACCGAACGCATGGAACTCGGGAAGTTCGCCGGCGAAGCGTACAAGGCGATGGCCGGCCTGGACCGGTTCGTGGCCCAGAGCACCCTCCCCAAGCCCCTCCTCGAACTCGTACGGCTGCGCGCCAGCCAGATCAACGGCTGCGTCTACTGCGTGGACATGCACAGCTCCGACGCCAAGCAGGCGGGGGAGAGCGACGCCAGGCTGCACGCCGTGGCCGTCTGGCGCGAGGCCCCGTTCTTCACCCCGCAGGAACGCGCCGCCCTGGCCTTCACCGAGGCCGCCACCCGCCTGTCCACCGACGACGTCACCGACGAGGTCTGGGCGCAGGCCGCCGCGCACTTCGACGAGCAGC
Source organism: Nonomuraea sp. NPDC049637 (assembly GCF_040675235.1). NCBI lineage: Bacteria > Bacillati > Actinomycetota > Actinomycetes > Streptosporangiales > Streptosporangiaceae > Nonomuraea > Nonomuraea sp. NPDC049637. Next base: position 442,594 of record NZ_JBFAOM010000003.1, read on the forward strand.
AGATGGCCGCGCTGACCGTGGCCGTGGCCACCATCAACGCCTGGAACAGGATGGGCGTCGCCACCCGGATGACCCCGGAGTCATACAAGTCATGAGAACCCAGCGCGTGCTCGCCGCCGCGCAGCTCGCCAACTCCATCGGCGACGGCGCGTACCTGGTCACCTCGGCGCTCTACTTCGCCGACGTCGTGGGGCTGTCGGCCACCGAGATCGGCCTCGGCCTCACGCTGGGCTGGGCGGTCGGCTCGGTGGCGGGGGTGCCGCTCGGGCACCTGGCCGACCGGCGGGGGCCGCGCGGCGTGGCGGTGCTGCTCGCGCTCACCACCGCGGTGGCGGCCGGCTCGTTCGTGTTCGTCCGCTCGTTTCCGCTGTTCCTGCTGGTCGCCTGCCTCTACGGGACCGCGCAGACCGGCCTGTCGGCGGCCCGGCAGGCGCTGCTGGCCGGGCTGGTCGAGCCGGCCCGCCGCACGGTCGTGCGGGCGGTGCTGCAGTCCACGCTCAACGGCGGCATGGCCGTCGGGGCCGCGCTGGGCGGCGTCGCGCTGGCCGTCGGCACCCGTGCCGGATACATGGCGGTGTTCACGGTCGACGCCCTGAGCTTCCTGGTGGCCGCGCTGGTCCTGCTCAGGCTGCCCGCCGTGCGGCCCGCGCCCGCCGCGCCGGGGCCGCGGCTGGCCGTGCTCAGGGACCGGCCGTACGCGCTGGTCACGGTGATCAACGCCGTGATGCTGTTCTACATGCCGCTGCTCAGCCTCGTGGCGCCGCTGTGGATCGCGCAGCGCACGTCCGGGCCGGCCTGGATGGTCTCGGTGCTGCTCGTGCTCAACACCGGCAGTGTGCTGCTCTTCCAGGTACGCGTGGCCCGCCGGGTGCGCGACCTGCGGGACGCGTCCACGGCCGTCCGCCGGGCGGGTGTCGTGCTGTTCGCCGCCTGCGCGGTGTTCGCCCTCGGCCCGCACGGCTGGGTCTTCCTGATCGCGGCCGGCTGTCTGCAGGTCGCGGGGGAGATGCTGCTGGCCGCGGGGGCCTGGGAGATCGGCTTCGGCCTGGCCCCGGATGACAGGCAGGGCCAGTACCAGGGCTTCTTCGGCACCGGCACGGCCGTGGCGCGGATGCTCGGCCCCGCCGTGCTCACCACCCTCGTGCTCGACGGCGGGACCGTCGGCTGGTTGCTGCTGGGGCTGGCGTTCATGACGGCCGGCGCCGCGATGGCACCGGCCGTCAGATGGGCTCAGCGCAGGGCCCTGGCGGTCACCTGAACCGGCGTAGCCGCAGGCTGTTGCTGACCACGAACACGCTGGAGAAGGCCATCGCGGCCCCCGCGATCATCGGGTTGAGCAGGCCGAGCGCGGCCAGCGGCAGGGCGGCGACGTTGTAGGCGAAGGCCCAGAACAGGTTGCCCTTGATCGTGCCGAGCGTCCGGCGGGAGAGCCTGATCGCGTCGGCGGCCACCAGCAGGTCGCCCCTGACCAGGGTCAGGTCGGACGCCTCGATGGCGGCGTCCGTGCCGGTGCCCATGGCCAGGCCCAGGTCGGCCTGGGCGAGCGCGGCCGCGTCGTTGACGCC